>CAUZEO010000005.1:0-47722 GCA_963578625.1 Kiritimatiellia bacterium | reverse complement strand
GGCGCTGCGATACGGGGTAGTGATGGATGTCATGGGATTGATACGTGACGCCCAAATCAAACGCATCGCCTTGGTGACACAGGCAGAAACGCAATGATGGCCCGTGAGCGTAGAGTTTAAGCGTACCCTGATTGTCATGACCGGGATTCACCTCGCGGTGGTCCTGATCATCTTCTTTGTAGGCGTGTTTCAACGCCTTACGAATCATTCTGCCACCCAGGAAATCACCACTTTCGTATCCATCGCAGACCCCCCGCCGGTCATGCGGACGATAGAGGAACCGGTCGCCCCTCCGGAATTGGAGCCCGTTCCTGCAGCGGATCCAAAGCCCCCGCCCGACGTGGCCCCGCCCCCGAAAGAGAAGAAGAAAATTACGCTGAGTAAAAAGAAGGTGAACAGACCCAGTAATTCGAAGCCCGAACCGCTCCCCCAAAAACCATCCGCAGCCAATCAGATTTCCCAGCAACTCGAGAATCTGAAGAAAACTAAGAGTTCGAGCAAAACCGATTTTCCCCGTTGGTATTACGCCCATGTCCGCCAGGTCGTTTTCGCGAGTTGGGGCGATGAGAAACCCAGCAGCGATACGGTGATGCAGGGAGCTGTTGCTATCGTTTCGATCACTGTTGATCGAAGCGGACGAATCACGAACCGGCGCCTGCAGAGAAAATCCGGCAGCCCCGTGCTTGATGCATCGGCACTTCGAGCTGTTAACAAGGTGAGGGAGCTTAAGCCGTTGCCTGCGAATTTCCGTGGAAAATCGAAGATAATCACGATTAATTTTGAACTAACCGGGTAGCGCGTTCAGGGAGGCCGATCCGTTATATGAGAAAGTCATTCGTATCAGTGGGAGCCCTATCCATTTTCACAGTGCTGGGATTGGGAAATTACGGTGCCGCGCAGGTGCATATTTCTGACAGAGGAAGCGGTAAAACTGGACTTGATTTGAGTCGTTTTAAGTCGGATTCCAGCAAAGCTTCGAGCGAATTTCTGCAAGTTTTGAAAACAGATCTTACGCGGTCTGGATGGTTTGCATTTACTTCTGCCGGGAGCGGGGTGGCTCTGAAGGGTGGCTGCAAGAATTCTGGTAATCAGATCAGTGTGGATTGCGCAGTGCAGCAGCGGGGCCGGGGAACGCTGCTGAACCGAAATTACAAAAGTGCCGCTACGGATGTCCGCCGCCTGGCCCACCAGGTGGCGGATGCGATCGTGAAAGCAGTGACCGGGAACCATGGAATGGCCTCCGCCAGGTTGGTTATGGTTGGAACCCGCTCGGGCAAGAAGGAACTCTACGTGGCAGATTCCGACGGCCAGGGGCTGAAACAGATGACCCAGGACAATTCCGTAAGTGTCGCGCCGAAGTGGGGTCCGAACAACCAGATCGTATACACCTCCTATTTGAAAGGGTATCCTGATGTCTACCTTGTGGACATATTAACCGGAGGGCGCGACCGCATTTCCAGCCACGCCGGTCTTAACACGGGTGCTGATATTTCTCCAGACGGACGGGACATTGTTCTGATTCTGTCAAAGGATGGGAATCCTGAACTGTATGTCAAAAACCTGAGAACCAAAAAACTGGTCCGGATTACCAACACTCCCGGGGCGGCTGAGGCCAGTCCCTCCTGGGCGCCGGACGGCAATAGGATCGTCTATGTATGCGACTCCAGCGGTCGCCCGAATCTGTACACCACTTCCCGGCAAGGTGTTCGTGGTAAGCGGATTACGAGTAGCGGTTCGGAAAACGTGTCCCCCGACTGGGGGCCGAACAACCGAATCGTCTACTGCACCCGAAGCGGCAGGGAATATCGCATCGCGGTTTTCGACGCGGGGACAAGGGCGTCTGCGATGATCTCACCCGCGGATGGCGCGGATTACGAAGATCCGAGTTGGGCGCCGGACGGCCGCCATGTCGCCTGTACCCGCACCGTGAACCACAAAGCGCAGGTCTACATTCTTGACACGAAAGGGGACGAACCTATAGCGTTAACTAACTATCGTGGCGACTGGTATTCGCCTTCCTGGTCGCCGTAGGAAAAGTCGTATAGGAGTTGTCGCTGAGTCGGCGCTCCCAAAGGGGTCAAATAGAATGAATAAGGGTGTTTGTTTCAAAGTTGTTTTAGTGTGTGTTCTCACCTCCATCATCTTTACTGGGTGCAAGAGGCCGGGCAAGAAAGGGGCCGGGTTGGGTAGCGGAATAGATGGTAGGGTCACCGCGGTCACACCTGTTGGCGGTTACGGTGAAGAAGGTGGCCCAGGTTCATTCGGTATGGGAGAAGAACGTGACAGGTTCGGGAATCGCGTTGATAGCGAACACGAAAACGTGTACTTCGCGTACGATAGCTCGCAGATCGCGGCCGGAGAGCGCTACAAGGCTGATTCCATTGCGCAGGTCATGCAGGATTCGCCGGGAATGCGCTTGGAGATCGAAGGTCATAGCGATGAACGTGGCAGTCGAGAATATAACCTTACGCTGGGGGAGAGCCGTGCCCTCGCGGTACGGCAGTACCTGATTGATGTAGGGGTTGAAAGCGAACGCATTCAAACCAAGAGTTATGGCGAGGAGAATCCTGCTGAGTTTGGTCACGATGAAGAGGCGTACCGCCTCAACCGGCGCGCAAAATTTCAGCTCTTCGAATAGCCCCACTGAACACGACGAGTTGTCCCGGCGCAGGAGAATGCGGTCTGTGATTCGGAGCGCCTCATGAGTTCAGTTGGTCCCCTGGTTCTCTTTTTCGGCGGGTCGCCGAGTCCTGGTGAGATTCTCATCATTCTGGCGATCGTGCTGGTACTGTTCGGCGCGAAACGGCTTCCGGAAATCGCCCGGAACCTGGGCCGGTCGATGGAGGCGTTTCGCCGCGCCGCTCGAGATATTACCGACGAGATCGTCCACGCGGATACCGACACCGGAACGGAAAAGAAGGAGGTTCCGCCGGATCTTCCCCCTCCCGATACGGTAGCATCGGGAAGCGAGGAATCGAAGCCGGAGCCGTCCGGTCCGACCGTGTCGGAGGAGGAGCGGGATGATGGAGCCGCCTGAATCGGAAGCGTTGCAGGACGACGAGCCGAAACCTTTTCTCGAACATCTCGAAGAACTCCGCTGGATGCTCGTTCGATGCCTGTTTGCTCTGGGGATCGGGCTCGCGCTTTGCATCGGCTTCGTGCCCCAAATTGTCAAATTCCTCAAGGGACCTCTGGACGTCGTCGATCCGGAGGGCCTCATCCGCATCGTCTCGCTCTCCCCTACTGGGGTTGTCGGCATGTGGATGCGCATTGGAACGTGGAGCGGATTGCTCCTCGCGTTTCCCGTCATCATCTACTTCGTCACCCGGTTTGTCTTTCCCGGACTCACGCCCCGCGAAAAGCAGCTGATTCGTCGCGCCAGTGGTTTTTCCGCGGGATTGTTCATCTTTGGCGTGGTCCTCGGATATATCATCGTCCCGTACGCTCTACGGATGCTTCTTACGATTCATGGCTGGATGGACCTGACCCCGGAGTGGACGATTCAGTATTACGTTCTGTTCGTCATTCAACTCATGATCGGCTTCGGCCTGGCATTTCAGATGCCGGTGATCATCGTGATCCTCGGCAAGATGGGACTGGTTTCGCATCAGCAACTTCGGAGCAAACGGAAGCATGTGCTTGTGGGATGTTTCATCACCGGCATGTTTTTGACGCCCGCGGAAGTCGTGAGCCAGTTTGCCATGGCGGTGCCCCTCTACCTGTTGTATGAGCTATGTATCTGGATTTTGTGGATGGATGACCGGAAATCCTCGGAAGGAGAGACGGAGATCGAGGAGGCTGATTCCTGATGAAAACTCTTCGCGTGTCCAGTTTCGGTCTTCGCGGTCACGTCGGCACTTCCTTGACGGTTCCGGTAGTGCAGAACTATGCGGCCGCCTTTGCAACCTCCATCGAAGGAGGACGCGTGCTTCTGGGGCGCGACACCCGTTACAGTAGCCCCATGATCGCATCCGCGGTGAAATCCAGCTTGATCGGGTCGGGATGCGAAGTTCTGGACCTCGGTGTGTGTCCGACTCCGGTCCTACAGTTTAGTACCGCGCGGCGCGACGCAGCCGGCGCTCTTTCGATTACAGCCGGTCACATGGGCATGGGTTGGAATGCAATTACGCTGATCGGCCGAGATGGCGCCTGCCTCGACACCAATTCCGGGGAAGCCGTACTCGACCTTTTCCACGCCGGCGATTTTCGAAAAGCGACTTTTGCGAACCAGGGTGACGCAGTCGAGTGCAACGACTACTTCGAACCTTACCTGGATCGGCTCTGCGAGGTTGTATGTGTCGAAGAGATCCGCCGGAAAAAATTCACCGTCCTGATCGACCCCATCGGGGGAGCCGGATGCGTTTTCCTGAAACCGTTCGCGGACCGCTTCGGGCTCAAACTCGTGTCCGTAAATGCGGAGCCGTCCGGCTATCTCGCGCGGGAGCCGGAGCCGCGGCCTCGCAGCGCACAGCACCTCGCTTCCTTCATCGAACATGTGGATGGGGATATCGGATTCGTACTCAACAGTGACGTGGCCCGCGTTTCGATCGTGACCGAAGAAGGTGAGCAGGCCAGTGAAGAATACAGTTTCGCTGTCGTCGCGGACCATGTGTTGCAACGTCAGCCGGGGGTCGTCGTCACGAACACCTGTACCTCCCGAATGGTCGATGACGTCGCGGCCCGTCACCGGGCGCAGCTCGTGAAAACCCGGGTGGGGCAGGCCTATGTCGTTGCGTTGCTGGCAGATGAGCAGGGTGTTCTGGGAGGGGAGGGCAGCGGCAGCGTGGTTTTGCCGTTGTTCAGCCAGGGGTTTGATGGCTTCCTGATGATGGCGATCATCCTGGAGTCAATGGCACAGTCCGGCAGAAGAGCGTCCGAACTGCTGCGGGCGCTCCCCAAGTACCACATCATCAAACACCGCCGGCCCTGCGATGCACACGCCGCGTATCATGCGGTCGATTCTATTGGCGGGCGCCTCTCTGAGTGGGCAGGAGGAACGAAGGAGAGCTCCGACGGCATCCGCATCGATTGGGAAGACGGCTGGGTACACGTACGACCGTCTCAGACCGAGCAGCTGATTCGAATTATTTCCGAGTCGACGGACCGTGTCCGCGCCGAACAGCGGGCAGACGAAATCGCAAAGATGGTGGACCATGAGATCTGATGATTAAATATGCGTGAAGCACTGAAAGTTGGAATTTCAGGTGTTCGGGGGGTCGTGGGTCAGTCCTTTACCCCGCAGCTTGCGGCATCGTTCGCGCAGGCGTTTGGGATGTATGCGGGAAGAGGCCCCGTTGTTGTGGGGCGCGACACGAGACCGACCGGCCGGATGGTGGAGGAAGCCGTGATCGCCGGGCTCCAAAGCGTTGGGAACAAACCCCTGCTCGCCGGCGTGGTTCCCACGCCCACGATTCTTTATCTCACACGAGCCCTGGGCGCGAACGGCGGGATCGCGATCACGGCAAGTCACAATGACGTGGAATGGAACGCACTGAAGTTCGTCGGACGGGATGGAATGTTTCTGAGACCGTCGGAAGCCGATGAGCTATTTGACATCTATCACCAGCAGGATTTTCCCTATGTTGAAGAGTTCGAATTGCGAAGAGTTGTGGAGATAGAACAGCCCATGCAGGGTCATCTTGAGCGCGTGGTGGAATACGTCTCCGGGGACGCGATTCGGTCCGGAAAGTTTCGCGTGGCTGTGGATTGCTGCAATGGCGTGGGCGCCATTCACTCGGTGCCGTTTCTGAGGGACCGGATGGGGTGCGAGGTTGTTACCATCCACGATCGGCCCGACGGCAGGTTCGAGCGTCCGCCCGAACCAATTCCGCAGAATCTTGAAGCATTGGGGCACGCAGTCCGGAAGCACGAGTGCGTGGTCGGATTCGCGCAGGATCCAGACGGCGACCGACTGGCCCTGCTTGATGAGACCGGCACGCCAATCGGAGAGGATCTTACTCTCGCATTGGCCGTCCGCCAGGTCCTTTCCTCCCATGCCCGTGGTCCGGTCGTCACGAATCAGTCGGCCTCCAAGGTGATTGACCATGTGGCCGCCGAAGAAGGTTGCGACGTGATACGAACAAAAACGGGCGAAATTTACGTATCGGAAAAAATGATGGAGATCGGGGCGGTCGTTGGTGGAGAAAGTAACGGTGGCGTCATTGTTCCGGTGGTGCATCCCTGCCGGGACAGTTATACGGCGATGGCGCTGGTTCTTGAGCTCCTGGCGGAAACAGGACGGACGATCGCTTCCTTGCGGTCCGATCTGCCGAAATATGAGCTGCTAAAACAGAAAATTCCGATTCGACCCAGCCAGGCGCCCGGCGTCCTTCGCGCCGTCCGCCGGCACTACGAAAACGAGAAATTGGATCTGATGGACGGCATTTATGTCGACTTCGGGGATAGCTGGCTGCACATCAGGCGCTCCAACACCGAGCCGATCCTCCGCATCATTACCGAAGCCCCGAGTCAGTCTGCCGTAGAGAAAATCGCGCAGGATGCCCGGTCGATCATCGAAGCTTCGCTGGAATAATGAATGTTCAATGACGCGTCTACTCAGTACGATCCGTGTTTGCAAATGAAAGAGGACAATGGGATGAGCACTGAATTGACGGGAAAAGAGTCCAAACCGGCTCCGACTGATTTTATTCGCACCATCGTAGATGAAGATCTGTCTTCAAGTAGACACACATCCGTGATCACCCGGTTTCCGCCGGAGCCGAACGGGTACCTTCACATTGGACACGCTAAATCCGCCTGCTTAAATTTCGGAATCGCGGAGGAGCGGGGCGGTGTTTGCAATCTGCGCTTTGACGACACGAATCCCGAGGCCGAAGAAGATGAGTTCGTGCGGGCGATCAAGCGGGATCTGCATTGGCTGGGATTCGATTGGGGCGAACACGAATACTACGCGTCCAACTACTATGATCAGTTGTATGCATTCGCCGAGGAACTCATTGAGAACGGCAAGGCGTATGTCTGTACCCTGACTCCCGAAGAGTTTAAGGAATACCGTGGAGCACCTACCTCTCCGGGCCGCGAAAGCCCTCATCGAAATCGTTCCCCCGCGGAAAGCCTGGATCTGTTCCGGCGGATGAAAGATGGAGAGTTCGAAGAGGGTACCTACGTTCTGCGCGCAAAGATCGACATGAATTCGCCGAATTTGCATATGCGAGATCCCGCAATTTACAGGATCAAAAAAGCCGAACATCACCGAACCGGTGCGGCGTGGTGCATTTATCCCATGTACGATTTCGCGCACGGACTTTCGGATTCCATCGAGGGTGTGACCCATTCGCTCTGTACGCTGGAATTCGAGGTACATCGTCCCCTCTATGACTGGTTTCTGGGAAACCTCGGTGTTTCATCGACTCCCCGGCAGTACGAATTCGCGCGGCTGAACCTCACCTATACCGTGATGAGTAAGCGAATCCTCCAGACGCTGGTAGCCGACGGAATCGTGGATGGATGGGATGATCCCCGGTTGCCGACGCTGGCCGGCCTCCGGCGCCGAGGATTCCGCCCGGAAGCGATTCGCGCGTTTTGCGATCAGATCGGGATCACGAAGTATGACGGACTGACGGACGTTGCGCTGCTGGAGCACTGCGTACGGGATGACCTGAACCGTGTCGCCCCCCGAAGACTGGCGGTATTGCGCCCGCTGAAAGTCGTCATCGAAAACTATCCTGAAGGGGAATCGGAGTTTTTCGATGCCGTGAACAATCCGGAGGATCCGGATGCAGGGTCACGGAGTATTCCTTTTTCCCGAGAGATTTTTATCGAGCGGGACGATTTCATGGAGGAACCACCGAAGAAGTACTTTCGGCTCTCGCCCGGCAGGGAAGTGCGACTCCGCTATGCATGCCTTTTGACGTGCAAGGAAGCGCTCCGGGACGAGGTGACCGGCGAAATTACCGAATTGCGATGCGAATGGGATCCGAATTCAAGAGGCGGATCCGCGCCGGACGGCCGAAAAGTAAAGGGAACCATCCATTGGGTATCCGCCGCCCACGCAGTAGAAGCCGAAGTACGGCTTTATGACCGACTCTTTACCGAAGCAGATCCGCTTGCCGACAAGGGCCGCCCGCTTTCCGATATCCTTAACCCCAAGGCCTTTGAGGTGGTCTCCGCCCTGGTCGAGCCGGACCTGGCCGAGGCAAAACCCGGAACTCATTTTCAGTTCGAACGGCTCGGCTATTTCGCCGCCGACTCGGTGGACATGTCGCCCGCGCGACCCGTGTTCAACCGCACGGTTCCTTTGCGCAATAGTTGGGCAAAGATGGAGAAGAAGTAGCCTCGTCCTGCGAGTGCGGTCGTCGTACTACGTTGGAGTTACCGTGTTCCGCGCCGGCGGGTCAGCACGTTACCCGATGGTTCCGGTAACGCTGACAAAACGGACCGGATCGCTTCAATGTCTTCGCGGATCTGGCTCTGCAGCGCGGTCTCGGACTCGAATCGCTGGTCCGGCCGGATAAACGAAAGCAGGTCCACCTCGATCAACTTTCCGTACAGGTCGCCCTCGAAGTCAAACAGGTAGGTTTCAAAAAGATTTTTCAGCTCGGCAGATCCGGCCCCCGTGCGGCGACCGAAGTATCCAGCCCCGGATGTCTGCTGATTTTCGAATTCGACTCGTACTGCAAACACACCGTACGGTGGCAGAACTTCGGTGGCCGGTTCCAGATTTGCGGTGGGGAATCCAAGTGCACGACCCACCTGTTTTCCACGGATTACGGTTCCTCGGAGCCGATAGGGACGTCCCGACATTTCCCGAAACTCGTCCAGCCGGCCGGACTTGACCGCGTTTCTAAGGCGTGTACTGGATATCGGTTTTCCGGCGTAAGCGCAGGGGTCGCAGACATCCACTTTGAATCCCTGCTCTTCGCCGAGTTCAGCGAGGGTATCTATGGTTCCGGCGGCATGGTGTCCGAACCTCCAATTCGGCCCCACCACCATGTGCGTCAACCCGGGCAGAGTTTTTATGAGCGAGGAGATAAATTCCGCGGGTTTCTGGGCGGCGATCGTCTGATCGAAAGGCACCACCAGGACTCCGTCCATCCCTAGTGATTCGATGCGCTCCAACTTGTCGGTGAGGGTCATTAGAAGCGGGGGCGGCTGCGCCGGGCGCACAATGCGCTGAGGATGGGGATCGAAGGTGAGGGCCCATGCCTCGGCCGCGTTATCGGACGCGAGGAGCCGGCACCGTTCCAGGACTTTTCGGTGGCCCAGGTGCACTCCGTCAAAATTTCCGACCGCCACCACCATTCCGTCGGATCCGGACACCTGCTGATCTAGAGTTCGGATTATTTTCACTCCTCCCCTCCCATAGCGGACCGCACACGGTGGGGTGGAATGACGCGGCGAAACAGATCCTCAGGTTCGGTTTCGAGTGCAAGTTCAAGGGTTATGGCATCGTTGAGATGAAGTGTGCCCGACTCGGTGCGCCGCAGGGCGCAGAGGTGGGCGCCGCACCCGAGAGCATCTCCGATATCGGATGCCAGCGTACGGACGTAGGTCCCTTTGGTGCAACGGATCTGAAATTCCACGAGCGGCGAATCGAACCGGGCCATGCGAAAGGAATAGATATGAATCAACCGTGGCTCCCGCGCTACCGTATTTCCCTTCCTCGCGTGCTTGTAGAGAGGAACCCCGTCCTTTTTAACGGCAGAAATCATGGGGGGGGTCTGCATCAGATCTCCGCTCCAGTTCAGAAGCTCGTTGTCGATTTGCTCTGCAGTTACTCCTGATGCATCGGCTTCCGATAAGATCTCCCCATCTACGTCCTGCGAATCGGTGCTCACACCCAGATGAATGGTGCCTTCGTACATTTTGTCGGACCCCATTACGAGGTTGGAGAGCTTGGTTCCGCGGCCGAGCAGGAGAACGAGGAGACCGGTTGCCATGGGATCCAGCGTTCCTCCATGGCCGATCTTTCTCATTCTCAGATGCCGGCGCATTCGGGCGACTACGTCGTGAGACGTGTACCCGGCGGGCTTGTCGATAAGAAGCAGGCCGTCGGCTGTGGGTGTTGTTCCGGAAGAAGGGAAACCATTCATCGCAGGGCTTTCCGCGCGTCAGCCATCCTACGGATCGTCTAGCTCCGGAGGGTTTTGTCTGTCTAACTCAGAAATCAGTTTCAGTACGGTATCGCCCTGTTCCACGGAGCCATCCAATTCGAATTTCAAGAGCGGGTTATACTTGAGCACCACATTTTTCCCGACCGCTGCCTGGAAATCCCGGCGATGCCCGCGGATTTGCTTCAACAGTTTTTTCCGGACCGGCTCCTCTCCACGAATGGACATGAATACGCGGGCGCTTCGCAAATCGCTGTTGACCGAGACCTTGGTGACGGTTACGGCCGCAAAGTCAAAATCCGGATTGTCGACTATCCGGAAAATCGCCGAGGCGATTTCACGTTTCAGCAATTCGTTGACTCTGGTTAGGCGATCCGACGGCATGAAATTTTTGTTCCCGGGGTCCCGGCGGCCGCGGGATGATTGTGTCCGATCGAGAAAAACCGGACCGGCTGCGGTTAGAGTTGAGCCGCCAATTGCTCAATCTCATAGGTCTCAATGATATCCCCGACTTCGAATTTCGAAAAGGCGTCCAGGCGCAACCCGCATTCCTGTCCTTCCCTGACCTCTCTCGCGTCGTTTTGAAACCGCTTCAATGTTTCGAGCCGGCCTTCATAAAGCACATCGCTGCCCCGAATAACCCGGGCCCGGGCCCGGGAAGAGATTCGCCCTTTCGTGATCATACATCCTGCGACGCGGTTGCGGTTGCTGAGTTCGAAGACCTGCCGGATCTGCGCCTGCCCGACTACGCGCTCTTTCTCTTCGGGCGCAAGCAGCCCTGTCATCGCGTCTCGGACTTCATCGACGAGTTCGTAAATAATTTGATAGAGGCGGATTTCGACGCCCTCCCGTTTCCCCAGGCTTGCTGCCGACCCGTCGAGCGCAACGTGAAATCCGAGAATGATCGCGTTCGATGCGCTGGCGAGAAGCACATCGTTGGTTGTCACATTGCCCACCGCGCTCATGACGATTTTCAGTTCGACTTTTTCGCTTTTGATGTCACGCAGCGATTGGATCAGCGCTTCAATTGAGCCTTGTACGTCCGCCTTGATGATGACGGAAAGTTGCTCGGTCAGATCCGGATTCGTCTGGCTGAGGAGGTCATCCAGCGACGCTTTCCGCGCGGGCGCTTCCAGCGATTTTTCGCGCAAATCGGCGATCCGCTGATCCGATTCGGTCTTGGCCTGTTTCGGGTTGGGATAAACTTCGAACTTCGCGCCGGCTTCCGGTACGTCGGCGAGGCCGAGACACATGACCGGCATACTTGGACCGGCCGACTTGATTTTCTTGCCCCGGTCGTCGATGAGCGCTTTTACGCGCCCAGAGTAGGGTCCACATACGATTGAGTCTCCGAGAGTCAACGTGCCGCGTCGAACCAGGAGGTTCGCGGTGGGGCCTCTTCCCGGCTCCAGCCTCGCCTCAATGACGTATCCCTGGGACTTGCGATCCGGGTTGGCCTTGAGTTCCAGAACTTCTGCCTGGAGCAACAGCATTTCGAGCAATTCATCGATGCCGGCGCCGGTTTCGGCGCTAACGGGTACGCAGATTGTGTCGCCTCCCCAATCCTCCGGACTGAGATTTTCGCTCTGCAGTTGTTGTTTCACCCGGTCAATATTGGCCGCAGGCAGGTCGACTTTGTTAATGGCAACCACGATCGCGACATTTGCGGCCTGCGCGTGCTGAATCGCTTCCCTGGTCTGGGGCATCAAGCCGTCATCGGCAGCAATGACAATGACCGCGATGTCCGTCAGGTTCGCGCCACGTGCTCGCATCGCGGTGAATGCGGCGTGCCCAGGAGTATCGAGAAAGCTGATTTTATGGCCATTGTGTTCGACTGAATAGGCGCCGATATGCTGTGTGATCCCACCGTGCTCACCCGCCACCACTTTGGTTTTGCGGATATAGTCCAACAGCGAGGTTTTACCGTGATCAACGTGTCCCATGAAGGTGATGATCGGGGGACGAAGCTGCAGCTGGTCCGGCTTATCAACTTCCGGCTCCTTCTGCTCCTCCTTTTTGACGGGAGGCGCCGGTTTTCTTTCTGGCTGACGCTTCTCTTGTTCAAGGGTAAACCCATGTTTGATCGCAAGCTGCTGGGCAATCTTGATGTCGACTTTCTCGCTGATCGACGCGAACACGTTCATCGCCATCAACTCGGCGATGACCTGGTTCGGTTTCATATTCAGCATTTCCGCAAAATCGCGGACCACCACCGGGCCTTTGACGATGATGTTCTTGTCGTCGGCCTCTTCCGCCTCCTCCGGCGCCGGTTCCGCCTCCGTCTCAATGAGTGCGGGCGGCTCCTCCGCCGCGGGTTCCTCGATGGCCGGTGGTTCCGGTTCTGCAGCCTCCGCTACCACGATTTCCGCCGTTGCTTCAACCGGTGCCGATTCCGCCACCGCCGTGGGGGCGAGCGCTTGCAGTGCTTTCGCCTCATCCTCGTCGCTCACGGCGCTCATATGGCTCTTCGCTTCGATCCCCAGGGACCTGAGTTTCGAGATCAGTTCCTTGCTGGGAATATCCAACTTTTTCGCTAGCTCGTGAATTCTCATGCTTCGATTTTGCCGTGCTCCCGCTCGTAGGCGGCTCCGGCCGCGTCATGCACTTGTTGAGCTATCTCTGGCGTGAACCCTTCGACGCTTTCCAGATCGCCAAGTTCCGCGGCGAGAATGCCTTCCAAGGTCAGGAAGCCGGATTGGACAAGATTTGTTGCAGATTCGTCTCCGATTCCTTCGAGCGAGGCCAATTCTGCCACTGCCCGTGCAACCTTCTCTTCGAACCCAATGTGCTCTTCATTCTTTTGAATGTCGATTTTCCATCCGGTAATCTTGGCCGTGAGCCGTGCATTCTGGCCTTTCTTCCCAATCGCCAAAGAAAGCTGGTCGCCGTCTACCACGACTTCGACCGCGCGGAGGCTCGGATCGACCGTTACCTTGTTCAGCCGGGCCGGCGCCAGTGCGTTGGTCACGTATGTTTTGACGTCATCGTGCCATCGCACGATGTCAATTTTTTCGCCGGATAGTTCACGCACGATATTCTTAACGCGGATCCCGCGCATCCCGACACAAGCTCCCACCGGATCGACTTTTTCGTCATGCGAGAGGACGGCGATCTTGGTTCGAAACCCCGCTTCGCGCGCGATTCCTTTGATCTCCACCGTGCCGTCCGCGATCTCCGAAACTTCCAGTTCGAAGAGTCTCCGCACAAACGAAGGGTGGCTTCGACTCAATACGATCTGCGGACCGTGCGCAGCGTTGTCGATGTTCAGGATGAACGCGCGAATCCGATCTCCGATCTGATACTCTTCGGTCGGAACGCGTTCCCTGGACGGCATGATCGCCTCGGCCCGGTCCAGCTCGACGATCACGTCGCTGCGATCGAACCGTCGCACGGTCCCGGTGACAACATCCCCGGCCCGGTCCTTGTACTCTGCATAGATCCGTTCTTTTTCCGCTTGCCGAATCCGGTGAAGAATCGCCTGCTTCGCGGTCTGTGCTGAAATCCGGCCGAAGTCCTTGGTGTCCACTTCGACTTCGGTCAGATCGCCAATCGCAATATCCGGATGCTTTTCACGGGCCTTTTTCAGGCTCACCTGCTCCATTTTGTTTCGTGACTGCTCCACGACCTCGACCTTCGCCCACGCACGGATGTTGTAGGTGGCTCTGTCGATCTCTACCCGGAGATTTGTGCTGGAACTATTGCTTCGCTTGGAGGCGCTCAACAGAGCATCCTCCAGCGCGGCCAGCATCGTTTCTTTTTCGATGCCCCGCTCCCGTTCCATGTATTCAACCATTGCCTGCAATTCACTATTCATTATTGCGCCTCATTTCGCCCAGCCCGGCGTTTTGCCGACGCCGAACCTGAGTATTTTGTGCCCGCGCTCGCACGACCATACCCCGCCGAGATAAAAAGAGCGGGCCGTAGCCCGCCGCTTCACACTTCGCGATGTTAAGAGCGCCCGAACACTAAAGAAGGGGCATCTCGGCGTCAAGCCCTTGGTAGATTCTATAAAATAATGGTGATTTTGGGAGAAACCCGAAAACCGCCCGAATGCTTGGTTTTTAGGGCCTGGGGGGCAATCCTGTGCCGGCACCTACCGGATCGCCGAATTTGCGAGCCTCCTCGGGACTCAGGTCCGATGCCCGTGCAAACGCGACCGCTGCGGGCGAATCTTTTCCGGCGTTGGCGTACGCCTGGCTCAACCACAACCAGGCCATCACGGATTTCGGCTGCCCGTCGCAGGCCTGCTCAAGGGACGAGACGGCGCGCTCATCCATTCCTGTTTTTAGTTGCGACACTCCGAGCATGTACCAGCCGCTGTCGAAGGCGGGCGCATTGAGGACGACCGGTTCCAGCGCGGCGTAGGCTTCCCGGTACTGCTGCAAAAGGAAGAATGCGGTGCCCGCACCCACGAGGCGGGCGTTGATTGGCGCTCCGATCGGGCTCCGTATCGATTCGCGGTAGGATATGTGTGCCTCTTCGATGGCATCCAGGCCTGCCTGCCGGATGGAAACGTCGCCAAGGATCGCAGCATACTCCGGCTTGTTGCGCACGAGGATGGCGGTGGTGCCGTCAAAATATAGCAGACGCCACGGTCCGGCGCTCAGAAGCGGTACCAGAGCCGAACTTCCGCCGTAATGCACGGTATTCAATATGATCGCGTCGACATCGTGCTCTAGCCAGAATTTTTGGGCCTGCTCTGAACTGGACGCAAGCGCATTCCCGAGGCCGGCGTAGAAATCGGCATCATGCCCGCGCGGGCGCTGATCGGCAAAAATTTTCCGGGCGGGAAACTGGTACGCGAGGTATCCGCCGTCGATCGGCAGATTTGCGGCTCGCTCGGGAAAGGATACGTGTCCAATCACCTCCGCAGCCCGGGATGGAACGGTGTCGGAATTTACGCCAAGCCCGAAGGCCGCCGCGCTTCCGATCACCCGATAGTACTGGTTGGAAAAGATCATGCCGATCGAAACAACAAACACAGTCGAAGCGATGCCTGACCCAACCATCGACAATGCACGCTCAGGCAACCCGGAATTCTCTAGTTTGCGGGTGATCACTTCGGTGCCGGCAGAGATGCTCAAGCAGATGAAGGGGAAGGTGAGAAGTGACATCATCGGGATGAAGATACTGACGCTCGTGCCCTTGCTGAACATGGTGGTTGAGGCGGCGGCGATCGCTATGCATGTCAGGGCCAGGGGGAGCTTTTGGCGATAGGTCGCCAGGCCAATCGCACCCACGACGAGAATCGCCGTGGTGAGGTTTTTGAGGAGAGCATTTCCGAAATGGGTATGGAACGGTGAGATCCATTCCATGCCGTGTGCAAATCCAGGGGCGAACGTCAGGGTAGCGATGTGGCCGTGTAAAGCCGGGCCGTAGGGATTTGCCAGGGTGACCAGCGCGGTCAGTCCGGTCGCCGCCAGGAGCTGCTTCACCGAATACGGGCCCGACTTGACGCGGGACACTTGCAGCGCAAAAGCAGCACAAAGCAGGGGGCCGACCAGAAACGATCCGTGAATGTTGGTCCACAGCACTTGCCCAACAAGAAGTGTAAGCCAGAATGCCCAGGCGGGACGTTGTTTCGTCAGAACCGCCAGGAATAAAGCAGGGAAAATCAGCGAGAAGATTCGGGGGGAGATCTCAAAGGTCGGAAGAATCAACCAGGTGCAGAGCATGAGCCCAAGCGCAGGAGCGACGCCGCGGCTGTATTGTATTGCCGTAGGCAGGAGCAGAATGAAGGCTGCCACGGCCAAGGCAATATGCACAAAAGTCGCCGCCCCGGGCCCGACGGCCCACAACTTGTAGAGAATCAGATCGTATAGCCAGGTATCGGCGATCCAGGATTCGTCCCCGCCGGTGAGGCTCCACGATGCCGTCCGTGGGATTCCGTTGCCGGACACAAATTTGCCGGTGGCAAGGTGAAGCCAGGTTGACCCCTGAGTGATCGTACGCAGACCCGCGACTGCCAGGACGATCAGGCCTGCAATGATCCAAGTCCGGTTTGCCGAACTAGTTGTTTCGTGACTGCCCTGTTCCTCGTTCATCATGGAACCCCCGATCAATCAGATGGTTACGTGAATAAAGCGCAGTATTGTGGTCACCCAGCACTCCGGATGCAAGGCGATTTGCGCGAACGCTATCGGTATATACGGTAGACGTCTTCCAGGCCGGATTCCCCGGGACAGAGCGAGTCGTACTCAATTGCGCACAGAGGCTGCTCCGTTGTGTCGCTGGTCTCGTGCAGGTCGCCGGGCCCCTCATCCAGAAAGAGCAGGCCGGTCACAATTTCGCCCTTTGCTTGATGTTTTTCGATATATGAGACGGTTTCGGACCGGCTTTCCGCGCTGAATTCGGGCGCGACTTTTCTTAGCAGGATGTGGCTGCCGTCATGCAGGCGCACTGGAGTCACGGATCCTTTCTGGTATTCGATTTCGATCGCTTCGGCGGGCGGGACAAAATCGCTGCGAACGGTCTCGTGGATGTGCTCTCGGGTGTGTGCGTAGCTCTTGGTGGAGCCTGCGTGGTCGTTAAAGGTCACACAGGGGGAAATCACATCAATGAGGGCGAAGCCCTGATGCATCAGGCCTCCCTTTAGTATCGGGATCAGTTGATCCTTGTCCCCCGAAAAACTGCGCGCAACATAGGTCGCGCCGACACTGAGTGCTAAAACGACCGGGTCGATTGGCAGATTCTGGTTCTGTTCTCCCTTCTTCGCCGTGGATCCAATGTCTGCGGACGCGGAAAACTGTCCCTTTGTTAAACCGTACACGCCGTTATTCTCGATGATGTAAAGCATGTTTACATTGCGCCGGATCGCGTGCGCAAACTGGCCGATTCCAATGGATAAAGAATCTCCGTCTCCCGATACGCCGACGTAATAAAGATTTCGGTTCGCCGCGTTTGCGCCGGTGGCGATCGCGGGCATGCGGCCGTGGACCGCATTCAGTCCGTGGGCACCGTCCAGGAAATACGCCGGGGTTTTCGACGAGCAGCCGATACCGCTCAGTTTCGCCACCTGGTGCGGGGCGACTTCGAGTTCGAAGAACGCCTGAACAAGCGCCGCGGTGATCGAGTCGTGACCGCAACCCGCACACAGGGTGGACATGCCGCCTTCGTAGTCCCGGATCGTGAGCCCCAGCTTGTTCCGTTTGATGCCCGCGTAGGGGACCCTGGGTTTGGAAATGTAGCTCATACCCTGACGCTCTCTTTCAACAGTCCGTTGAGGCCCGCGAGAACATGGTCGGACCCGATCGGGAACCCATCATAGTGCAGCACCGAAATCAACTTACGCTTGTCTATGTTCAGTTCCACCGTCAACAAGGTCTTCAACTGTGCGTCCCGGTTTTGTTCTACGACAAAGATTCTTTCATGGGTGTCGATAAATTCCTGAACGCCGTCGGAGAAGGGAAACGCCCGGATCCGCATGTAATCCAGCGGTTGATCAGCGTGTTCGAGAACTTCCTGCACGGCTCCGTCGCTGCTGCCCAGTGCGATGATGGCGGATTTGGCGCCCGGTTGGGTCTGCACCAATGGTTCGGGCACAAATTTTTTCGCGGTTTCCCATTTTCGCCGCAGGCGGTCGAGCACTTGCTGGTACTCCTCCGGATCCTCGGTATAGCCTCCGTATTGGTTGTGGCCGGAACCCCGGGTGAAGAAACTGCCGCGCGGATGAACCCCGGGAAACGTACGGAAGCAAATACCGTCGCCGTCGGTGTCCTGGTACCGGTAAAAATCTTCAAGGTGTTCCAGTTCCTCCTCGTCCAGAACCTTGCCGCGGTCGGGCTTGTAGGACGGGGCCCAGGTAAGTTTCGGGCAGGGCCAGTCATTCATGCCGATGTCCAGATCGGACAGCACGATCACCGGAGTTTGCAGGCGTTCCGCCAGGTCGAATGCCTCAAGAGAAAAATAAAAACATTCCTCCGGGTAGGCGGGGAACAGGAGTACGTGGCGGGTATCGCCGTGGGATGCGAAAGCGCAACTCAAGATGTCGGACTGCTGCGTGCGGGTGGGCATTCCGGTGGAGGGGCCGACCCGCTGGACGTCGAAGACCACGGTGGGCACTTCCGCGTAGTACCCGAAGCCGAGAAATTCCGACATCAGGGAGATGCCTGGCCCGCTGGTGCAGGTAAATGCCCGGGCTCCGTTCCAGCCGGCGCCGATGGTCATCCCGATTGCGGCGAGTTCATCTTCCGCCTGGATGATACAATACTTTTTCTTCCCGGTGACGGGATCTATCCGGAACTTCTCACAAAACTTGGTGAACCCGTCCATGAGGGAGGTCGACGGGGTGATGGGGTACCACGCGCCTAACGTAGCTCCCGCGTACACGCAACCGAGCGCCGCCGCCGTGTTCCCGTCGATCATCATGAGGTCTGCGGTATAGTCCAGCGGCTCGACCCGAAACCGAAGGGGGCAACTGAAATTCTTGATGGCATAGTCGTGACCCAGTTGGATGGCTTTCATGTTCGCCTCGAACAGGTGTTCCTTCCCCGCGAAGGTCCTCTTCAGCTGATCGCTAATGACGTCGTGGTCGATGTTGAGCAGAGCCGACAGCGCGCCTACGTAGGTGATATTCTTCATCAGGATCCGGGCCCGCGCGCTGGTAAACGCCTCGTTGCAGATTCTGGAGAGCGGAACACCCAGCAAGGTGATGTCGTTGCGCGCAAGCCGGTCCTCCCGGGGCCAGCTCGAGTCATACAGAAGGTATCCTCCCGAACTCACCTCATCCCGGTCCTGCAGGTAGGTCTGCGCGTTCATCGACACCATGATGTCGACGCGACCGGACCGTGAGACGTATCCGTCCTTGCTGACGCGAATCTCATACCATGTGGGAAGTCCCTGAATGTTGGACGGGAAGTAGTTTTTGCCGATGACGGGAACGCCCATGTGGAAGATGGACTTCATCAGCAGGCTGTTGGCACTGGAAGATCCGGTTCCGTTGACGTTCGCCACTTTAATGACGAAGTCGTTGGCGATTACGTCGTTACTTTTGAGCATGGGAGATCGGAGGCGTACGGGATGTTGAGCGTGAATTTCTGCATGTCCCAGGCGCCGGTCGGGCATCGTTCCGCGCACAGTCCGCAGTGCACGCAAACGTTCTCATCCTTGACCATGACTTTTCCCGTTTGGGGCAGAGCGGAGGAAACGTAGATGTCCTGTTCCTGGTTCATCGCAGGCGAGTTGAGCCGGTTCCGGATTTTGTCTTCGGATCCGCCGTCCGTGATGGTAAGGCAATTCACGGGGCAGACATCGATACAGGCGTCGCATTCGATGCATAGCTTGGTTTCGAATACCGTTTGGATGTCGCAATTGAGGCAGCGCTCGACTTCCTGGGCCGTTTGTTCCGCTGTGTAGCCCTCCTCGACTTCGATGTCGAGTTTTTCGAAGCGGTCCTTGAGCGAAACCGCGGGCATGTTTCGCCGAGCCGTCGGGTCGAAGTCATTGCTGTAGCTCCATTCGTGCAGGCCCATCTTCGTGCTGCCCAGGTTCATGGTGTGCGGGGGCCGCTCGGTCAGCGGCACGCTCCGGCAATAATTGTGGATGGAAATCGCAGCCTGGTGCCCGTGCTCGACAGCCCAGATGATATTGAGCGGGCCGAACGCCGCATCTCCACCGAAAAATACTTCCGGCCGCGTGGATTGCATGGTGACCTTGTCGACTTCCGGGACATCCCAGCGGTTAAATTTGATCCCGATATCCCGCTCAATGAAATCAAAGACATTTTCCTGGCCGATCGCGAGAATCACCGAGTCGCAGGGGAATATTTTTTCGCCGATCGTGGTGGAGCGCAGCTTTCCTTCCACATCTTCGTGCCACTCTACTTCCGTGAATCGGACCCCGGTCAGGTTCCCATTTTCGACCATGTATTCTTCCGGGGAGTAGTTGCAAATAATTTCAACCCGCTCTTCCACCGCGCCTTCCAACTCCCAGTCTGACGCCTTGAGCAAATTCATGGGCTTGCGGGCGATGACTTTCACTTCTTTGCCACCGAGCCGCAACGAGCTTCGGCAGCAGTCCATTGCAGTGTTTCCCCCTCCAATAATCACGCAGCGTTCGCCGATGGAGTCGGTGTGGCCGAAGGCGATTGATTCCAGCCACTGGATTCCGACGAATATCTGATCGGTCTCGTATCGGCCGGGCAGGTCCAGGTTGCGCCCCAGTGGTGCTCCGGTGCCGACGAATATGGCGTCGAAGCCTTCCGTCAGCAACTCCTTGAGGCTGTCGATGCCTTCGCCAAGCCGGAGGTCGACACCCATATCGACAATGGTGTTGATCTCCTCGTCGAGTACCCGGGCGGGAAGGCGGAACGTGGGGATGTTGGTGCGCATCAGCCCGCCGGTCTTCTTGAGTTTCTCGAACAGGACAATTTCATACCCGAGGGGCAGGAGGTCGTTCGCGACGGTGAGCGAGGCACATCCGGCGCCGATGAGGGCCACCCGTTTTCCGTTTTTTTGTTCGGGTACGATCGGCAGGCGATGGTCAATTTCGCCTTTGAGGTCGCCGGCCACGCGTTTGAGCCGGCAGATGGCGACGGGTTTTTCATCGACCCGGACCCGGCGGCATGCGGGTTCGCAGGGCCGGTCGCAGACGCGGCCGAGAATGCCGGGAAAAATGTTGGACTCCCGGTTTACCATGTAGGCGTCCGTGAATCGGCCCTGTGCAATGAACCGGATGTATTCGGGAACATCCGTGTGCGCGGGGCAGGCCCACTGGCAATCTACGACCTTGTGGAAGTAGTCAGGATTAGAAATATCTGTCGGTTCCACGGCAACAACTTATGGCGAAGCGAGCGCTTCAGCAATGATACGACAAGGCAGTTCATGAATGTCTACACAGTTCCTTTGCAGGCGAAAACAAAACGGGTTCTATAAAGGACCAACCTCGGATAAGCGAGAGAAAAGCATAGGGAGTGCCAAAGATCTAAATCCCGGGATCTGGAGAATACACTTGCGGGCCTCTCCGGTAGGCCCGTAGGATCCGCAGCGCCACAACAAGGCGCAAATAAACTTAATGAAAATCCACGAATATCAGGCAAAAGAGTTATTCCACGACTACGGGATTGTCGTGTCGCGCGGGGCGGTCGCGGAGACCGCTGCGGAGGTTCGCAAGCTTGCCGGCGAGGCGGGAGGACCTGTCGCGGTGAAGGCCCAGGTCCACGTCGGTGGACGGGGAAAGGCGGGCGGCGTCAAGGTTGCACAGACGCCGGAGGAGGCAGAGACCGCGGCGTCCGAAATTCTCGGACTCAATATTAAAGGCAGCATCGTACGAAAGGTCCTGGTGGAGCCGGCCTCTTCCATCGATCGGGAAGCCTACCTCGGTCTCATCGTTGACCGTGCAATTAAAGGTGTTACTTTCATCGCCAGCGCCGAGGGGGGCGTGGAGATCGAGGAAGTCGCCAGGACCCATCCGGAAAAAATCCTGCGTGTGGAGATTACCGATGGCGTATTTCCCGCGGATGCCGCCAGGACCCTGGCTGGAAATCTGTTTGAGGACCCGGCCACCGTGGAGCCGGTGACCGATATCATGGAGAAGCTTTTCCTGCTCTTTCTCGAGAAAGACTGCTCCCTGGCGGAGATTAATCCGCTGGTGGTTACGGTGAGCGGAGACGTTCTCGCCTTGGACGGGAAAATTAATTTTGACGAGAATGGTCTCTTCAAGCACGAGGACATCGAGGCGCTGCGGGATTTGAATGAAGAGAATCCAAGCGAAGTGGAGGCCAGAGAGAAAGGCCTCAGTTATGTCGACCTCGACGGGGACATCGGGTGCATGGTCAACGGCGCCGGCCTGGCTATGGCCACCATGGACATGATCAAGCTCTGCGGCGGCGAACCCGCAAACTTTCTGGATGTGGGCGGATCCTCCAATCCTGAGAAAGTCGTCAATGCGTTTCGCCTCATTCTAGGCAAGGGCGGCATCAAGGCCATTATGATCAATATTTTCGGCGGCATCACCCGCTGTGATGACATCGCCAGGGGAATTCTACAGGCATTCGAGGCCATCGAAATCGATGTTCCGATCGTGGTCCGGCTCAGCGGCACGAACGCCGTGGAAGGACGGGCGATGTTGGAAGGATCCCCCCTGATTCCCGCCGAATCCTTCTCCGGCGCTGTGAAAAAGGTGGTGGAATTGTCGGAAGGGAGCGCGGCATGAGTATTTTGATCGATGAATCCACTCGGGTCATTGTCCAGGGCATCACCGGGCGCGACGGATCGTTCCATGCCGGACAGATGCTGGAATACGGCACGCAGGTCGTCGGAGGCGTGACCCCCGGAAAAGGCGGCCAGGAAGTCCAAGGGGTGCCGGTTTTTAATTCGGTGAAAGACGCGAAAGCGGCTACCGGTGCCACCGCCAGCGTCATCTTCGTTCCTGCCCGTTTCGCTTCGGGCGCGATCCAGGAGGCTTGCGAAGCCGGGGTCGAACTCATTGTCGCCATCACCGAAGGCGTCCCGGTCATGGATATGATCAGGATTTATCATGCGGTGCACGCGGCCGGTTCGCGGCTGATCGGTCCGAATTGCCCGGGCGTGATCTCCCCCGGGAAATCCAAGATCGGCATTATGCCAGGTCACATCCACGAGCAAGGCAACGTCGGGGTCATTTCTCGGAGCGGCACGTTGACCTATGAGATCGTACACTCGCTTACGGCGCTGGGACGAGGACAGTCGACCTGCGTCGGGATTGGTGGAGATCCGATCGTCGGCACCAATTTCCAGGATCTCCTGCCCCTCTTCCAGGAGGATCCCGCGACCGATGCCGTGGTTCTTGTTGGTGAAATCGGGGGCGAGGAGGAAGAGAAAACCGCTGAATTTATCAGCCGGAACTTTTCGATGCCCTGTTTCGCCTACATCGTGGGCCACTCCGCGCCGGAAGGAAAGCGGATGGGTCACGCCGGCGCCATCGTGTCCGGCGGCAAAGGCACCGCGGCCTCGAAAACGGATGCATTCAACGCCGCCGGCGTTCCGGTGGCCAGGACGATCGACGAGTTGGCCGGAATGGTGAATGAAGGGTTGTAGGGAATTTTTGATTTTTGATTGGTGATTTTTGATCGCCTGGGTCCGAGAGTGAATAGCGAAACGAATGATTCTAATGACGCCGCCATGCTTTCCCGCGGCATACGCACGGCGATCGCCGGTGTTTCCGTGGCGGATCTCGCCGAGGAATTCGGGACTCCTACTTATGTGTATGATGTCGCCTTGATTAAACAGCGGATCGCGGATCTTGCGCCGTTTGATGTGATCCGGTATGCGCAGAAGGCGAATTCGAACCTGGCCGTGCTCGATCTGTGCCGCCGCAGCGGCGTTCTCGTCGACGCTGTGTCCGCCGGAGAAGTTTATCGCGCCTTCGCAGCCGGATACTCCGCGAAGGGAGAGCCACCGCCGATCGTATACACCTCGGACATCTTTGACCGCGAGTCGCTGGACTGCGTAGTCGATCAAGGGATCGCGGTGAATTGCGGATCCACGGACATGATCGACCAGTACGGCGAGCGGACGGGCGGCGGCGAACTCACCCTTCGCTTCAATCCTGGCTTCGGCCACGGGCACAGCAAGAAAACAAACACCGGGGGTGAACACTCAAAGCACGGCATCTGGCACGAAGAGGTGGAGGAGTGCCGCCGACGCACGGAACGCCACAATCTGAAGATTACGGGAGTCCATGTGCACATTGGATCCGGCGCAGATCTGGCGCACCTTGCCCAGGTGACGGACGCGGTTGAAAAGCTGGCGGTCCAGGTGGGAGATACGGTTCACACGGTAAGTTCAGGGGGTGGACTTCCCGTGCCCTACCGGGAAGGCGATCCAGTGATGGATGTGGGAGCCTACTTTGAACTTTGGGATGCCACGCGCAAGAGGCTGGAAGACCGGTTCGGCCACCCGGTGCGCATCGAGATCGAACCCGGCCGGTACCTGGTTGCCGAAGCGGGCTACCTGATTGCGGAAGTCCGGGCAGTCAAGCGCCAGGGGAATAACCCCTTCATTCTTGTGGACGCGGGATTCAACGTGCTCTCACGGCCTGTGATGTACGGTGCCTATCACCCGATGTCGCTTGCCCCGGCCGGGGATCCGGACCGTGTGGATGCCGATGTGATTGTCGGTGGCCCGCTTTGCGAATCCGGGGACATTTTCACCCAGGAGGAAGGCGGCGTGGTTCGTACGCAGACGCTTCCCGAAGCGCGGGTAGGCGATCTTCTCATCATCGAATGCGCCGGAGCCTACGGCTTTGTAATGAGTTCCAACTACAACAGCAAGCCGCAACCAGCGGAAGTCATGATCTCCCAAGGCAAGTCCTGCCTCATCCGCGACCGCCAGACCAACGCAGACCTCGTTCGCGGCGAGAGGATTCCACCGGCGTAACGCGCGGGTGCCGTAGCCCCTGTCCTGCAGGTTTCGCCTCCATCCGATCAAAAACTAAAATTAGAAATCGAAAATTCCCCTCACCCGTGAATCGAGCGACCATCGATCGCGAGGGCGGCTTCCCTGATTGATTCGGCGAGCGTCGGATGCGCGTGGACGATTCGGGCGATGTCTTCGGCGCTGGCATTGTATTCCATCGCGACTACTGCTTCGGCTACCAATTCGGAGGCGGTCGGCGCGATGATGTGAACGCCGAGAATTTCGTCGGTCTGTTTGTCTGAAATTAGTTTTACCATGCCCTCGTGGTCATCCATTGCCAGCGCCCGGATATTCGATTTTAGCGAAAACCGCCCGATTTTGTATTCCCGGGCCCCGGCCTTCAGTTCTTTTTCCGTTTCGCCTACCCAGGCAATTTCCGGGCTGGTGTAAATGACCCAGGGGATGGCGTCGTAGTTGACGCTGGTCTGCGCGCCGGCCAGACGCTCCGCGACCATGATGCCTTCTTCGGAACCCTTGTGCGCCAGCATCGGACCACGCACGACATCGCCGATCGCGTAAATGTGCGGCACGTTCGTTCGGCAATGGGCGTCAACCAGGATATCACCGGCCTCGTCGGTCAGTACGCCGATGTCGTCGAGGTTCAGCCCTTCCGTGTGCGGTCTTCTGCCGACCGCGACGAGAAGCTTGTCAACTTCCAGCGTATGATGCCCGTCGTCGTCCTCGTAATTCACGGACACGAGCCGGTCATTCGCCTTCGCTGAGATGACCCGCGCGTTCATGTGAATTTCCAGCCCCTGGCTGGTGAAGGTTCCATGGGCATACGCCGCAATTTCCTCATCGGTGAAGGACAGGAATTTGTCCATCGCTTCGAGAAGTACCACTTCGGAGCCCAGTCGCTTCCACACCGAGCCCAGCTCAACGCCGATCACGCCGGATCCGATGATGCCGAGTCGCTTCGGTACCTCTTGGAAATCGAGCGCGTGTGCCGAGTCGAGGATTTTATTCCCGTCCACCTTGACGGTGGGGAGATCGTTGGGTGAAGAGCCGGT
Source organism: Kiritimatiellia bacterium (assembly GCA_963578625.1). GTDB lineage: Bacteria > Verrucomicrobiota > Kiritimatiellia > SLOV01 > SLOV01 > CAUZEO01. Next base: position 22,249 of record CAUZEO010000005.1, on the reverse strand, counting down.
TGCGAGAATGATGTTCGATCCCTTGATCGTCTCCTCCGGGCCCATCCCTTCGGGCGGAGTGATCTTGATGTGGATCGGATCCACCAGCGAACCATGGCCTTTGTACCAGGAAACATTGTGTTTCTTAAACTGCGATTCGATATTCTGCGCCAGGTTGCGGACGATGTTGTCTTTTCTTGATACCATCTGGTGCAGATCAAGACCCACGCCCTCGACCGAGATCCCATGATTGGCGAGGCGGTACTTCAACCGGTGATACTTGCTGGACGAATCGAGTAGTGCCTTGGACGAGACGCACCCGGCGTTCACGCAGGTTCCCCCCAGCGCGAAGCCGCCGTCTTTGCCCAGGTACTCGTCCACGCAGGCGGTCGAGAATCCGAGTTGCGCACACCGAATGGCGGCCACGTATCCGGCCGAGCCGCCTCCAATGATGACGATATCGAAAGAAGCCATTACACTTGAAGCAGGAGGCGTGCGGGGTCCTCCAGCGTTTCCTTAATTGCCACCAGATACAACACCGCTTCCCGGCCATCGACGATGCGATGATCGTAGGAGAGCGCCAGGTACATCATGGGCCGAATAACGACCTCTCCCTCCTCGGCGACGGGCCGCTCCGTAATGGTATGCATACCGAGGATGCCGCTTTGCGGCGGATTCAGAATCGGGGTGGAAAGCATCGATCCGAATACACCCCCGTTGGAGATGGTAAAGGTTCCGCCCTGCAGTTCCTCGATACGAATCTGGTTGGACTGGGCACGGCTACCGAAGTCACGGATCTGCCGCTCGATTTCGTGAAACGGCAACTGGTCGGCATTACGCAGCACCGGTACGATCAGCCCCCGGGTGCTGCTTACCGCAACGCCGATATTGCAGTCTCCGTGGTAAATGATGTCCGTGCCGTCTACCGACGCGTTGACCACAGGGTACCGCCGCAAGGCTTCTGCCGCCGCTTTTACAAAGAACGACATGAACCCGAGTTTTACCCCGTGTTTTTTCTCGAACTCCGCTTTGTACCGGTTTCGGAGATCGATCACAGGTTTCATGTTGAGCTCGTTGAAGGTAGTCAAAATGGCTGCCGCCTGCTGCGCTTCAACGAGGCGTTGCGCGATACGGGCCCGGATGCGGGACATCGGGCGCCTTTCGTCGGAGGCATTTTCGGCCCCGGGCTGCGGGGTGGAAACGGGCGGGGGAGAGACTGCCGAGGGCGGCGGCGTGGGCGCTTCGGATTCCGTGGCGTCCCGCGACTCCTGCAGGACCTCGAGGACGTCCGCTTTCGTAATGCGGCCCTGCCGCCCCGAGCCTGAAATCTTTCCGGTATCCAGCTCGTGTTCCTGGATTAATTTTCGGGCGGACGGGCTGATGCCCAGCTCGGGATCGCTTCGTTCCGCCGATTCAGATGGAGGCGGAACCGCCGCCGCTACTGAGGTGTTTTCCGGGACCGGCGATTCGATGACCGTGCCTTCGCTCATCAGGGCGATTACCTCGCCGCTCGTCACGGTCTCGCCTTCCTGCTTGATCAGTCTTTCAATCTTGCCGGATTCCCTCGCCGCCACCTCCAGGACAACCTTGTCGGTCTCGATGTCCGCAAGCTTTTCGTCCGTCCGCACTGCGTCCCCGGCGCGCTTGTGCCAGGTCATGATGGTGCCCTCTTCCACGGATTCCGGAAAGACAGGCGCTTTGATTTCAGCGGACATCAGCCGTTCCTCTCCTTATTTGGCAATAATCGTTTCAGATCGATTGGGTAAAATTCTGACGTTGGCAACGCGACCCAGCGTCAGCGCGTCGTCGAGAATGCGGCCCTGCCGCTCGGTGTGCTTGCGAATGTCTCCCCCCGCCGGCGCGGCGCTGGCGGCCCGGGAAACGCAGCGCGCCTGCTGCCCGGGCTGAAGACAATGCCGGACCTTGTGCTGAATCGAATACCACGCGCCCTGGTTTCGCGGTTCTTCCTGAACCCAGATGATGTCGGTCGTCCGCCCGTACCCCGTCAGGACTTCACCGAGGCGGCCTCGTGGGAACGGGTAGAGCTGTTCCACGCGTACGATCGCGATGTTTTCGATCTCCCGCTTTTCCCTCTCCTCCAGGATGTCGTAATACACTTTGCCGCTGCAGAGGAGAACACGTTCCGTAACCGCGGGATCGACCATCGTGTCCTCAATGACCAGTTGGAAGCCCGCGGAGGTCAGATCTTCCAGGGAGGAAAACGATCGTTTTCGTCGCAGGGTACTCTTCGGGGACATGATCACCAGGGGTTTTCGGTACCGGCGGATGATCTCCCGCCGCAGCAGGTGAAAAATCTGTGCCGGGGTGGTGGGGGTGGCAACCTGGATGTTGTCTTCCGCGCTGAGTTGCAGAAACCGCTCCAGTCGGGCGGAGGAGTGCTCGGGGCCCTGGCCTTCCCAACCGTGCGGCAGCAGAAGCACCAGCCCGCACAGCCGGCGCCACTTCTGTTCAGAGGAGCAGAGGAACTGGTCGATGACCACCTGCGCTCCGTTTACGAAGTCTCCAAACTGCGCTTCCCACACGACGAGTGCTTCCGGGTCGGTGGTGCTGTATCCGTATTCGAACCCGAGCACCGCCTCCTCGGAAAGGATCGAGTCCACGACCGTAAATTCGCCCAGGTTTTCGCCCAGGTTCCGCAGCGGGATGTAGGTGTCGCCGTTCCGCTGATTGTGGAGCACCGCGTGGCGATGGAAAAAAGTGCCGCGCCCGCTGTCCTGCCCGGTAAGTCGGATAGGCGCGCCGGATTCGAGAAGCGACGCATACGCGAGCGTCTCCGCGCAGCCCCAGTCCATCGGCAGCGCGCCCGCAATCATTTTCACCCGGTCGTCCATCAGTTTGCGGACCCGGGGATGAAGCTGGAAATCCTCTGGAATCGTGGTGATCAGGTTTCCGAGCCGCTTGACATCTTCGGATTTCAGACGCGTGTCGCATGCACTGTCCCAGGTGCCGTGGATGTAGTCGCTCCAGTCCGCGATATGGGGATAGTTCACCGTGTCGTCGATGTTCGGGGCCACATTTTCACCGGCCTCCAGTCTTGCCCGGTAGTCATGCACCATCGCGCGCACTTCCTCATCGGTCACAATGCCTTCTTGGATCAGTTGGTCGGCGTACAGTTCGCGGGTCGATTTGTGATCGCGGATTTTCTGGTACATCATCGGCTGCGTCGCCGCCGGCTCATCGGCCTCGTTGTGGCCGTGGCGACGGTAGCACACCAGGTCGATCAATACGTCTTTGTGATACCGGATACGCCAGTCGATCGCGAGTTGCGCGGCATAAACCACCGCTTCGGGATCGTCCCCGTTCACGTGGAGTATGGGCGCCTGGACCACCTTGCCGATATCGGTGCAGTAGAGCGTCGAGCGGGAGTCGAGCGGATTGCTCAGCGTGAACCCAATCTGGTTGTTCACCACGATGTGGATGGTGCCGCCGGTTGTAAAGCCACGCGTCTGCGCGAGATTAAACGTTTCGTAGACAACACCCTGCCCGGTAATCGCGGCGTCCCCGTGAATCAGAATCGGAATGACTTTCTCGCGCTCGTAATCTTTTCTCCGGTCCTGGCGGGCACGAACCGAGCCCTCGACCACCGGGTTGATGATCTCCAGGTGCGACGGGTTGAAGGCGAGGGCCAGGTGGAGGGGCCCGCCGGCCGTGCTCACATTGGTCGAATAGCCTTCGTGATACTTGACGTCGCCCGATCCTTTTCCCGCCGCCTCATATTTATTTTCGAACTGGAGGAAGAGATCCTTGGCCGTCTTGCCCATGATATTGACCAGCACATTCAACCGGCCGCGGTGCGCCATCCCGATGGCGATTTCTTTTACGCCGTTCCCGCCGCAGCGCTCGATCAGCGTGTCGAGCATCGGAATCAGGCTTCCTGCGCCCTCCAAAGAGAACCGCTTCTGGCCCGAATAGCGCGTGTGGAGAAAACGCTCCATCCCCTCCGCCGCGGTGATGCGCCCCAGCAGCTCCTTTCGGACCTCGGGCGGATGGGAAGAGGAGGCCCGGGTTCGCTCGAGCCGGTCGCGGATCCAGTTCCGCTGCTCAAGGTTGTTGATGTGATTGTACTCGACGCCGATGCTCCGGGTATAGGTCTGTTTCAAAACCTGGATGATGTCCCGCAGCGGGGCCTCTGTCGGTCCCCACATCGTTCCGCAGTCGAAAACGGTGCCGAGATCGTCGTCGGACAGGTTGTGCTCTTCCAGGGTCAGTGCCGCGGGCTCCTCCTGTGCCCGGATCTGGATCGGATCGAGCTTCGCCGCCATGTGGCCGTGAATCCGGTACGACATGATGAGTTCCCGGACTCCGGACTGCTTCTCGGCCGGGATGGCATCGCCGGTTCCGGATGGCGGCGCCACTTGAGTTTCGTGACGCACCGGCGCCGGTCGCGGTACCGCAACTGTGGTGTTCTCCGTCGGCTGAGGCCGCGGGGCCCGGCGCGAAGGTTCACGACCCAGTTGTTCGAAACAAGCCCTCCATTCTTCCGGCACCAGATCGGGATCCCGGAGATAGTCATCATACAGACTTTCGATGTAGGGCGCGCCAAGGGAAAAAAGGTGGGCTGTATCCATAAATTCTTTATTCATAACGCAAGCCTCAGAGGATCCGCCAATCTTTAAGGGATTCTTCAACATACTGTACACGAAATTGTTCGAATCTCAGCACAAAGCCGAAAACAATTTCAGGTCTTTCCCGGGCGTGTCGTCGACACCGGCGGGTGCAGGTAAAGCGGTTCAAGCGGTTCGGTCGGAATTCCCCGGCTTTTCCTTTCCGCGGAGACGCGCGCGACATGGATCGCCTCCGGAAAGCAGTGGCGGGGATGCCAGGTGTGCGTGGTGAATGATTCCCGGGGTAGGACGGATTCCAGTTGGCCGAATTGGGGACTCACGAAAATTGTATCGTCCGGCACCGAACCGGGAAACGAACTGGACTGGATAACGCGCCACTGGTCCTGATTCGACGTACCTTCACTGCCTGCTTCAAAGCAACCGATCCACACGGAGTTCCGCCTTGCGTCGCCCACCACGGCGATGGGACCCGTGATCCCTTCGGACTCGCGCAGCCCGAATGCGATCGCAGCGCCGCTGCTGACGGCGTACACGGTTCCGGCGCCCGGCAGGGCAAAGGCCCGTGCCGCGGAGTGGGCAATCCGGAGAGCGGAAAACGTTCCCGGGCCCCGGCCGATAATAAACGACTCGATTTGGGCTGGATCGACGCGCGTCGTTTCAAGGAGCGAAGACAGTTGCGTAAAAGTCTCACGGCCCGGTCCATTCGCCTGCGGCCAGCCGCAAGCTCCGAGTTTGCGTTCCCCGTCCATCAGCGCAAGACTTGCGCGCGCGGAAGAGAGTTCGAAGGTCAGGGAAATCATAGGGGTGACCCCGGGTCGATGCGGACCCTGCGCTCGTCCTCGGTGTCCCCCTGCGATATCTTCACCCGAATCGTCCGACGAGGGAGGATTTCTTCCGCGCGCTCCGCCCATTCAATCGCGGTGATCCCGCGTCCGTCCATGGTTTCTTCGAGGCCGAAGTCGATCGCTTCTTCCGGCGATGCGATGCGGTAAAGATCTACGTGAAAGAACGGCGTCACTCCGCGATATTCGTTAACCAGCGAAAAGGTCGGGCTGGTTACAGGCTCCCGTACTCCCAGGGCCTCGGCAAGACCCTGCACGAAGCAGGTTTTGCCGGCGCCGAGATCCCCATACAGCGCAACCACCGCACGATCCGAAAGTGTCCCGCCGAGTTCTTCGGCGAGGGCGCGCGTTTCGTCCGTACTGGACGTCCTGATTGTTTTGGCTCGATTCACTGGGATCTCAATAGGAGGATACCCATATTTGCACAGATTCAGTCGAGCGGGGAGATTTTCGGACCGCCCGTCCGCGCGGAATATTCTTCCAATCCCCGGAGAAAGACTCCAAGGATTGGGGTATGGATATTTCGGTAGTCGTTCCGGTCTACAATGAAGAGGACAGCGTCGAGCCCCTGTGCCGGGAACTGCTCGGCGCGCTGTCCGGCCTCGGCAAAACTTATGAAATCCTGCTCGTGGACGATGGAAGCGCCGACGGGACCTGGGCCCGGCTGGTGGAGTTGCGCGATCAATTCCCGGGTATCGGGCTCATTCGATTCCGCCGGAATTTCGGCCAGACCGCCGCGATGAGCGCCGGTTTTCACCAGGCGCGCGGCGATGTCATCATCACGCTCGATGCGGATCTACAGAACAACCCGGCTGATATCCCCAGGTTGTTGGAGAAAATGGATCCGGACGTCGATGTCGTCAGCGGCTGGCGCAAAGACCGCAAGGACAGGTTCCTGGATCGGAGGCTTCCGTCCATCCTGGCGAACTGGGTCATCAGCAAGATTACCGGGGTAGGAATTCACGATTTCGGATGCACGTTGAAGGCGTACCGGAGGGAAGTGATTCAGAACGTTCACCTCTACGGCGAGATGCACCGCTTCATCCCGGCGCTTGCGTTCTGGGTCGGCGGCCGGGTGGTAGAGGTCGAAGTCAACCATCGCGCGCGAAAATACGGCACATCGAAGTATGGACTTGCCCGGACCCTGCGGGTGGTTCTCGATCTGATTACGGTGAAATTCCTCATGCGGTACAGCACCGGGCCAATCCAGATCTTCGGAAAAATCGCGGTGATGTTTTTTCTTCCGGGACTCCTGATGCTTGCGCTGATGATTGTTGCCAACCTGTTCTATCACATGGGTATTACGAACCCCGCGGAAGACATGATCAAACGTCCGTTCTGGGTGATGACATGTTTCTTTCTCATCTTCATGGGGATGCAATTCATAAGCATGGGCCTGCTGGCGGAGATGCAGGCGCGCACCTACCATGAGTCGCAGGGGAAACCAATTTACGTGGTACGCGAGTCCCTGGAGCCTTCTTGTTGAACATCGAGCATTGAACGTCGAAAATCCAACATTGAAGTGAGGAACCTCCCACTCTGACTTCGATGTTCAGTGAACCGATATGGAGTTTTCAACGACAACGATGCATCCCGCCGCGATAACCGGATACATCCTCATTCTCCTCGTCGGACTGGGCGTTGACGTTTTCTTCTTACTTCGGATGCGGAGGCGTACGTCGATCTGGCCGCGGCGCGCCCGCCATTTTCTGCGACGAAGGGTGGTCGCCCACGACCTGCTGGTTCTGCTTGCCGTCACGTTCGGGCTCTATGTATCGGTGTCCGCCATTCTGCTCTCTACCGGGTGGGCCGACCGGCTGTACCGGTCGACTCAGTTTATCATATACAGCTTTACCTTTCATTGGACTGTGATCGTTTGCACCGCGATTCTGCTATCTGTACGGGGGGTCCCGTGGCGAGCGGCGTTCGGCCTGCACCCGTCCAGATTTTTGGCCAGTATTCGGACGGGTATTGTTGCCTACCTTGGGATGATGCCGGTGGTGTTCGTATACATGCTGCTGTTCAACCTTCTGCTTCATACCCTGGGTCAGGACATCGGCATGCAGGAGGTGGCGGAAGTGCTGGCCGGGGATGGACCGTTGCTTTCCAGAATCTACATGTTTTTTATCGCGATCGCATTGGCCCCGGTCGCGGAAGAGTTGTTCTTTCGGGGCCTGCTGCTTCCGACGATGGCTCGCAAATTCGGACTTTCCCGGGCGATCCTCGTCACGTCGGTTCTCTTTGCCGCGGTTCATCCTCATCTTCCGGCCCTGGTGCCCCTGTTCGTGGTGTCCGTTTTTCTCTGCGTTGCCTACGCCTACACAAATTCGATCGTGGTGCCTATCGTCATGCATGTGCTCTTTAATGGTGTGAATATTCTGTTGCTCCTGGCACAATGAGCCGGGAGCAACAGAACATGCAGCGTCGTCTTTCAGATCTCGGCGAAATCGAACTCATATCCCGCCTACGCGCCCTGGTGCCGGAGTCGCCGGGAGTGCGTATCGGTATCGGCGATGATGGGGCCGTCGTTTCCGGTTCCGGAGATCAGGAAACAGTGTTGACGTCGGACGCGGTGATCGAAGGGACTCATTTCACCCGGGCCGATCCGCCCAGCGAAGTCGGGCACAAGGCTGTGGCGCGCGTCCTGAGCGATCTCGCGGCGATGGGCGCGGAGCCGGAATGGTGCCTGGTCAACCTGGTCGCGCCCGGGAACCTGGCCGTATCCTACGTCGAAGCGCTTTACCGCGGGATGGCGGCGACCGCTTCCAGGAGCGGTCTCGGGATCGTGGGCGGTGATTGTTCGCGTAGTGAACCCCTGTCCCTGCATTGTTTCGCCACCGGGTCGGTTGCCGCGGGGACGGCGATGTTGCGGTCCGGGGCCCGGGATAGTGATGCCGTATTCGTCACCGGGGAACTGGGCGGTAGCGGCATGGGGCGGCACCTCCGTTTCGATCCCCGCATTCCGGAAGGGAGATGGCTTCGAGAATGGGGACAGGTCACGGCAATGATCGACGTAAGCGACGGATTGGCGACGGATGCGGCGCATCTTGCGCAGGCGAGCACCGTCGGGATCGTCATCCGTGCCGCCGATCTGCCCGTATCGGATGACGCGCGCCGGATGGCGGGGGATCATACGGCAACTCAGCATGCGCTCTGCGATGGTGAGGATTTTGAGCTGCTCTTCACCGTGGGCGCCGACGCGGCAAACGATTTACCGGACGCCTGGTCTAACGCCTTTGAAACCCGGTTGACCAGGATCGGGGTTTGTGACGGTGACCCGGGCGCTTTGACGCTGGAGCGCGAGGACGGGATCGTTGAATCTCTTGGATCCGGAGGGTTTGATCACTTCAAGTGATTTCGTAAATCCAGTGCGGAAACTTGCACCGAAAGATCCGGCGACGTATGAATGGTTGAACGCAATCCAGAATCAGGAGAGGACAGACCATCCACCTCGAGGAAGCCATTGTCGAATCTCAGGACGAGTACCAGGGCGGGTACCGGATCCTGTGCATGGAATCGCCGCACATTGCGGCCGAAGTCCGGCCCGGCCAGTTCGTGCATCTCAAGATCCCCGATCTAAACGATGCCCTGTTGAGACGCCCCTTCAGCGTGTTCAAGGCCGACGACCGGCGATTGACACTTCTTTATAAGGATATCGGGAAGGGCACCCATAGCATGACCCGCCTGGCGCCCGGAGATGCCGTCAGCCTGATCGGACCACTCGGCACCCCGTTTCCAAGACATGAGGAGGGTTCCTATCCGGTGTTGGTCGCCGGTGGGTACGGCATGGCAGCGCTGTACCTTGTGGCTCGTGACCAGGAAGTTCGGGGAACCGCTTTTTTCGGGGGCGCGGCGGACCAGGATATTTTGTGCGTCGACGAATTTGAAGAAATTGGCTGGCAGGTGATCGTCACTACCGTGGACGGTTCCCTGGGAACGCGCGGGCTGGTTACCGATGCGTTGGACCCATGGCTGGCGTCGGAGAAGAAAAGGTTGCGGCCGGAGTTTTTTTCCTGTGGACCGAACGCGATGTTGCAGGCGGTTGCCGGGCGGGCCCTGGAGAACCAGTGGACGGCATGGATCTCCATGGACCGAAGCATGGGGTGCGGTGTCGGTGCCTGCCTTACGTGCGTTCAGAAAGTCAAAGCGAGGAACGGAGAAGGTTGGGCGTGGGCTCGCGTATGCACGGAGGGCCCGGTGTTTGAGGCGAAAGAAGTCGTGTGGGACGATGATGTAGATTCCTGATGGATTTATCGGTACAGATTGGTTCGTTGAGGATGAAGAACCCCGTGACAGTTGCGTCGGGTACGTTCGGGTATGGACCGGAGTATGGGGAGTTGATCGACATCAACGGGCTTGGGGCGATTGTCGTGAAGGGAATCGCCATGGAGCCCACGATGGGGAATCCAACGGACCGAATGTTTGAAACCGAGAGCGGCCTCATCAATGCGATCGGGCTGCCCAATCCCGGGTTCCTGGGGTTCGTGGATAAATACATGCCTTTTTTGCGCCGCCATGAAGTTCCCGTCATCGTAAACATCTGGGGACGCACCGTGGAGGAGTACGAGCGGATCGCAAAGGCGTTCGACACCGTGGATGGGGTTCATGCGTTGGAACTCAATGTTTCGTGCCCCAATATCAAGGAAGGCAGCGCGATGTTCGGGACCTGTGAGACATCGTTTCGCCGCGTGGTTGAGGGGGTGCGAAAGCAGACGAAGCTGCCGCTGATTCCAAAACTCGCTCCCAATGTCACGGATATCCGGATTTTTGCCCGCGCCGCGGAGGAGTGCGGCGCGGACGCGATCTCGTTAATTAATTCCATCCCCGCGATGGCGATCGATATCGAAACCCGGCGGCCCCGCATTGCAAATGTAACCGGTGGTTTGACGGGTCCAGCCATCAAGCCTGTCGCTCTCAAACTGGTGCGGGATGCGGCGTCCGTGGTGTCGATCCCGGTGATTGGCATGGGGGGTATCTCTTCCGCTGCGGATGCACTGGAATTCATTATCGCGGGGGCCTCCGCCGTGGCAATCGGTACCGCCAACTTCGTGAACCCGAATACCGCGCTCGCAGTGATTGACGGGATTTCCACCTATTTCGAGACCCACGGGTTGTCTGCCATCTCGGAACTCCGCGGCACACTGAGATCATGAAGATTCGCCGCATGGCCACGCCCGCAGTCTGGGCTGTTCTCCTGGCGGGTAGTGTCTGGTGGTGCACATTCGTTCCGTACTCGCCTTCTCTCATGCTTCGTCCGATCCCGCATGACGCGGCATTCCTTTCGGTGCATCGGGATGTCCTCGAACGCTGGGACGACGTGGCATCGAACGATTTGGTGCGGCGGGCTGTTGAATCGGCCGGTTGGGAGCTGGATTACGAGGATGGAGTCCTCGCGGCGCAGGGGTTGTTTCAGCGACTCGGGGTTCGCGACGTGGCGGCGGCCTATGTGCCGTCTTCCGCTTTCCGGGAAGAATCTGCCTGGATTGCGGTCGGCTGGCTCGGGGGGCGTAGCCAGATTTCCCAATGGGCTCTTCGCCTTGGAAATGATCCGTCGCTCGAAACGATCGATCTGCCGTCGGGCCGAACTGCCTGGCGGCTGCGGATCCCGGAGTTTGGAGATCGCGAACTCGGTATTGCATTTGTTGAGGGAATGGTAATTGCCGTTGTATCGCGGGACTGGAATGCGATTGCCGGTTTGGTGGACTGCTACGATGGTCTGCGCCCCCGTATTCTGCACACGTTTACCGCGGAAGCAGAGCAATGGGTGATGTCAGGGGCGGGTAGGGATCGGGGCTGGTTTCGAAAGTTTCCCAGCGAGGCATGGCTCCTTGAGATTCAGGCGTTTGAGAGGGACGAGATTCGACTTTCTCTTCGATGGACAGGCACTCCGGATGTCCTCGTTTCCAGGGTGAGTGTGCCTGTGGAAAGTGAGCTGTCAGCCTGGTTCGACAGGATTCCTCGGGCATTTTGTGTTTCACACCCGGCCCTGCTGCGGGCGATGCACCAGGGCGCCGGCGCGTTCCCGATCCATTCCCTGTTACAACCGATTAGTTCGGCGGCTGGAAGCGATTACCTGTATTTTGTGGCAACCGGTGGTGAGTATGGGGGGCGCGTATCGGGGCTGAGGGTGCCGGCGCTTTTTGCCTGCTTTCCTCTGTTTAATGGGATTGAGCCTGAGGCAGTAGCGGGATCCGTATTGCAGCAGATTTCCGAACGATCCGGCGTGGATTTGTGGTTTCGCCCGGACGAGATCGCAGGCATGCCCGTTTCCGTTATTGAATCGGAGGATTCCTCTTCTTATGGTCGCTTTGCCGATGGAGAAAAATCGGTCTGTTTCCGACTCGGTCGTTGGCTGATATTCTGTTCGTGCCGGGATGCGTTTCAACGGCTCGCCGAGCGGCAGATCTGGGCGGGTGCGGCAGGGCCGGAATCGAAATCCCGTGGCATTCTCCTGACGGAAGCCATTGGAGGAGAAGATTGTTTGGCGGTGGGCTGGGCCGAGCTGGGCCCTGCTATGAAATCGCTGCGGAATCTACTCGCAGTTTTTGCTCTGTCCCAACAAGGCCAGTCTAGCGGCGGGGATCGGGCCATGGATCTGTACCGGGTCGTCCGGGGGGCATCGGAAGCGCTTGAAGCCTTCCGAATCCTGCGGGTTCGAGCTGTTCCCGAGTCTCCGTTCGTAGCGTTCGAGGTAGAACTGAAGCAATGAGTGCCGAAAAATTCGACCCGGTGGAAAGACGTGCGCCGGCGGGCGCACGCCGCGTCATTTCCCTGGCGATCGCTACCGGCTTCGGACTGGGGTACAGCCCCTTCGCTTCAGGTACGGTTGGGACACTTCTGGGCATCGGATTGGTGGGCCTGATGCAGTGGATCCCTGGATTGATATTTCAAAGCGCGGCCGCGCTTGTCCTGACTGTCGCTGCGATTCCCTTTTGTCATGATGCGGAAGCTGTGTTCGCCCGCAAGGACGATGGAAGAATCGTGGCGGACGAGTATTTGACGTTTCCCATTTGTATGCTGGGCTTGCCGTTCTCGCCGGCGATCGTGGTCATCGCATTTCTGACCAACCGGGCTTTCGACATCCTGAAACCGCCGCCCGCGCGCGCTTTACAGCGGATTGAAGGCGGTCTGGGGATCGTCATCGACGATGTGGTCGCCGCGCTGTACAGCCTGGCTGCCAATCACATCCTTTTTCGGACCCTGATCGCTTGAAAAAGAAAACGCCCGGGAAGTGATCCCGGGCGTTCAGGAGTAGTTTACCTATTCGGCCAACCGAGCGGATCAGTTGCCGCCGTATACAACATGCGCCCCGCCGTACGTGCAAATCGGATCCTGCCCAACATCGCCAATGACGTAGATAAATCCAGAGGGTTCGGTCATCGTGGAAAATTCGTGCTTCAGGTAGGCATCGAGGTCGGTTCCATCGACAGAGTCGCCGTTCGTTTTGCCGGCTTCCATCGCGTGCTGGGTTTTGGCGGTGTGGATCATTCGCAGGTTGTTCACGCACATCGCCTCCTGCGAGTTGTCGCGGGCATGGAACAAACTAGGCATCGCTATCGTGACCAGCATTCCAATGATCGCGACCACGATCATTACTTCCACCAGTGTGAACCCTCTTTCGTCATTGTGTCTTGTGCGTTTCATGCGTTGTTTGCTCCGTATCGTGTTGTACCGTGCTTTTTTTTATTTAATCAGTTTATGCGTTGCTTTCTTGCAAGAACGAGAGCAGATAGTGTGCCTAACTCGTTGATTTGCAGTCAGCGGCACTCGCCTCAAGGTGTCGCATGTCTCGTTAGTATCATTTGTTTGTTCTCGGGGAAGATCCGCCTGTGCTCTCGAAAATGAACGATCGGTATTCCCGGTTAGAAAATCTGTTCCCTTGTTTTTCATGATTCTGGCGAAAAACCACAGGAATTCTGATACCAGGCTTGCTCTGTGCGTCATGTGAGTTCCGATCGATGAATTTGAGCCTCCTGAAATCCGGGTAAGATTTGCTCATTTTGTAATGCGCCGGCGGATTTGATGGGATTCAAAATCCGCGGCCCGATCCGAGTCCAAGCGTGGCTGTCATTTTTGATAATTTAACCGGGGAATTACCGCTGATTTTCTGAATCTGGGCCTTCGAAGCGATTGCCCGGAGAATTTTGCCTAGTTAGCACGGGATCTGCTGAGAAAGACGCAGTGAGTCAGAAAGGGTCGAATACCAAAGCGAGCATATGATAGCAAAACGTGAAGAAAAAATCGGGCTGCGACGGGGTCTCAGTGACATCGTCGCGGTGGACGTTGCCACATCGGGTTTGAAACTTGTCCGGATGAAGCGTGCGAAAGAAGGGTTGACCATAAGTGCAGTGGGTCAAATTCCGGTTTCGGAGCTGCCGGACGTGGATGATTCGAATGAGGAAGAGCGGAGTCGTATCGCGTTACCCAAAGTTTTTAGGGCGAAGCATTCAGCATTGTCGGTCACGTCGTCACGGGCGGTGATTAGGCTGCTGAATTTGCCTGGGTTCTCTGAAAAGTCTCCGAACGCAGAAAACACGGTTCGGGAGAATGTTGGATTGGAGGATGGGTTTCGTCTGGGTTACTCGGTTGGGGGTCCGCAACGAGGCAAATCGGAAGTGAACCTGATCGCGGTGGGCCTTCCCGAAGAAGATGCGACGAGCACCTTAGAGATGTTGGGCGGCGGCACTCCCGCGCCGATATCGGTCGAGGTCTCCGCGCTCTCGGCGGCGACGGGGTTTGCATTATCGGTTGCTCCCCGATTCTCAAAGGCCGTTGTGGGCTTAATTGAGGGCGGATCCAGGGTGACTTGCCTTTCGATCTTCTCTCAGTCTACGCCGGTGCTGCTGCGAAAGTTCGAATTTGGCAGCGAAGATATCCTGAACCGGATTCAGCGCGATTTTGGTGTAGATCGGGAAACATCGGAGAACATGATTGGTGAATCATCCTTTGATCTTTCCGCATCGGTGGAGGGCGCGATGAAAGGATTCATTCGGCAGCTTGCGATTTCGCGTGAGTTCGTGGAGCGCCGGGTTGGCGCATCGATTCAGGCGTGGTTCGTCACCGGTGGACTCTCTTTGATAAGTGACTGGAAACAAAAGATTTATGAGTCGGTCGGCAGGCCTGTGGAGGTCTGGAATCCCTTTGAAAATCTCTTCATGGTTCCAGGAACGGTACCCGCGGAATTGAAGGGCCAGGAGGTCCGATTTTCCGCCGCCGTCGGAGCAGCCATGGGCGCCTTGGAGGATGCATGAGTGTACGCGTAAACCTGCTGCGACCGGAAGAGATAAAGCAGCAAAATTCAGTCAATCGTGAGGCCATGCTCCGGATGGCGGGCATGGTCGGGGGCGCCGCGCTGGCCGCTGCCGTGATTTTTCTGTTTTTCCAATACCGGAGCGTGATCGGCGGTTTTTCCAGGGCACAGAAGGATTTTGCGGCGATCGAGACGGATTACAACCGGGTGAATGCGATGCAGGAATCCAGCAGCTTGAATCTCCAGTATGTTACTGAACTGGAAAGTTGGACCTCATCCAGGATCCGTTGGGACGAATCCCTTTTTGCGATCCAATCGTTGGTTCCGACAAATATTCAACTGACCCGGATGTCTCTTCATGGTGAGATCAAGGCTTCGAGTGCTGCGCCGCCCAAGGATGACGAACCGGTGACTCCGGCCCGCCTGTTCACGTTACGACTTGAAGGCAAGGCAAAGGGAGACCTTTCCGACCAGGATGTGATTCGGTTCGTGGGCGGGATTGGCCTGGATGAATCCCTAGAATCGTGGCTTGCCAAGGTGAACCTCGTGGGTCTGCAGCTCGCACCCCATGCGGGAGCGTCCGGCAACGGCCAGTCAGAGCGTACGTTCCGGCTGAACGCTACTAGCGGAGAGAGATTGATGCGATGAACATACAGAACTTATCCAAAGAACATAAGCAATACTTCGCCTTGGGCGGGATTGTCGTAATTACGTCGATTTTTGCGGTAGGCAACTTTGTGCTGATGCCGATGAAGGCCAAGTGGACCAACGCCCGAACAGAATTCGAAGCACTTCGGAGCAATGTGGTTCAGGCGCGCCGAATGGTCAAAAACGAGCGCAATATCCAGGCGAAGCTTGCTGAATCCAACAACGTGCTGCAGCGGGCTGCCGGCGAGTTTTTGCCTGACACGTACAACCCGCTTTCCTGGGCAACCCAGAAAATGTACACCCAATCCCGTATCGTCGGCGTCGAAATCGCGTCAGTTTCCGAGGTGGGTGGCCCGATATTGCTACAGGCTCAGACCAAGGACGGCCATCGTGCTTTTGGCTCCTATTCTGTGCGGGTGATCACGGAATGCAGTTTCGAGCAACTCAAGGCCTTGGTTCACGCCATGGAGGAAAGCAATCCCTACTTGTCAATTACCGGCTTGACGGTGGATTCCCGGCAGAACAAGCCGGATGAGCACAGTATCAACATGGTGATTGAATGGCCGATTTGCCTCAACACCATTGCCATCGAGAAATTTGCCGAGAAAAAAGAGGTGAACCATGGATAAAAAAACCAAATATTCCTTGATAATTTTTCTTGGTATCTGCGGGTTTACCCAGTATTCTGCCGCCGGAGTAGAGGGTTCCACGATCGAAAGGATGTCGGTTGCGGTCGAAGAGGAGATTCTTTCAAGGGACGCAATTGACGATGCGACTGCTGGATCCGCGGAGGCTGATTCAAACCCGCCGAGGGATCCATTCTGGCCCGTTGGTTATTGGCCGGAACCTAGTCAACCCGTAGTGGTTGGTGATGAGAGTGCTGTCGAGCCAGAGGTTATCGATGGGGCTCCGGTAGATTTCGTCGCTCTTTCCTTGGAAGAACAACAGCTGATTAAGTCCAAGATGAGAATTGGTGGAATACTTAGCCAGCCCAGCGGATGTATCGCTATCATTAACGAGCAGCTCTTGAAAGAGAGAGACACGCTTCAGCTTGAAGCGAATGGCAGAAAATACGAATTTTTGTTGAAGACGCTGACGACAAAGCGTGTGATTTTAGAGTCGCTGTCCGACTGAGCCCGCCGGTTCGACAGTGCTTGAGATCAATTTTTGTTGAGGGTACGAAGAACCGCATTCATTGAAGAGGAGTCCATGAAAATCAGACTACTGATGGCGGGCATCGCACTTACCGGTGTGCTCGTTGCATTGAACCACATCTCGTTTGGTCAGACCGAAGAGCTGCCTGACGTTCCAGTGACCGGAGTCGTTGAAGAAGCGACCATGGAGGAGGAAGCCGTCGAGGATGCCCCGGTCGTTATCGAGTCGGGTATGCGTGCCGATATCGAAGACGTGGAAATTGAAGAGGGGCCCGGGGGCGAAGACATGATCACGATATCCCTCGACAACGCTCCATTGGCGGACGTCGTTCGAATGTTCAGCAGGATTTCCGGTGCGAATATTGTCGCGGGAACGAATCTTCAGGGGTCGGTCACCGCCAGTATGCACGGTGTGCCCTGGCAGCCTGCTCTGGGGGCAATCCTTGATTCCGTAAACCTGGTTCTGGTCGAAAAGCAAAACAGCATTTATTCGATCATCTCCAAGCGGGATCTTGCTGCTGAGCCCGTGCAGATGGAAACAATCTTTCTGAACTATACGTCCGTATCCAACGTGGTGCCGGTCGTACAACGGATGCTCGTCGCTACCAACGGCTCGGTGTCCGCATTTCCATCCGCCAATGCGTTGGTCGTCCAGGAGACCGCATCGCGCTTGAGTGCGATACGGGGAACGGTGAAGCAAATCGATAAGCCTCGTCCACAGGTCTACATCGAAGCGAAATTCATAGAATTGAACGACACGGCCATCGAGAATCTGGGCGTCAATTGGCAGGTGCTCCAAGGATACACCGTCGGAGTAAAGCCCTCTGGAACCTACTCGAAGGGGCGCGTTCGCGACATTAGCGACACCACGGTCACGGATGCTTCGATCGAAAACCGAAGGACCCGGACGTCAACGTCCACACTCGGCCGCAGCGATGTTAGGTTCGATTCCAGTGGTTCGCTCGAAAATTCCGATGGCAGCTTTAATGCGTCGTTGGTCGGCCGCAATGCAATTCCCATCGTGACCCGGGACGAAACCGCCGAGCCGCCCACTTTCGTTACCGAGCTTCAGGATATCCGTCCCGTGTTCGAGAATTTGTCGGATAGTGAGAACGAGACGATCTCCGAGGCCATCGACACTGTTTCCAAGACTTCGTCTCGTTTGGATTCGGACGTCACTACACGACTTCTGTCGGCGATTCTGTCGGCGGACGAGCTCGCGCTAACGCTCAGCGCGTTGAAAGAAACCGATGGTGTGGAAGTGGTATCCAATCCGAAGATCATCGTGGCCAATGGGGAAACCGCCAGGATTCATGTAGGGGTGAACCAGCCAAACGTGACCGCGGTGCCCCAGGGGGATACCGGCGACCGGTTCGCATACGCTCTGGATTCCGCCCTGCCATACATTGAAATCGGCGTAAAGCTCGATGTCACTCCGACCGTTAACACGGAGGAAAACATCACGGTGAAAATCATACCGGAGCTAAGCCGGAAACTGGGTGACCTCGAGGTCGGTGGCGCGATCGGCATAAGCTATCCCATTACTTCGATCCGAAAAATCGAGACTGAGTTCCAGATTGAAGGCGGAAAGACCGTGGCTATCGGCGGCCTGACCGAGACGAATGACGTCGATTCGCGGAATGCCGTGCCGGTCCTGGGGAAAATCCCTGTGCTTGGGAAATATCTCTTCAGTCACAAATCTATAAAGAGGGTGCAGGACGAAGTGATTATCTTCGTGACGGTGGGGATGGCCAGTCCGAATACGCTGGGGGAAGTTTCGGGAATTCCTTCGGAAGCGAGCCTGATTCATCGGCACCTTGCCAACCAGGCAGCGGACGAGATGGGCGAATACTCCGAGTAAATCCGCCGGTTCGATACGGCAATCATTCTAAATAGAACCTGCGGGCGCACAAACGCCCGCAGGTTTTTTTTATCCAGGAGCGCATTACGCGCGCCCCACGTGGACCGCACTTCGGCGCTTCGTGAATCTACCGGGCGGATGAATGACGGTTTGTTGCCGTGGCTGAGTCGAGGCACAAATCCTGCTTATTCAGAGTGACATTCTCACCTACCACCAAAGGATCTGCCAGTCTTGAGAGAAATGATTCGAAATGGCGAATGGCGTCACACCGCCCTTGTTCTCGTACTTCTCGTGCTGGGAGGACTTGCTGCGAAGTACGTCATATCGGTCCTTGCGGTACACCTGCCCATCGCAACCGATGAGGCGTCGATCTCGCGCCTGACGTTCGCCGCCATTGCGCTGATTTCCGGGTTTCTCTTTCTTGTCGGCGCATTCGGAATATGGGCGATTCAGTCCACGGTCGCCAACGAAGGGCGCAAGCAAATCGGGCGGCTGGTTGACGACATGGATTATCTGACCGACGGGATGATTGTGGTTGACCATGTCGGCACTGTAAATGGAATGAATTCCGCTGCGCGGACCTTTGCGGCCCACTCGGATACAGAGGAGATCCGGATCGACGACCTGTTCCCCTGCCTCACGTTCGAGGATGTGGAATCCCTTCTGTTACCAAACCGATCGATGGAGGTGGAGCGCGTCCTCCGCAGCGGGCAGGCGCTCTACAGTCTCCGGTTCCGCTCCCAGCCGTCCCAGGACATGAATGTCATTGTGGTCAGCGATGTCACGGCGATGAAATCGCGGCAATTGCGTGATATGCAAATCAGCCACTTTCAGCTCATCGGCCGGATCGCCCGGGGCGTGGCGCATGATTTTAATAATTTGCTGTGCGCGATTTCCGCGAACGCAGCGCTGATCGACCGGCCTGCCGTTGTGGAGCAGATAGGACGGGAAGCGATCGACACCATCGTTGATCAATCCACGCGGGGAGCGGACTTGGCGCACCGGCTTCTTCAGCTCAGCGGCATGGAATCGGAAGGCGTACCGATGGAACAGGTCGGCGCACACGCGGAGCAGGCGGTTGACCTGGTTCGGATCGCCCTTTCATCCCTCTGGAGTGTGCGATTCGAAACGGAGGATAAGCTTCCGGAAGTGCCCATCACCGGGAGCCAATTCGAGCAGATCCTGGCTAACCTCTGTTTGCACGCGGCCGAGGAAATCGGCACCCCGGGACAGCTCCGGATCGAACTTCGGGCCGCGGGGTGGGAGCGGAAGCGTCCCCGGGAGATTGCCATTACCGTTGCGGCGACACCGCCCGGTGTAGTGTCGGGTGTCGAAATGGGAAGCCAGAAGCATGTTCGCGTGGAAGATGCGGGAGTCATCGAATCGGTTATTCGTTCGGTGATCGAGGGGGTCGGCGGGCGCATGGACATTTATTCGCTGTACCACGGCCACGATTCCTACCGGCTTATCATTCCCGCAGTGTCAGCGAACCGGGACCGAGCCACAGCACTCACGGGGCTTCCCTCCGAGCTTACGGATTCCATCGACGGGCTACGGGTCCTGATCGCGAGGGGTCGTGATGCCGCAATGGCGGATTTAGAGCAGCGCTTTATCGCGTTGGGTCTTGATGTGGAATCGGTGTTCGAGCTCATACTGGTACTCGGGCGAATGGAAAAATCCTTCCCCTTTGACACCCTGGTTGTGGACCGTCGTCTTCTTGGCGACTCGGCGGAAGCCGTGTTGAAAGCGATGATCAAGTTGAAGCCGAGTGTCGGAATCGTTGTTCTTTCCGGTGAACCGGATCAGGAGCTGAAGGACCTCACCCGTGACATTGTATTTACGCCATTTTCCTCACCTGCGTACGACGTGATGAATGCGATGGCGAGAGCGCGCGCGATCGCGGAATTTCGCGGCGAAAAAGCGATCCCTTTACCCCTCCCGGAGGACACAACTTCCGCGGAGGATCGGTAGCCCAGGATTCTGGGCGTCACTTCAGTGCTACGTACAAATCCTCACGGGGATCAAGCCCGTGTGCCCGGCGTTCGGGACCCACGACTCTTCGAACGCGTTGCGTTTTCCGATAGCCGATGGACCAGCAAGCCCTCGACTCGCCCGGTAGTTCGCGACACTACGCTGTCTCAGAAAACGCATCCAGTCAGTCCCCGATGAAGTGGATTCGTAGCCTGAGTTCCGCCCCCGGCTTTACATCAGCCTGGATGCTACTGCCGGAAGAATTGTTCGAATTCTATTTAAAGCCTTTCACTAACGTAAGGTTCAATTCGGTCAGTTCAGAAGAACGGCGTATCGGCGCCTGACCCCTCAGTACCGAACATTACCGAAAATCAAGCAATCTCATCTGTTCGTATGATTGATGATCGCCTACTATGGACACTACTGAAATCCAACCAATTTGAGCGTTTGTTGCTTGGTTTCTGGCGCGCCAGGTAAGCGCCGCTGACAATGGAATGGCAACGTTTGGATGTTGAAATGAATAATACTCGTACTCTACTTCGACTGGGAATGGTCTGCGCGCTTGGGATCTGCTTTGTCTCATGCAACAGAGAAAATTCTTAGAACGGACCACCAGGACGAGAGTCTTGGCGAATTATCCGAAACGGTCAGGGATGCAGTGCAACAGGCCGCGCCCGGCATTCATGTAACCGAACTGGAGGTGATGGGTTCCGCGGGCGACACGATCTACGAGGTGGAAGGCCATGCCTACGGAAAGTCTTCCGAAATCAAGGTTTGATGTGGAGATTGAATCCAAGGATGAAGGCTCAATGTCCCCTTCCGATGTGTTCCCCAAATCGTAATCGACGCAGCAAAACACGAATTGCCCGATGTCCGGTTGAAAAGCGCCGAAGTCGAACAACAGCGCCGGTCCGGTCTCGTCTACGAGCCGGAAGGCGTCGCGAACGGGTCGGAGTACGAGCTCGAGATCACTGAGTCAGGCGAGGTAATCGAAGTGAAAAACGAGTCCGACGATGACGATGGTGACGACGAAGATTAGCCCGAAAGGCATCGCTTTTTTCGTTGAGAGAACTCTGGATCCGTAATCGGGATGTGGGGTGAGTGACGGGATTTGAACCCGCGACTTCCAGAACCACAATCTGGCGCTCTAACCAACTGAGCTACACCCACCGTCGGAAAGATGGTAGACTACCCATTATTCCCCGGATCTGAAAATGATTTCTGACGAAAAACGGAAACGCCTCGAGGCACGCATGAGTGAGCTCGGGATCAAGGAATCCGAGCTCGAGGAGCGTTTTGTGCTTGGCAGGGGCAAGGGCGGGCAAAAAGTCAACAAAACCGCCTCCTGCGTCTGGTTGAAACATCCGGCCAGCGGTATCGAATTACGTTGCCAGCAGGACCGGTCCCAAGCCATGAACCGGCATCTTGCCCGCAAGGAGCTCTGCGCCCGGCTTGAGGAAAAAATAAAAGGGGATGCGAGCCGCCGCCAACAGGAATTCGAAAAATTGCGGCGGAAAAAACGCAAAAGATCGCGACGCGCAAAACTGCGGATCCTCGAATTAAAAAAACGGACCGCGGATAAAAAGGATCTGCGTAAACCCCCCCACGCGGATTCCTAGCCCGCATATCTCACATTCTTTCGTCACAAGCGGATGGAGGTTGCGCCAAATCAAGGAGCTATCCCGATGCTTCAGGCGATGACGTGTAGGCACACTTCAAGGTCGAAGCATCGGGTTAAGTACCTGGCATGGCGTGACCTCCGCGTTCGCAGTAGAATAGAGTGTGAAATATGCGGGCTAGTCCGGCCGCCACACCCTCTTCCAGAGCAGCTTGTGCCGGATCCGGCGTTTGGCGAAGGTGGAACAGCACGCAGGGTAGGGCCTACAACGCCGACGCATGCTCGCGCCATCGCGCCTGCAGTTCCGAGGGCCGCATATCGAGAACTTCTGCGAGGAGCT
>CAUZEO010000004.1:0-47760 GCA_963578625.1 Kiritimatiellia bacterium | reverse complement strand
CCCATGAGTTATCCGCTACCCTGTGTGCCGCCGGCGTCCCTTCCCGCAACAATTGGCGGGAGCCTTAGAGAAATCGGCGGAGAATATCCAGCCTCCATTTCTGTATCCACGCATCAGGCCCAGTCCACCCTCCCGGCGGAGGGCGCTCCCCATGGGACAAAAACCGCGCGCACGGCTTCGGAAGCAGTGGGCAAGCGAATCCGATTTCTTACACGATTCCGGTAAAAACCGCACGAAGGCCGGTGGGCTTTCCGATCCGACCCGGCGTAGGAATGGATCATGAGTGGCGAATCGTATCGCATGCTCCTTAGATGACCATCTCTTTCTCCACTTGGACTGGAAGCCCAGGTTTCTCCCAGGCATGTCCGGAATCCATTGATTGACAGCCGCTTATTCGTTCCTAACACTAAAGACCGAACACTGGATACGAACCGGATTAGACGCTTGAAGCCCTGCTCCAAGCTTGGATCCATGGACCCATGAGTGCCTTTGCCGATATACGCGTGTCCCACGTGGATCGTCCTTCTTCGCCGCCGCCACCGCCGCGCGTTGCCGATCCTATTACCCTCACAATTTTTGGTGCGACAGGGGATCTGACGCATCGAAAGCTGATGCCGGCGCTGTTCGCGATGTATTGCGAAGGCTTTATGCCCGGGAAGTTCGCGATCATTGGGTTCGCCCGCCGTGAATACGATGACGGTTCTTTTCGCGCGTATATCGCCAACTCGGTGCGCGAATATCACCGTCTCGAAATGGATGAGCAGAAGCTTGATCAGTTCTGTGCCAATCTCTACTACCACCGGGGCGATCTGAAGGATGAGCAGGCGTTTGCCTCCATTCAGGCAAGACTGCAAGACACCGACACGTTTCCCCGCAATCACCTGTTTTATCTTTCCGTGGCACCCGGGTTTTTCGAATCTGTGATCGAATCTATTTCGGCGGCGGGGCTCATTCAGCCGCCTCGAGGCGAGTCCTGGTCCCGCGTTGTGATTGAAAAGCCGTTCGGAAAGGACCTTGAATCGGCTCGATTGCTCAATGAGGTCGTCAGAAAGCGCTTGGACGAATCGCAGATCTTCCGCATCGACCATTACCTAGGGAAGGAAACCGTACAGAATATTCTGTCGTTTCGTTTTGCCAACGCAATTTTTGAGCCGTTGTTTCGAAGCGACCACATTGATCAAATTGAGATTACGGCGAGCGAGACAGTCGGCATGGAGACAGGTCGGGGTGGCTACTACGATGCGACCGGTTGCCTGCGGGACATGGTGCAGAATCACCTGCTGCAATTGCTGTGCCTCGTTGCAATGGAGCCCCCCGCGAATCTCACCGCGGATGCGATTCGAAACGAGAAAGTGAAAGTGCTTCAGTCCATCGTTCCTTTGAATGCCGCATCACTGGGGTCAACCGTGGTCCGTGGTCAGTACACCACCGGTACGGTTGACGGTGAGCAGGTTCCGGCCTACCGCGAGGAAGAACGGATCGCGACTGATTCGATGACGGAGAGTTTCGTCGGACTGCGACTTGCAATCGCGAACTGGAGGTGGAGCGGGGTTCCGATCTATCTGCGCACGGGAAAGAGAATGGCAGTGCGGCGGACTGAGATTCGCGTGCAATTCAAATCTCCGCCACTGGAACTTTTTCAGACAGTTGCCTGTGTCGGTGATGTGTGCGATCTCACGCATACGCAGCCAAACGTATTGGTTTTCAGGATCCAGCCGAATGAGGGAATATCGCTTCAATTTGCGGCGAAGCGGCCCACACTCCAATTGCAAGTAGAGTCGGTGGCAATGGATTTCGATTACTCCGAGACGTGGGAGCGTTCCCTCCCCGGCGCATATGAACGCCTTCTTCTAGACGCGATGCGGGGCGATTCGACCCTGTTTACCCGGTCTGACGAAGTGGAGACAGCATGGGGAATCCTCGAACCGATCCTGAAGCAGTGGTCCGGGAACGACCGGACACCCATGAATTTGTACCCGGCAGGTTCCTGGGGGCCGCCGGCGGCGGCCGGACTTTTCGACGGACCCGGCCATTGGTCGGACGAATAATTCATATGGCAAAAATCAATGCACAGCCGATCACGGGCTGCGGAGAAGGCGACTTTGCGCCTCATGTGTTTCTGTGCGGTGATCCAGAGCGCGTACCTAAGATTTCCGCGGATTGGAATGACGTGAAAGAAGTGTGCCGGATTCGCGAGTATGTGGTTCACACCGGAACCAAAGACGGGATCGCGCTGTCCGCGGCATCGACGGGAGTGGGGGGCGCCTCTACCGCGGTGATCCTCGAAGAAGCGGCTAAGCTGGGCGCCAGGACCTTCCTCCGCATCGGAAACAGCGGCGCCCTCGCGGACCACGTCGAACTCGGAGACTATGTGATTACCACCGCCTCCGTTCGAGACGAGGGGACCTCGAAAAGCTATGTCCGGGAGGATTTCCCGGCCGCGGCACATTTCGAAGTCGTCCAGGGCCTGGTGACGGCGGCGGCGGCGTCCGGGCACCGGTTTCATACCGGCGTCACCTGGTCGATTGATGGGTTTTACGCCCGAAACAAGGTCGTGGGAGAGGGCGGTGAATTGCGGTCGATGTCTTTCGGGAGCTACCAGCAGTCCTGGATGAACGGAATGGTGGCTGATATGAAAAGCGCCGGCGTACTGAACGTGGAAATGGAGTCCTCCACGATTTTGACCCTTGCAACCATCTATGGACTGCGCGCAGGTTGCATCTGTACCGTGTCCGACCGCACACCCTGGCCGGGACCGGGTCAGGACTCCATCACCCTCGATCGGAATATGGACGGTGCGATCGAAGTGGCGATGGACGCGATGCTCCATCTTGCTGCCGAACCAGGGGAGCCGCGGGCGTGAAACCCTACCTGGACCTGATGCGCCGAGTCCTGGAACGCGGCGAGAAAAAAGACGATAGAACGGGAACCGGTACGCTAAGCCTGTTCGGGCATCAGATGCGATTTGATCTATCGGACGGATTCCCGGCGGTAACCACTAAAAAACTGCACCTCCGGTCTATTATTTACGAGTTGCTCTGGTTTCTCCGGGGAGACACGAATACGACGTATCTCCATGATCACGGTGTCAGCATCTGGGACGAGTGGGCGGATGCCGATGGGAACCTGGGCCCGGTCTATGGGCACCAGTGGCGAAGCTGGACAACACAGGACGGCGGGACGGTCGATCAGATATCCCGGGTCCTCGATCAGATTCGAACCGATCCGGATTCGCGGAGAATGATTGTCAGTGCCTGGAATGTTGGTGACCTGGACCGCATGGCGCTCGCTCCCTGCCACACCATGTTTCAATTCTACGTCGCCGGCGGACGGTTGTCCTGCCAGCTGTATCAGCGCAGTGCGGACGTATTTCTCGGATTACCTTTCAATATTGCTTCCTACTCCCTGCTGACGTTGATGATCGCAAAGATTTCTTCGCTGGAGCCCGGTGACTTTGTTCACACCATCGGCGACGCTCATCTCTATGTAAATCATTTCGAGCAGGCAGAGTTGCAGCTGAGCCGGGATCCCTTTCCGCTGCCTCGCATCGAAGTGAACGAGGTGGATAATCTATTCGAATACTCTTTCGATGATTTCCAGCTCCTGGACTATCAATGCCATCCGGCGATTCGCGCGCCAGTGGCGGTTTGATGAGAATAACGCTGATAGCTGCGCTGACGGATGATGGAGTGATCGGGAAGGACAATCAGCTTCCATGGCGACTTCCCGCGGACTTGCGCAGGTTTAAAAAGATCACGATGGGAAAGCCGATGATCATGGGCCGGAAAACCTGGGAATCAATTGGAAAACCCCTTTCCGGACGCAAGAACATCGTGATGACGCGCGATGAAAACTACGCCGCCGAAGGAGGTGCCGTTGTCAACTCCGCTGAAGCCGCGCTCACGGCGTGCAAAGGCGCGGAAGAAGCCATGGTCATTGGAGGGGCCTCTTTATATGAAGTCTTTTTCCCCCAGGCTGACCGTTTGCAATTGACCTTCGTTCATGCGGACATCCCCGGCGACGTTCATTTCCCGGAATTCGAAATCGCCTCGTGGACAGAGACGGAGCGGATCGAAATGCCCTCCGATGAAAAGCACTCGCACGCGTTTACATTCGTAACCCTCGAGCGCTAACCCGTAGCACGGGTCGGATACCCGTGCCACGCACTTCGGCAATCGATGTTGAACATTAGACCTTCGACATTTTCCGTGCAAAACATTCGGGTTCCGCTACGCCAGCGCTGCCTCAAATCGGCGCACTAATTCATCCGGCTCTTCCAGCCCGGCACCGACTCTGATCAGATACCGTGACAGACCACAGGACTCAGCCCATTCCAGCTCGGGATAATGCGCAAGCAACGTGTAGGGGCATGCGAGGGTGAAATTTGTGCCCAGGCTGGGACCTTTGGATACCTGCAATCGGTCATAAAAGGCGGGCGCGGTTCTGGCTTCGTTGCGTAATACAACCGACAGTAATCCCGCATACCCTGCTCCAGTTCTCGCAACCTGCGCGTACTCGGCCTTGTGTGAAAACTCAGGATAATAGACCGCCTCTATTTTCTCGTGGCGAGAAAGATACTCCGCGAGACTCTGTCCAGAGATATTGATGCGGCGAACCCGCTGCTCGTAGTCCCGCGAGTTCTTCTCAAGGATGACCGCGTCCTCGAACCAGAAACAATCCTCAACGTGTTGATTGAGGTACGAGGAAAACCGCCCATAAAAGGGGGAGTGGCGATTCAAGACCAGGGAACCCGCCATCACGTCGCTCGATCCGGAAAAGTATTTCGTAAGGCTCGTGGTAACCACGTCCGCGAAGCGAAAAGCATCGATGTTCACGTTCGTGGCGATCGTATCATCCGCGATGATGGGAATTTCGTGTGCGTCGGCCAGTACGCGGAGCGCACGCATATCGGGACAACGCAGGAGTGGATTGCTGGCGAGTTCGCAGTAAATTCCGTGCAGCGGCTCCCGTTGGACCAGGTTCTCCAGGCGCTTGAAATCCTCCCTGCCGGCGTGAGGGAAAAAATGAACGCCTTCGCCCCATTCTCGCTGTACGCGCAGAACATCAACATAGGGGAAATCGAACTGGGCGCACTTCCTCCCCGGAAACAGGTCGCACAGCATGCGGTGAAGTGTCGAAACCGCCGCCATTCCGCTGGGGAAAAGAAACACATCGGATGCATCCTGACCGCTGCAGGCGCCAACTCGTTCACGGATCAACCGTTTTTCTTGAGCGCCCGCGTCGGCGGGGCTTTCGGTTTCGGACTCTCCGCTCAAGAAGGCGGCCGCCAGGCGGCTGCTGACGACTTCCCCGGTATATCTCCAGAACAGATGCGCGGCCGCGCTGGCCGATTCCGGAAATAGCACGGCAAAAACGCCACGATTCTCCGTATCCCGCAAAATGACGTCCATGTGGTCATGTCTGGCCAGGTATTCGGCGCACCGCTCCGCCGACCCTGAAGATGGGAAGGCTAGGGCGGCCTGGCCCGGTGTCCCGAAACGGTCGAGGCAGGAGTCGACGAGCTTTCGAACCGTTTCATGGATCACGAAGCGGGGATAGCCGCAGTGCAGTTTGTCCACGATATCGGGACGCCCCTCCTCGTACCCCACTACATGATCCCACAGTGGCAGCGCGACCGAGCATGCGTGGGGCGAATCCGGGATGGGGTGCCCCAGGTCCTCTTTTTTCCACACTGGATTTGTTTGCAAGTCACGCATAGGACATACCAATTCTTCTTCGCTGATGGGTTGACGTTGTCACGAACGGGGCTGAGTATGCAACAATCTCCTACATGACGAAAAAGGACATTCAATTTGACCGGGCGATAGACCGCCGCGGCACCGGAAGCATGAAGTGGGACCGGTACGCGGGCAGGGACGTGCTGCCGATGTGGGTGGCGGACATGGATTTCGCCTCACCGCCGGAAGTTCTCGATGCTTTGCATGCACGTGTCGAGCACGGTGTGTTTGGGTACACCGATCCCTACCAGGACGTCATCGAGGCAGTCGTACAGTACCTGGAGAAGCGTCATGGCCTGGCTGCCGACCCGGAGTGGATTGTCTGGACGCCCGGAATGGTTCCGGCGCTGAACCTTGCGTGTCGTGCCTTTGCGGGGGCTGACGAGGCGGTCATGACGTCGTCGCCGGTCTATCCGCCGTTCCTCAGTTGCGCGCCGCAGCAGGGGCGCGAGCTTCAATTGGTGCCGCTGATTTCGGACGGCGACGATTGGACATTCGACTTCGATCGCATGCGGTCCAGCGTGACGGCACGGACCCGGATGCTCATCCTCTGCAGCCCCCACAATCCCGTTGCGCGGGTGTGGCGTCGCGACGAACTGGATCAGCTGTCCGCATTCTGCGAGGAGAATGGCCTTGTGCTCTGTTCGGACGAGATTCATTGCGACCTGGTGCTCGACGATGTTCCGCACATCGCTGCGGCGTCGCTCGATACGGCCGTACAGCAGAACATCGTGACCATGATGTCGCCGAGTAAAACCTACAACATTGCCGGTCTCAGCTGCGCCTATGCCATCATTCCCGGGGCGAAACGAAGAGCGCAGTTCCAGAAGGCGGTCCGTGGGATCTTTACCGAGATAAATATATTCGGGTATGCGGGGTGTAGTGCGGCGTACCGGCATGGCGAGCCGTGGCGCTTGGAGTTGATCGGATATCTACGTTCGAATCGCGATTACATGTTGTCGTTTCTAAAGGACCGGATTCCACAGATAAAGTGTGGATCGGTTCAGGCTACCTACCTTGCCTGGTTTGACGTCCGTGAGCTGGGGCTAGAGGATCCTGCTTCCTATTTCATGGATCATGGGGTAATGCTCTCCGACGGGCGCGACTTCGGTTCCAGTGGATTCGTCCGTTTAAATTTCGGATGTCCGCTCGACACATTGAAGAAAGGTCTTTACCGGTTGGAAAAAGCGGTTAGAGAACTGGGGGAAAGTGGGAATTCTATCTGATGGCATCACGCGCAATACCGCTGAAGGACCTTTGGGTTTGTAAGAAGTGCGCGATCGTTACGCGTTCGCGCTTGCTGGTGAAGGGAAGTGATGTTCTGGAGGTGGTCCTTTGGCTTTGCCTCATCGTTCCCGGAATCGCCTACCACATCTGGCGCCGCGATACCACCGTGCGCATCTGCAGCCGTTGTGGAGGAACGGATCTGATCGGGGCGACTACAGCCGAAGCGGATCTAATCCGACATCCGGATTAATTCTGATTTGGCACCCATAAAAAGTCGTTTATGGATGTTATTCCCCTGGGTACGAGGGGCTTACAAGGTTTTTACACAAGTTATTGACAGGGCATACTGCATCAAGTGGGATTTTGTCCCATGCATACGAAAGACTACAAGATCTTGTGGAAAGAGGGATTCCAGGTTGAGGGAGTCGTTTGTCCTTATACGAGGCGAAAGGTGAAGAGATGGGAGGATTTTCCGTATCTTTGCCCGTCGTGTTGCGGAGAAGTTTCCGCGGACCGTATCGATTGCGGAAAGGTATTCTGCTCCTCCCGATGTTATGACGCGTTTCAGCTTCGGCGAGGCAGCAAAATCGCCGAGACGGTGGAGCGGCGAATTCTGCAAGGTCCCGGTAGTGCGGAAGACAAGAAGGGGTGGCGCTGGCGTGACCGCGTACTCCACCTCAGTCCATCCTGGTGTGGAAAGCCAACCAATGAAACCACGGCCCTGAAACGCGCCGAACTCATCTATAACTGGGGTGATCTCGCTACCTCCATGACGACCTTATTCCGCGGCAGACCTCGGCTATCGCTCGCTCCCCGAAGAGCCTGACGGTAGGTTGGCCTTCCTTGGCCGACCCGGTGCAAGGAATGACCATGAATGGAGAATGGGGAGAGCAAGCTCCACCCCCGTTCGCTTGCTCATGAACTTCCCTTGCGTAGCTTGCACTGGAAGCCCAAGCTACTGTCAGCAGGCGCTGGGCACGCGCGCAGTTCTTGTCCCGAAGGTTTCGAAATGTCGAATATTGAATACTCAATATCGAGTGGCGAAGTGAGGAAACTCTGTACTTGGACATTGGGCGTCCAGCATTCGATATTGGACATTTCAGAGACCGGAGTGAACAGACAGAGCGATTGGCTGAATTGCGAATGGTTGGGCGGGCTCCATTTATTCTCCTGTTCATGATCTTCCCTTGCTCTGCTCGGGCTGGAACCCCCAAGCCATGCGACATCAACAGCCCGCCTTGAGAGGCATTTCTGTTGACTTCCTGGTCAACGCATGCAATGGGATGGTGGACGAAAACATCCGGTGCGGGAGTAATTCAGTGGTAGAATGTCAGCTTCCCAAGCTGAACGTCGCCGGTTCGAGTCCGGTCTCCCGCTCCACTTTCTCTTCAAAAACCCCTCGAATTTCCTGGGATATTTGAAGGGTTTTCATTTGCTCTCGAATAGCGCTACACCGTGAAACAGGGTGAAAAACGCCGCAACGCCACACATACAACCACACACACCGCGGGTTTTCGACGGACTATGAACCGGACGCCGCCGGACATTTGCGGTCTGGAAGTCTACGGCTCGCGCCGCGAAAGATTCGCGATTCGCACACACACCGGGCCACGATCCCCGCCGGCCCGAGCCCGGTCCCCGGGTTCCCCCGACCTTACCTGCAGTGGCCCCGTTATCGCCGACTTGCCCCACGGGATTCCGGAGGGCCGGCACTCACCGCCGATGCCCGGGAGCAATGGTTTCAGGTTGCTTTGGAAATCGTGACCGGGTAACAAACAACTGTCGGAAGGTTCGATGGTATGAACCTGGAGTCTGTAAGGATTTAAGGAACCGCGGCAGCTAAGGAGAACGGGACATGTCCGAGACAGATGACAAGAGCGAGGTGAAGGATTACCTTGATCATGACCAGTACTGGATTCGCCGGAAGGTACTGAAATTATTCGGAGGGTCCTTCCATGTCTACGATTCAAAGGACAACCTGGTGCTCTTCAGCTCCCAGAAAGCCTTCAAGCTCAAGGAGGACATCCGCGTCTTCTCCGATGAGTCCATGAACGAGGAACGCCTGACCATAAAGGCCAGGAGCATAATCGATTTCGGGGCGGCTTATGACGTGGTCGACAGCTCCACCGGCGAGAAGCTTGGAGCCTTTCGCCGCAAGGGCTTCAAGTCCATGCTGAAGGATTCCTGGGAGATGCTCGATAACGACGATCAACTCATCGCCCGTCTCGAAGAGAAGAGCGGATGTCTTGCGCTTTTCGCGAGGTTCGCCGCCCCCGGCCTTGTGCCGCAAACCTATCAGCTCGAGGTCGACGGACAACTGGCGGTTACCTACGTCCAGAGATTTAACCCCTTTATCTTCAAGCTGAATGTTCGTCTTGAGCAGGGGAGCGGAGAGATTCTTGATCCGCGCATGGCGCTGGCCGCGGGGATCCTGCTGACAGTTATTGAAGGCCGCCAGCAGTAGCTCTAGGAATCATGTTTAGTCAGAATCGGAAGTAATCATGATGAAACGAGTAAACGCGGAGGGTATCCCGGCATTCCTGGGGGCTGTCTTCTTTGCCGCCCAGCCGGCCTGGTCCCAGCGAACCAGCGAGAACAATGCCCGCCTGAAGAAGGGCTTCAAGGATTACCCCGAGGCGGACACTGACGGCGATGGATCAAATCACGTTCACTGTGTCCTGCGCAAATGACCGGAGAAATTTCTTTTCGGTCGCGGCGCACGGGACTGCTCCAGTCAAACAGGCAATCTGTCCGATCAACGTTGCATGTGGTTGGCCGGGCTCACCGAACTGGTCCAGTAGTTATGTTAGTCCAGGCACCAGGTTACAGGATCGTTCGTTCTCCGTCCGCTTGTCTCAATATGCGGATCTTTTCTTCCGTCGTCCGGCGTTTGCCTTTCATTCGTCTGACTCCTTTGGTTAAGGTCCTCAGGCGAACATAGTTCATGGCCCAGTTTTCCGAGGCCCTACCACCGGCACGCTGGCGGTAGCCAGGGCGGAGAAAGCCGCCGCAAGCAATGATCTGGAATCTGGAAGCCGAGAGATGTCACTTCTGCGCGAAGCGATCGATCCGTTGGTTCGCGAGTGCAGGATCCTGAAGGGGCATAGCCCGGGTACCGGGAGCAAGACATCTCATTGCCTAAGAGCCCGTGATTTGCGACAACATGATTCGATCAAGCTGATTGATACGATGGCGGAGAAGAAGAAAGTTCTTATTATTGGGGGGGGCGTAATCGGATGCGCCGCTGCGTACTATCTTGCCCGGAAGGGGATCTCTGCGACTGTCATCGACAAGGGAGCCATCGGCCATGGGTGTTCCTATGGCAATGCCGGCTGGCTGGTACCCGCGCACTCGATGCCGCTGCCCGCGCCAGGGGCGTTGAGACAGGCCGCCAAGTGGATGCTGCGACGGGGCAGCCCGTTGTACATTCAACCACGACCGAGCATCGACATGGCGTCGTGGTTGGTTCGTTTCCTGTGCAATGCAAACGAGACGAGGTATCGATCCGGAGCGCGGCCCCTGGTGGGGCTGGCAAAGCGAAGCCTGGAATTGATTGATTCCTTTGTCGCGGGCCTTTCGAATGGTGCTCTGGATTTTCGGAAGAGCGGACTGACGTACGTCTGCAAGACATCGGCCGGGCTTGAGCATTCCCTGTATGAGTTGGAGATTGCCAAAGATCTTGGTTGTGATGGTGAGGAATTGAGTTCAGAAGCGCTCCTGGCCCGTAATCCGATACTCCGGGGACCCGTAAAAGGCGGAGTCTATTTTACCGGGCAGGGCCAGATTGAACCGCTCCGGTTCGTGGAGGCACTGGCCGCTGAAGCAAAAGCGCTGGGCGCGGAGTTTCTTCCGCAAACGGAAGTTTTCGAGATCGAATCGAAGGGCTCCCGCATTGGCGCGGTGCTCACGACGAGAGGTCGCATTGAGGCGGATGAGTTTGTGCTAGCGGCCGGATCGTGGACCAGAGCCATCGCGAAGACGATTCGATTGCGCGTACCGATCGAAGCCGGGAAAGGCTATGCCTTGATCTACGACGATCCGGTACACATGCCGGATGTGCCGTTGTTGTTGGTCGAAAGAAAGGTTGCGGTGACACCCCGCGACGGATCGATCCGATGTGCGGGAACTATGGAGCTTGCGGGAATGAACGAGCAGATTACGCCGATGCGGGTGCAGGCGATTTCCCAAGCCATGGCGGATTATCTTCATGTATCGCCGACCGCCGAACCGAGCGAGGTGTGGCGCGGGCTACGTCCCTGTACGCCCGACGGCTTACCCATGATTGGACGCCCTCGAAAATTCGATAATCTCGTGCTCGCTGCCGGGCACGCCATGCTGGGGCTCACGTCCTCCACCGGGACCGGGGAGTTGGTGGCCGAATTGATTTCCGGTGAAAAACCGCTTCTGGATCCACGTCCGTTTTGTCCGGATCGGTTTTGATTTTATAGGCTGCGCAACCTCACGATCCCGCCCGCAAGGAAGGGGGATTCAAGATTGCACACAGTGTGCAGTCGGGATATCTTTCAACTTGTTTGAGAGTATCGGTTCCCTGAAACCTTGTTTCTGAGTGCAACTCAGTCAACTGTGAAAAATCCGGCCAGCAGCACTGTAAACCGAACACTGATGAAAACCTTTGTCATCACCGAACCCGGGCGCACGGAGATAGTGGATCGCTCGGTCCCCGACCCCGGACCGGGGGAGGTGCTTCTGCGGTTGCATACGGTTGGATTCTGCGGATCGGATCTCAATACGTACCGTGGGTTGAATCCCCTTGTTTCCTATCCCCTGGTGCCTGGTCATGAGATCGGCGCGTCGATAGAGAGCTTGGGCGAGGGGGTTGGAGATGCGTGGCGCCCGGGGCAGTTGGTTCTGGCTTCACCCTATTCGAACTGCGGAGCGTGCGCAGCGTGCCGGGCGGGGCGGAATAACTGCTGCCGAAACAACCAGACGTTTGGAGTGCAGCGGGACGGAGCCATGTCGGAATATTTTGCCGTGCACGAGCAACGTTTGTTTACTTCGGAAACCCTGACCACCCATGAAATGGCGCTGGTGGAGCCGTTGACGGTAGGATTTCATGCGGTGGACAGGGCTCGGGTTCAAGAGGCGGACACTGTAGCCGTGATCGGGTGTGGTGCGATCGGCTTGGGGGTAATCGCCGGTGCC
The DNA here is from genome assembly GCA_963578625.1 of Kiritimatiellia bacterium. Lineage (GTDB taxonomy): Bacteria > Verrucomicrobiota > Kiritimatiellia > SLOV01 > SLOV01 > CAUZEO01. The sequence goes on along the minus strand of CAUZEO010000004.1, from coordinate 35,632 downwards.
GCAAGCCGTGGCGCGGAGGTGTTCGGTATCGACGTCGATTCTGCAAAATTGGAGGTTGCGAAGGCCTGTGGGGCGACCCACCTGATCGATTCGGCACGGGAGTCACTTCACGACGTCCTACAATCCCGGACGGACGGAGAGGGTCCATCGGTGGTGATCGAGGCCGTAGGCACTCCGCGGACTTTCATTTCCGCCGTGGAGGAAGTCTGCTATGCCGGCAGGGTTGTCTATATCGGTTACGCAAAATTGCCGGTGGAGTATGAGACGAAGTACTTTATTCTGAAGGAACTGGATATCATGGGGTCCCGGAACGCGACCACGAAGGATTTTCAAGCGGCCATCGCGATGCTGGAAACCGGCACATTCCCCACCGAACGGGTCATCACCGAGACCGTTCGGCTGGAGGAGGCGGGGGGGCGGCTCTCGGCCTGGAATGAAAACCCGGGTTCGGTAACGCGAATCCACGTCAAGTTGAGCTGACGGGCCCAATGTTTTTTATCTGTTCGCGGTCCAGTTCAATGCGGACCGCGCGCGAGAGTTTCTCCAGGGCGTATGGCTTGCGCACATAAGTTCCCACGCCCAGTTGCTGCGCCTCTTTGACTCGATCACTTTCCGAGAAACCGCTGGCGATGACGCAGGGCTGCCCGGGCCGAAGTTGGATCATTTGCCGATACGTATCGTGGCCATCGAAGTCTTTTCCCATGATCATGTCCAGTACGAGCAGGTCGAATGGAGTTTGCTTCATTAGTTCAACCTCGTTCCGCCCGTTCTCCGCGATCACCACTTCGTAGCCTTTTCTCCGGAGAAGTTTCGATGCAAGCTGTCGCTGCTCTTTGACGTCGTCGACGACAAGAATTTTTTCCGTCCTGCGGTCGGCTATCTAGATTTCATTTTCTACGGTCTGTTGCGCCTGTGTTGCCGGGGTGTAGATAACGAACTCCGTTCCTTCTCCCGGTTCGCCGTGGATGTCAATATACCCATCGTGGTCCTTGACTATGCCGTACACTACGCCCAGGCCCAGTCCCGTGCCACTTCGGCCCATCTTTTTGCTCGAGTAGAATGGGTCAAAGATTTTCTCCCGATCGCGGTCGCCGATCCCTGTCTCGGCATCCGCGATCCGCAGCACCGCAAACTCGCCTTCTTCGATCGTATCGTGCCCGGAGATCGGCTGATCGATATAGTCACAGCCGGTTGAGATCCGGGTACCCAACGACCGGCCCTTTAATGACCCGTCATTACCGGGCATTGGTGAACCTGGATGCTTGTTTCGGCATTCTTGTTTTTTCATTTATAAATTAACATCCGGTGCGCCACGCATGAAAAGCGGCCGGATAGTAGCGGTTCATCTTGGAGAGATGTGGCGTCACAAGTGTGACGGGCCGTTCCTGGTGGTTGTCGCATTTCACGCACAATTCATCGTCCTTTCACCGGGAATTCCTGGGCATGCGTCTACGTTGGAGGTGATCACCGGATTAACCGGTGAATGGAGGAAGGTTTATGACGAAGCGATTGTTCGTTTTTGATGTGATGCTCTGGCTTGGATTGCTTGCGGCAACGAGCGGGCACACCAATATGATAGAGCTGGAGAATAGAAATTATTCAATGCACCTTGCAACGCAGGATGCAGCGTGGAACGTGATGCACTTTCAATTAATGCAGCGACTTGACAGTACCGAACTTCCGGCGCCCCTGCTGTTGATCGCGACGATCTTCATGATGATGCGAATAACAAGGCCAGGGGCTAAAGGCCTAAACTGCTGAAATAAGAAGCGTAGAATGTGATGATGAAATAGGCGATCGTCCCCAGAAGAAACAGGTAAAGGATGCGAGGAGTCCACTCCGCGAAAATCGTCATATTCCGGATGGCTTCGTCTTGATAGTAGTCACCGATTCGGTCCAGGGATTCCTCTAGTTTTCCGCTGGTTTCCCCGGTGAGATAGAGATCGCCGAAGAGGTCGGGAAACGTTCTGGAACCACCCACGGTTTCTCCCGGCGTGGCTCCGTCCTGCCATGCTTTTCCCCACGATGCCACCGCGCCGCGGAGGGCCGGTGATCCGCTGGCGTAGGCCGCCTGCTTCCAGGCCGGCTGAACGTTCCCCCCGGCGTTCAATAGCGCGTTCAGGGAGGTGGCGAGCCGCGTAAGTGCCCAGGACCGGCGTGCGCGCCCCAGGAATGGGACGAGGTGGAGAATGCGTTCGAGCAGGAACCGCAACCACCACGTCGAACCGGTCACCCGGGCCGCGATCAAAATCAGGAGGCCGATCCCATAGATTTTTGCGAACAAGATCGCCTTCGTAACAAGGAACGTCGTCGGCGTGCCGTCAATCACGGCGGCGGTAATCAGGTTCGGAGGAAATACGAGTCCCGCCAGGTGAATTACGATCAACGGATGAATAAGGCCCGATGAAAACCGCCGCAAAGCAAGCGCCCGTTCCCGGTCACTGCGGGCCAGTAATTGAAATGACCGCTCAAGTGTACCGCTCTCTACGCCGGCCCGTAGGAGAGCCGCGTCGAAAGGTGATACCCAGCGAGAGGTTTCCTCCAGTGCCTGCCCGACCGGATCTCCGTCACGCAGTCGTTGAATGAGTGCGCCCAAGGGCTTTCGCCAAACTCTCCCGATGGCGCTTGTCCGTTGTCGTTCAAGCGAGCGTATCAGCGGCACCCCTGCCGACAGCATGGTGGCCAGCTGTTGAAAGAGCTCGGCGCGGCGAGCCAGATACCCAGGTGTGATGATCCATGCCATTGTCGACGATGTCCTCGTGTCAGTTATATGGGCTGGCGGCGGATTTTTAAAGCGAGACGTGAAATCCATGTCGGAGGAGAATGCACCGAACTCTGGCCCACCTTGACATCCCCGAGTCGGTCCCGTAGCGTTCACACAGAGCGAATGTCCTATTTTCTGATCATTTTTATTGCCGCGCTGGTTGCCGTGGCCCTCTGCATGCTTGCCATGGCTGTCGGTGTCATCATTCGCAACAAGTCGTTCAAGAGTTGTGGATGTGCGAGCATCATCTACAAGGGGGAGCGTATTGACTGTCCGGGTGCCTGCCCCGAATCCTCGGAGACTCCCTGCGAGCGCCGGGAGTCCCAGGCGGAGCTGGAAGAGAGGCCCACCGCGTGTTGCCGGGTGCTGGAGGCGGCAATTCCGCCTCGGCGTGAATCCGGGACGAAGTAGAAGCGGTTGTCGGTATTCGGGATCACTTCTTGTTTGAGAGTACAGGTTTCAGTGTTCAGTGGGGCCCTCGGCGGCGAGCCAGATTTTTCAGGTTTGAGAGTCCGCCCTTCGGCGTAAACTTTGTCGCGAGCTTTGTCTCACAGCTTCCGCCGATTAGGCTCACGAGTCAGGGAAATCCTACTCGTGAGCCTAATCGAACCGCCAACCTTGTTCGACTAATCACAGCCGGTTTCTAAATACTGCCAGAACAGAACGAGTAAGCTCGCGACGATGAGGGGTAGGCCGGTACTCTCAAACAAGGAACATCAAGGGGATGCAGCTTGTGTTTCCGCCACGAAAATCTCCGTCGCGAACCGTTTGAATCCCGACGTTTGAAAGACCTCGAGGGTTCCTGTTTCGTCCCGGACCAGTAGAAAGGCTTCAAGTTCTTCCTGGTTCTCGGCCCACTCGATGCCGGCCACCGGTCCCATCACCATTAGTGCGGTGGCTGTGCCGTCGGCGATCATGCAACGCGGCGCGATCACGGTGGCGCTGGCGACGCGGTTGGTAATCGGTGATCCGGTCCGCGGATCCAGAATGTGATTCCGGGTGCTGCCGTTTTCGTCCACGTACTGATTCCGATAGTCGCCGGATGTAGCGACGGCCATGTTGGTGAGCGAAAGGATGGCGGCAAGAGATTCGCCGGGCGCCAGCTCCGCGTCGGGATAATCGAGCCCGATGCGCCAGGGTTCTCCATCCTGATTCAGGCCGCGAACCCGCGTTTCCCCGCCGATTTCCACGTAGACGTGTCTCAATCCTTTGTGGGTTAGAAAGAAAGTCAACGCATCCACGGCGTACCCTTTGGCTACGGCGCTCAAATTCAATTCCAAGTCTGGAATACGTTTCTGAATTTTCCGATCGGATACCATGATCAGGTTTGTGTATCCGCAGCGCTGAAGTAGCTCGACGATCTCTACGGAGGTCGGGGCCGTGGTCTCCGGCCTGGTGTGGCCGAATCCCCATCGTTGGATCAGGGGTCCAAGCGTTGGATCGAACGCGCCGCCCGTGTCCTTGGCCAGTTCGATTGCGTAAGAGGATACTTCGCCGAAAGCGACCTCAGTAAAAAACGGGTTGGTGGATTGTGATTTGTTGAACGACGAAATCTGGCTATCCGTCATGTACGTCGACATCTGACGATTAAGGTTCGCGAGGAGGGTTTTGATTGCAGAGGATAATTCGCGAAGCTGATTCTTTGTCATCCGCGAATTCGCGATCTTCACCTGGTAGCTGGTCCCCATGGTACTCCCCACAATCGGGGGGACAGTCCGTAGTCGCGGGTCACGGATGAAATAGGTATAGACGAAGAAGGCGATGAGGACCGACCCGAGGAAGATCGTCTTCCGGACATTGAGCCGCTGGGTTTGGGTCACGGGGATTTAGAACTCGTCGTAAGCGATCATTTCTTTTTCCACGCCGAGGTCGTACAGCATGTGATTGACAGCGGCGATCATGGGGGGAGGGCCGCACATGTAGTATTCTATTTCCGTTGGATCTTCATGATCTTTCAAATAGTGGTCGAGGGTGACGGTGTGAATAAAGCCGACCGGTCCCTTCCAGTTGTCTTCCGGTTGCGGTTCGCTGAGCGCGATATGAAATTTAAAGTTGGAAAATTTCTTTTCGATTTCCCGGAAATGATCGATGTAGAAAAGTTCGCGAAGTGAACGCCCGCCGTACCAGTAGCTGACCTTGCGTCCGGATTTCAAGGTGTCGAACAGGTGGAAGATGTGGCTGCGTAACGGCGCCATTCCGGCGCCACCGCCGATATAGACCATTTCGCGGTCAGAATCCTCTTTAACGAAGAATTCACCGAACGGCCCGCTGATCATGCACTTGTCGCCGGGCTTAAGATTGAACATGAAACTGGAGGCGATTCCCGGAGGCGCGGGAACATGGGGCGGGGGAGTGGCAATGCGAACATTGAGCATGACCATATTCCCTTCGGCGGGATGGTTGGCCATGGAATAGGCGCGGAAGCAGGGGTCATCATTCTTGACGCCGATATCCCATAGCTTCATGGCATCCCAGGCATCGCGATATTCCTCCTCCACATCAAACTCGGAGAACTTCAGCTCGTACTTGGGAATGTCAATCTGGATATACCCACCGGCCTGAAAGTTCAGGTCCACGCCCTTCGGGAGGTCGACGACAAGTTCCTTGATGAAGGTAGCAACGTTGTGATTGGAGCGGACCGTGCAATCAAACTTCTTAATTTCCATCACCTCGTCGGGCACGGTGATCCGCATGTCGTGCTTCACTTTTACCTGGCAAGACAGCCGCATGCCTTCCTTGGCTTCCTGCTTGGTAACGTGTCCTGTTTCTGTAGGGAGAATGCTGCCGCCCCCCTCGAGCACGCCGCACTTGCACATGGCGCAGGTTCCGCCGCCGCCGCAGGCCGAGGGCAGAAAGACCGCCTGGTCGGCGAGGACCGAAAGCAGGGATGTTCCGGGCATCACTTCGAGCACCTTCGAGCCGCCATTAATGTCGACCATTACGGTGCCACCCGGCTGCAGGTGACGGGCCGCGACCATCAGGCCATACACCAGGAGGAGGATGACGCCGGTGAAAACGAAGACGCTTACGAAAACGTATATTAAACCTTCCATTTCCAAGTACCTTATCTAGATCAGTCCAATTGAATACCGGCGAAGCATAGAAACCCGATTGCCATGAGCCCGGTGAGGATGAAGGTGATTCCCAGACCGCGCAGGCCCGGTGGAATATTGGAGTACCTCAATTTCTCTCGAATTGCGGCGAGCCCGACGATTGCCAGAAAGAATCCGAACCCGGCAGAGAGGCCGAATACGAGGGATTCAGAAAAACCGTATTCGCGCTCCACCATGAATAGAGATCCGCCCAGGATCGAGCAGTTCACGGTAATCAGAGGAAGGAAAATCCCGAGCGCGTTGTAAAGCGCGGGGAAAAACCGGTCCAGAGTCATCTCTACCAACTGCACCAGGGAAGCGATAACCGCAATGAAGCAGATGAAATTGAGAAAGGACAGATCGAGGGCCGACAGCGCGCCAATGTGGGTCCAGGCCAGGGCTTCCGGCTTAAGCAGGAACTCGTGAATAACCCAGTTCATCGGGCAGGTGATCCCCAGCACGAAGATGACCGCGAACCCCAACCCGGTGGCCGTTTCCACTTTCTTGGAAAGCGCGAGGAACGAGCACATGCCGAGAAAGAACGCCAGCACCATGTTCTCAATGAAGATCGCTTTAACCGCAATATTGATCAGTTCCATGATCTCAAATTTCCTGTCCTCAGCTGTCTTCGAATTTCTTAATGACGGTTCGCTGTACCCAGATGATCAGACCCACGATGATAAATGCGCCGGGGGCCAGTGTGGCCAGCCCGTTGCCCATGTACGCCTCGGGCAGCACCGCCATTCCGTACCACGTTCCGGAGCCGAGCACTTCGCGGATGCTCGCCACAATGATGAGAATCGCGCTATACCCAAGCGCGTTTCCCAGGCCGTCAAGAAACGAAAGGTAAGGCGGATTCTGCAGCGCGAAAGCTTCCGCCCGGCCCATGACGATGCAGTTGGTGATGATCAGACCAACGAACACGCTCAGTTGGGTGCTGATATCGTAAAGGTACGCCTTCAGCACCTGGTCGGTCAGTACGACAAGCGAGGCGATGACCGACATTTCGACGATCATGCGGATTTGGAAGGGAATCACGGTTCGGAGAAGCGAGATCACCGTATTGGAGAGCGTGAGCACGACGGTCAATGCCACGCACATCACGATCGCAGTCTCCATTTTTACGGTGACCGCAAGTGCGGAGCAGATCCCCAGGACCTGTATGGTGATCGGGTTGTTGTCGGAGAGAGGATCGAGGATGATTGCTTTTGTCTTGGACATATCGACTAGCTTCCCCGGATGGTTGCAAAATACTGGTCGTAGGCTTTCATGTCTGAGCGGATGAATTTCATAATGCCGTTGCTGGTGATTGTGGCGGCGGTAATTCCGTCGACGCAGTAATCACACCCGTCGGGATATTTTGATGGGACGCCGTTCTTGACCACCTCGAAAGGAAGAAGTTCGCCGTCCGCCCAGAGTTTTTTCCCTCCGAATTGATTCATGAACCACGGTTCGGAGCATTCCGCGCCGAGGCCGGGAGTCTCGCCGTGCTTATAGAAGGTGACGCCGACGACGGTTGCCAGATCCTGGTCCAGGGCCAGGTACCCGTGGACGGTGGACCAAAGCCCGCGCCCGGAAATCGGAAACGCATATTTTACAATCTCGTCATTTTCCGACCAGAGATAGAGCGGGAGTTTGCTTTTCTCCTTGATTTCCGTCCGTGTCAGGCCTTCGCTGGTTACGTTGGGCATCACTTCGCCGGAGTCGGCCTTGAGCACGACTTCTGATATATTCACAGTGAAGTACTCATCCACCTCTTCTTTCGAAAGAAGCTTCCTGCCTTTCTCGTCTTTCACTTCAATGCCGAACGCCTGAAGCACGTTCATTCTTCGATCAAGTTCGGCGTTATCATCCTGCCTGGTCTTGAGCGCAGCCGCGGTTGCTGAAAGAACCAGGCTGCAGACCACGCAGACAATCGCGGCAAACAGGATTACGTTGCGATCATCCTTTGGCATAGCTGAACTTTCTGAGGTGCGCCTCACGTTTCCGGATGTGCGATTTCAGGACGAAGTGATCAATGGTGGGTGCCATCACATTCATAAACAGGATCGAAAGCATGACGCCGCCGGGGTAGGCGGGATTGGCCACGCGGATCAGGACGATGAGGACGCCGACGAGGATGCCGTAGATCCATTTTCCCTTGGTCGTTGCTGCCGCGGAAACCGGGTCGGTGGCCATAAATACGATCCCGAATCCGAACCCGCCGATGACGAGATGGTAGTAGGCAGGGAGCTGGGTGGCGCCGATAAAGTCTTCCGCCGGGAGAGCATTCATGCACCAGCCCATCGCCAGCAGTCCGATGACCCCCCCGACCATGATACGCCACGAGCCGATCCCGGTTATGATGAGAATGGCGGCGCCGATCAGGACTGGAATCATGGCGGTTTCTCCAATACTCCCGCCTTCGAGGCCGTGGAACATGCTGGACAGGGTGAATCCCGCTTCGCGCAGGGCCACGGTTGCGTTTTCTCCGACCGGGACCAGTGCGGTCACCCCCAGGGGGGTTGCGCCGGTGAAGCCCTCGATTGCAGTCGCGCCGTCCTTCATTACCGTCCATACCCTGTCTCCGATGATATCTCCGGGGTAGGCAAAGAAGAGAAATGCCCGTGCGGTCAGCGCGGGATTGAGGATGTTGAATCCTGTGCCTCCGAAAATCTCCTTCCCGATCACGATGCCGAATGAGATCCCCACCGCTACCTGCCACAGGGGGATGGTGGGTGGAAGTGTCAGGGGGAACAGCATCCCCGTAACCAGGAAGCCTTCGTTGATCTCGTGTTTGCGGATGATGCAGAAGAGAACCTCCCACATTCCTCCCACCGCGTAGGAGACGAAGACGATGGGGAGGACCCGGAGGCTCCCTTCGAACATGTGTGACGCGAATCCGGCGCCTTCGACCTGGTTTACCACGTTGAATTGATGCCCCACGTTGTAGATCCCGAACAGCAGGCAGGGAAGCAGGGCGATGACAACCGTGATCATGACGCGCTTAAGATCAACCGAATCCCGGACGTGCGGAGAGGATTGGGTCGTGTCGGAAGGGGTGAAAAGAAAGGTGTCGTTTGCCTCGTACAGGGGGTACAGCTTCTCCAGTTTCCCCCCGGGCTCGAAGAGGTGTTTTGATTTTTCCAACTGATCCAGCAGGAATCGCATCTAAATTCCTTCCTCTTCGACCATCGCGAGACCTTTTCTGACAATTCCAACCAAATCCATTTTCGATGGGCAGGCAAATGCGCAGGCCGCGAAATCTTCGGGGTCGGTTTCCAGAATGCCGAGTTGAATCGCTGCTTCCGTATCGTTGGCGATCACCGCCCGGACCAGGTAGTCTACCATGATATTCATCGGCATATACTTATCGTACAGCCCGGTAAGGACCATGGAGCGAAGGCTTCCATTCTGGCTGGATCCGAGGTCCCAGGACTTTTCCCGCGCCACCCACCACGAGAGATAGGCGCGGGACATACTGAATCGGCCGAGTCCGGGCCCAGCCCAGCCCATGAAATGGCGTGAGCGATCTTCCGCGATCACGGTCAGTCCGGAACATCGGAAGGGGAGGTGCCCATCCGGGGCGATTTGAGTTCCGCCCATGACATCGCCGTTCACGACGCGTTTTTCACCGCTGGTCAGGTTTCCATTGAGAAGATGATGCAGAGGCGCACCGATCGGGACCCGGTAGTGACAACCGCTCCCATTGCCGACCCCCGGCCCTCCCAGCGCCACCACCCGGTTCGCGGGAACTTTGCCGTCCAGTAAAAGGCGTCCGATCTGGATCAAATCGTCTGCCCGAATGGTCCACACAACGTCTCCCGGCACAATCGGGTCGATGTTGTGGATGTGAAAACTTGTATTTCCGGCGGGGTGGGGACCGGTCGCGCGATGAATCTCCACGCCGTCCGCATGGGTTAGAGCCTTGGGAAGATTGTCATGGTCTCCGGGAAGGACCAGGTGCACGAGACCGTCGGTCAACCGGCCAAGAGCAAGCAGCCCTGCCTGGAAGGCGGCGTCCTGGCCGGCCATAGCCACGCAGATATCGGTGTGGAACGGCGCGGTGTCCATTGCATTCACGAAAATGGACTTCGGGCTGACCGCCGGGTTCGGAATTCTCGAAAAGGGACGCTCCACCAGATAGGCCAGATAGCCTGATGTGGTGAGGATTTCGATGACCCGATCGCGCGCGGCCGACCGCAGCGAGGCCGGCTCGAAAGCGGGAAAGGCCTCGGTTTGCTGGGAGGCGGCGAGATCTATGATGACTTTTTCGATGGCCCGGCGCGGACCGTATTCGATGGTCCGGATTTTGCCGGCGGCCGGAGAACTAAACCGTAGTTCCGGGCACTTTTTGTCGATAAACAGGGGGCTTCCCTGCTTCACCGAGTCCCCTTCCTTCACCAGGAGACGGGGCTTGATTCCGGCGAATTCCTGTGGATAGACCGCCGCCTCGTCGCTCCCATCGACGATTTTCACTTCGTCGGACGGGGCGCCGGAGAGTCGAATATGGAACCCTTTCCTCGTCGAGAATTCAGCCATTTTATAGATCCGGAAAACCAGTCGACCAGCGGAAGGAGAAACTATCGTCCTCTTGAAAAATTTGGGGATAAATTAACGAAGCGCCATCCAATGTCAATCCAAGGTTGGAAGAAAATAAGGCGAAAGCAATCTCGATTCAATACCGAAAACAAGGCCGCTTTTCGGTTTGTGGTTTTCGCAATTCCCAATCGCACTCGTTTTCCTTACGGGGTGCATCGTCTTTCACCACCATCCATGTATATGGAGCTGCCGAACATATAGGAGCAAGGCTCTGATGCCAAAAAGGACACCACATGGGCAATCTCCTCGGGCTCGGCAATACGCCCGGCCGGCAACTTTCCGCCAATCTCCTTGAGCAGGTCCTCTACGTCCCGGCCCTCCGTGTCGGCCCGCGCCTCCTGAATGCTACGCGCCCGCTCGGTGTTGGTCAGTCCTGGACAGACTGTGTTTACGAGGATTCCGTCCCCCGAAACCGCGTCAGATAGCGCGCGGGTCATGTTCAGAATGGCGACGTTGGCGAGGCTTAAGGGGATGTTCTTCCGATCGGGACTGCTACCCGCGCCCCCCCCTATATTTATGATCCGGCCCCAGTGGTTTTCCCGCATGTACGGAATCACCCGTTGCGCCATCCGTAGATAGCTGTAGGTCTTCAGGCCCAGCGCTTCGTCAATCTGCTCCGTTGGAAGCGACAGGATGTCACCACCTCGAGCCGCGCCGACGTTGTTGATCAGGATATCGACGCCACCGAAGCGGGTCACGGTCTCGTCCACCGCCTGTTTACATCCCTCCGGCGTACCCAGGTCGGTCGCGACGGCATGGCATTCTCCACCCTTGGCATGGATTTCCTCCACGGTCCGGTCCAGTGGGTCCCGGTTCCGAGCCGTGACACAGACCCGAACCCCTTCCCGTGCCAGGGCAAGCGCACAACATCGGCCGATGCCGCGGGAGCCGCCGGTGACGATCGCGCGTTTGCCTGCCAGCCCTAGTTCCATGCCCCACCCGAGCGGTTCAAGTAATCCTGTATCAACTCCGTGTACTCCTCTTCTGCCCGGCCTCTCTCATCGCGGAACCGGATGAAGATATCGCGGACCAGTGCACCGACATCGGCGGGTACGCCCAGTTCATCCGCAAATTCAACCCCCAGTTGCATATCCTTGGCCGCCAGGTCGGTTGTCCCCCCAATCGCCTCTCCGTCCAGGAACGCCGCGAGCGCATGTTCGAAGATTCGGCTTTGTCCCATACTCGACGTAATCACGTCGAGCAGGAGTCGCGGCTCGATTCCGGCCCGAGCCCCCATGGCCACGCCTTCGCAAGCGCCAACAAAATTCACGAATAACATCAGGTTGTTGATCAACTTAATCGCATTTCCCGAGCCTGCGGGACCCATGTAGACGATCTTCCTGCCAATTGTCTCCAGCACGGGCCGGACGCGCTCCAGGTCTTCTTCGATGCCGCCAACGAAGATCGTCAGCGTTGCGGCCCGGGCACCGACAGTGCCTCCGCTGATCGGCGCATCAAGAACGTGAATTCCCCGCTCCTGCCCGATCCCCGAGATTCGCCGCATGAAGGATGGCGGGTTGGTGCCCGTGTCGATATAGGTACTGTTCCGGGCCATGCCTGCAAATACCCCCTCCTCTCCCAGTACCACCTCGTTAGCCACCTCGGGGCTGGGCAAACAAGTCAGCAGCACATCGGATCGCGCCGCTACCTCATAGGGCGTATCGACCCGGCCCGCCCCGGCTGCTTCGAGATCTTGGCTCGACTCGCGCCGCACATCCAGGATGGTTAACTCATACCCGGCCTTCAGGATGTTTGCCGCCATCGGATGTCCCATCTTCCCCAGGCCGATGAATCCGATTTTCATGCTGAATCTTCAGTTCGTGTTAGAGACGAGATGAGAGCAGCGTCAAGATCGCTCCTCCTCGTGCGTCTCAAAATCGGCAGGCATCGTGATCTCGAGAACTTCCCAGTCATCCGAATATTCAAGCACCTCGTGCCTGACGCCGGGCGCCTGGTACCAGGCGTCTCCGGCCTCGACGCGGACCTCCCCGATGTCCTCAAAGTAGAGATGCGCCCAGCCCTTGATCAGGTAGACCATCTGGAATTCGAGTTCGTGAGAATGGTATCCCATCGCACCTGTGCAGGGCTGATCGGCGCGAATGATGTGCGCCAGCACTTTGCCTTTCGTGGCTTCCTTGATTCCCAGGTCGCGGTATGCGAGGTAGGGCCGTAGATCCTTACTCCACTGGGCATCCTTCGCGTGCGCGGCAAAAGATTTCGTCGTTTTCTCAGTCACTGTACAACTCCTTCTTCTTTCCTCGTCACCAAAATCTATGGGGTGTCGTTGTCGGTGGCGAGAGAAAATAGAGAAAAGGGCAGAAATGGGAATGGGTGTAACAGTTTAGTCCGAATTTGGGGTAAGGATCAGGATGAATCGTTGAAGAGTTCTGCTTGAGCGGTGTCGGTGTCGGCGGTGAAGAGGGTTTAGGGGGTGTCGGCCTTGGCGCTCGGCAGCCCGGTCGCAGTCGGGGCAGAACGCTGGTGGTGTTTGAAATTCGTGACAAAGGTACGGGGCTGCAGAACGATATCCTCCTGCAGATGTTGGCTGATCATGAACCGATCCGAATCGGAGCGACAGCTTGAGCTCCAATGGAATCGGTTTCGGCCTTCGTAATTTTCCTCCGGTCTCCGCAAGATAGCGACCTTGCCTTCAGAAGAGCTCACAAAAAAATGGGATCACCCATGAAAAGTGACCCTTTCTCCTCGTTCTCCTTCTCCGTGGACTACTGCAGCACAAATGATCTCAGTCGCCCGATCGCATCTGCCAAGAGATTCTCCTCCGTTGCGAAACAGATGCGAGCCCATCCTTCGCCCCCTTCGCCGAACGCGCCTCCGGGTGCGATCACGACGCCGGTTTCCCGGAGCAACGCCTGACAGAACGGCACGCTGTCCGTATTGCCGGGCAGGCGGAAGAATATGTAGAACGCTCCATCCGGCTGTGCGACGGTAATGCTGTCGATCTTCCGCAACTCCTGCATCGCGAGATCGCGCAGGCCTTCGTAGCGCACCAGGTTTTTCGCGATGAATGGTTCACCGTCCCGTAATGCGGTGATTGCAGCGACCTGGGCCATGCTGGGCGCGTGGGAGGTGACGAACTCCTGCATCTGCGCCATCTTCCGGGCGATGTCGGGATTGGCGATAAGGTACCCGATCCGCCATCCGGTCATGCAATAGGTCTTCGAGAAGCCATTCAAAACGATCAGCAGGTCATCCGGTTCGCTGAGGCTCAGGAAGGATTCGCGACCTTCATTGGAGTAGATGATGCGATCGTAAATCTCATCGGCGATCAGGTAGAGCTGATTTGTCCGGCAGAATTCGAGCAAATGCTCTTTCTCCGACCTGGTCATCACCCAACCTGTTGGGTTTGACGGGGAGTTGGCGATGACGACCCGAATATTCGGATGAATCGCAATGGTTTGTTCCAATTTCTGAAAATCCATCCAAAAGCGGCAACGCTGCTCGTCGAACGACAGGGCTACCTCGTGCACATCCGCACCGACCAATTTTGCGGCGCCCGTGAAATTTGGCCATGCCGGCGTGATGTTGATGACACCGTCGTTCGGATTCAGCAGACCGGCAACACAAAGGAAAATGGCCTGCATGGTGCCGCAGGAAACGACAAAATGATCGGGCATCAGAGCTTGGGCGTGGAATTTTTCGTAAAACCGAACGAGTTCGTCCCGCAGGTCTGCCCGGCCAGCGTTCGGCTCATAGAAAACCGCTCCATCGCGCAAGGCATTCGCCCCGGCCTCAATCAGGAATGGCGGCGTTCCAAGATCCGGTTCACCGAAATGCAACGTGACGAAGGACATGTCGGGCCGTTCCACCTGCAGCGAGGTATAGAGATTGTGCAACTCCCGAATTTGTGACGGCGCGATTTCCGACAATCGATCCGCGAGCTGAAACATGGCCTTTTGTTTGACTTCCTGTGGCATGGTGGGCAGTGAAACCTTTCCATTGCTCAGACATCCAATAATGCGGTAATATCCTAGGTTTGCAACTCAATATTGGATTGCAAGAAGGTCGAATCTGAAGGGATCAACATGAAACCGGTTATCGCGCGAATTGACGAGATCAAGAAAGCACTCGAAGGAATCGATACGATTCAGGCCATCGCCGACGGCTTCGAGGCGTACTCTGCAGGGAAGGTCGATGTTCCGGATCCAGGTGAATTGCTCTTCGAAGAACCATCCGGACAGGTGCATATCAAGTATGGCGCGATCCGGGGCGATGACTACTACGTTGCGAAGATCGCCTCGAACTTTCCCGGGAATTCGGACCTCGGGTTGTCCCGCATTCAGGGGGTGATGCTCGTGTACAATCAAAAGACCGGCGAGCCGGAAGCCTTCCTTTTGGACAACGGCTATCTTACGACCATTCGAACCGCCGCGGCCGGCGCCCTGTGCGCGAAATACCTGGCTCCGAAAAATCTGGAACGGATCGGCATGTTCGGGTGCGGGACTCAGGGTCAGATTCAGCTGGAGTTTCTGGATGGCATTGTCGACTGCAAGGACGTTCTTGCATGGAGCCGCAATCCGGAGACGCTGGAATCCTATGATCAGGCAATGACGTCGAATGGGTTCAATATTTCCACCACGCAGGATGCCGCCGAAGTCGCGGCCACCTGCCAACTGATTGTTATGTGCACCCCGTCCCACGAGCCGCTGTTGCAGGCGGATGATGTCCGGCCGGGAACGCACATTACGGCGCTGGGGTCCGACACACCGGAAAAGATCGAGCTCGACTCACAAATCCTCGTCAAGGCTGATGTCGTTGTCGCCGACAGCATTCCACAGAGCCAGACACGCGGGGAGATCTCGCATGCCCGCCGCGCGGGACTTATTGCTGACGATCAGATCGTGGAACTCGGCAACGTCATCACGGGCAAGGCACAAGGCCGTACGTCGGACGACCAGATCACGGTCGCGGATCTCACCGGAGTAGCGGTTCAGGACATCCAGATCTCCAAGGCCGTGTTCGATGCGATGAAGTGACCCTCTCTCCCTGAAGAACCGTCATTCCAAACTAAAGGCCGAATAGGACGCTCTCGTTCGGGGGCGGAGAACCTGGCTTTTTCGGTTCGCCGCGATGACCTGCATCCCGCTGCTCTTGCTTGGCTTGGTGGAGTCGTCTCTTCGAGTCTTTGGGTTCGGCTATTCGACAAAAGCCCTGACAACATATCGTGGCGACCTCACTTGATGAGGACTTTACATCGGCGGCGGCCCATTTTCGCGGAGCGCTGGAAATGCAACCCTGGGATTGGTTTGCCCACAGCAAACTGGGATGTTGGGCTCGCCCTGCGAAATGCTGATTTGAGGCGGGCCTTCTCCCTGCCAAGTCGTAGACGCCATTTGGAGGGCGAAGTTTCAGCTGAGCCGGTTGCTTGATTCATCCAGTCAAAGACAAACAACTCAACCCTCCAATTTCAGCCCGGGTATGCTCCATTCCAACCGAGCGGCTCAGCGGAAGCTTCGCCCTCCAGGCGAGGTGGATTATCAGGCGGAGGCTTGGGCCTTGGCGAGGCTGTTGAGCGGGCCGTTGATTGACGGATTGAAGTCGGCTTCCAGGTAGGCTCGCCATGCTTCGCTCACGGCGGGCCAGGGCGCGAGGAGGTCGGTGGGCATGTTGCAGAACTCCTGGATCTTCTCCAGTGGATCCACATCGCCGAACTCGGCGGCGCTGATTGCGGTCACTTTGTCTCGCGCCTCATCCGTTCCCAGAGTTTTCCCTGAATCCTGTTCGGATCCGGTTGCATCCAGCACATCGTCGGCGAGTTGGTAGGCGGTGCCAATGGCATATCCTGCCTCGGTCAACGCCTCTTCCAGTTCCGGGTTTTCACCGGCTGCGGCAAAAGAAACAAAGGCGAAAAGAGCGCCGGTCTTGTAGCGGGCGATTCGCACGCAACGATCCCAGGTCGGAGGGGAACCTCGCAGGAGGAGTTCCTGCTCGGATTCGGCTTCGCAGACCTGTCCGGTCATTTCCACCAGCCGGTTTGTCCAGCCGTTGTTCGCGTGCCGCTTGCATGTGATATCGAGCGCCTTAAAAAGGAGAAGGTCGCCTAGAAGGATGGCGCCGGAGATGCCGCGCTCAAGCCAGAAGGTCGGTGATTCGCGGCGGATCATTCCGCCGTCGATCACATCGTCGTGCAACAGGCTGGCAGCATGCACCATTTCCACCGCGGCCGCGGCGTGCGTCATGTCTTCCTGGGACACAAGCCCTGCACCGGCGAGTCGATACGCGAGGCGGGACCGTAACATCTTACCGGTGGCGATTACGTTGCCGCTGTTTTCCAGCAATGCACCGAGCGCGGTCGAAGAAAGAGAATCGCTCATCACGCTCCGCACGCCGTGGAGGAATTGCTCCACGCCGTCTGCGCTCAGTTCGTCCTGTGCGGACACCTGCATCTATTGACTATGCCGAACTCCCATGATGCCGTCAAAAGAAAACCTGACAATTCAGGTGGAGTTGCGCGGATTCCCTCGTCTCATCCTTCTTGCTGTCATCCCATTGGGAGTCCATAGTCGGCAATTCTCTGATGAGGCTACAGAAACTCAAAGGCTACCAGGGACCACGGGGGGCGGTGGTGCTGGTGATCATGGACGGCGTAGGGATCGGCGACGGCGGGCCCGGCGACATGGTCGAAAAGGCAAGCACACCACACCTGGACTGGCTTGCGGCGAACACCCCCCACACCCGGCTCAGGGCGCACGGGCTGGCTGTCGGCATGCCTTCGGACGACGACATGGGTAACAGTGAAGTCGGCCACAACGCAATCGGCTGTGGGCGGGTTTTCAGCCAGGGAGCCAGCCTCGTCCAGGATGCGGTGTCGTCCGGATCACTCTACCAGGGTGAAATCTGGGGTAAACTGGTCGAAAATTGCGTGAAGAACCAGTCGGCCTTTCACTTTATCGGGCTGTTGTCTGACGGGAATGTTCACTCCCACATCGCCCACCTGGAATCGATGCTGTCCACGGTCCTGGAAGCAGGCGTGTCCCGCGCCTGCGTCCACGTGCTATTGGATGGGCGGGATGTTCCCCCCACCTCGGCGCTCGACTATGTGGATCGTCTGGAGGCGTTTCTTGCGTCTCTTCGTGAGGGGAGCGGGAACGCGGATTTCGCGATTGCCTCCGGAGGCGGCCGCTTGAACATCACCATGGACCGGTATCATGCGGATTGGGGTATGGTGGAGAGGGGATGGGACGTTCATGTCCGAGGTTCCGGCGCTGCATTCGAATCTGCTCGCGAGGCGATCGAATCGCATCGAGCCGACAACCCGGGCGTGATCGATCAGGATCTCCCTCCTTTTGTTATTACGCGCGACGGTCGCCCGATCGGTCCCATTTGCGACGGAGACAGCGTGGTCCTGTTCAACTTCCGCGGAGACCGCGCGATCGAGATCACCCGCGCGTTCGAAGACGACGATTTCGACCCGTTCGACCGATCCCCTCGGCCTGAAGTCGAATTCGCCGGCATGATGGAGTACGACGGGGATCTCCACATTCCCCGGCAGTACCTGGTCGAACCGCCTGCCATCGACCGGACAATGGGTGAATACCTGGCCCGAAGCGGCGTGCGCCAGTTGGCGATAAGTGAAACCCAAAAATTTGGTCACGTGACGTATTTCTTTAATGGGAACCGATCCGGGAAATTCGATGCGTCACTTGAGGAGTATGTTGAAATCAAATCGGACAACATTCCGTTTGAGCAGCGACCGTGGATGAAAGCCTCCGAGATCACGGATGTCGTCGTGGATGCGATGAAATCCGGCCGGTTCGATTTTATCCGCTTGAATTATCCCAATGGAGATATGGTGGGTCACACCGGTGATTGCCTTGCAGTAGAGATTTCCGTGGAAGCCGTCGACCTGGGGGTGGGTAGACTGCTGGATGCCGCCCGGGAATCGGGCGCGATCCTGGTCGTGACGGCAGACCACGGAAACGCGGATGAAATGTACGAACTGGACCGGAAAACAGGTTCGGTGAAAGTTGATCCGGCCACCGGAATGCCCCAAAGGAAGACCGCACATTCGCTGAATCCCGTCCCGTTGTACCTGTTTGACCCGGAGGGGGAAGGGCGGTTTCAAGCGGTTGACCCGGCAGATGCGGGTATCAGCAGTCTCGCGGCGACCTGCCTTACCCTGCTGGGGTATGAGGCTCCGGGGGACTACGATCCCTCCCTTGTGCGTCTTTCAGCCGACAATTGAAGATTTGAAGACCCCGTAGTGGGGATATTCTTTACATCGAAACGGGAATTTAGGAGTATGCCCGTTTGCTGTCTTCACAGCATTCCTGAATGGGTGACTGGACACACTTAGGACAGAGTGCCCGACCTAACATACAAATAGAAGAAAGGGGAGCGATGAGCTTTGATCTGAAAAAACAGGGGATATCGGCGTCTAAAATCCACCGCAACCGCAGTGTGGCCAGGCTTTTCAAAGGGGCCATGGCGCGCGATGAGTACATCCCGTCCGACGCGGGCGCCATGATTGCGAAATCCGGCGTGAAAACCGGTCGGAGTCCGGGCGATAAGCGCGTCGTAGAAGAGTCGGACTCGAAAGAGGACGTTTGGTGGGGCAAAGTCAACATCCCGTTGAGCGAAGACTCGTTCGGCCGGATCAAGCAAGAGGCCCTTGAGTTTCTGAACGGCTGTGAAGACATTTTTGTCGTGGACGGATTCGCCGGATGGGATCCCAAGTACAAAATCAAAGTCCGCATCATTTGTAGCCGGGAATACCACGCGCTCTTCATGCACAACATGCTGATCCGGCCAACCGAAGATGAGTTGGCCTCGTACGGGGATCCTGACTGGGTGGTCTACAATGCGGGCGTTGCGCTGGCATCGGAAGGAATTGAAGGGCTGACAAGTCAAACCTGCTCCGGTCTTAACTTGAAATCCCAGGAGATGGTGATCATCGGTTCCGAGTATGCCGGCGAGATGAAAAAGGGCATTTTTACCGTCCTGAATTACACCTTGCCAAAGCAGGGCGTGCTCTCCATGCACTGTTCCGCGAACGAAGGATCCGGGGGTGATACCGCCTTGTTTTTCGGGCTGTCCGGCACCGGCAAAACGACCCTTTCCGCGGATCCGAACCGCAACCTGATCGGGGATGATGAGCATGGCTGGTCGGAGGACGGCATTTTCAATTTCGAAGGCGGATGTTACGCCAAGACGATCGATTTGTCGGAAGAAAAGGAACCGGAAATCTTCCGCGCGATACGCTTCGGGAGCGTGCTGGAAAACGTAGTGTACGATCCGGAAACCTACAAAGTGGATTACTCGGACGGTTCGATCACGGAGAATACCCGGTGCAGTTACCCTGTGGAGTACATCGACAACGCAAAGATTCCATGTGTAGGCGGCCATCCGGACAACATCGTATTTCTGACCTGTGACGCGTTCGGTGTGCTGCCTCCGGTGAGCAAATTGACGCGCGGCCAGGCCATGTATCATTTCATCAGCGGGTACACCGCGAAAGTGGCCGGTACCGAGGTGGGTGTCACCGAGCCGGAAGCGACCTTCTCCGCCTGTTTCGGCGCAGCATTCCTGGTCTGGCATCCCACCAAGTACGCTGAAATGCTTGCTGAGATGATTGATCGACACGGTTCGACGGTCTGGCTGGTGAACACCGGCTGGTCGGGTGGCGCATACGGGGTAGGCGAACGCTTTCCTCTCAAGCATACGCGCGCGATTATCGATGCGGTCCTCGACAACAGCATGCGGAGCGCGGAATTCGATACGCTCGACATTTTCGGGCTAGAGATCCCCAAGGTTGTCAATCACGTGCCGCCCGAGATTTTGAATCCCCGGACGACGTGGGCAGATAAGAATGCGTACGATAGCACGGCATCCAAGCTGGCCGCCATGTTCGTCGAGAATTTCAAGAAATACGCGGACCGCGCGACGGCCGAGATCCTGGACGCCGCGCCCCAGGTTCCGGCGAAGTCGTGAGTCGAACCTCGGTGGGTCCGAAACAGCACGGCCGCAACCGAACGGAAATTGAACAGAAGGAAACGAAGAGAACGGAGAGGATGTTTGGTCACTCCGTGGCTCTTCGTGGGAGGCAATGGTCGCAAGCTAAAGCGATTATTTGAGTTGATCGCGGTGCGAGGGTTATGAATCGAAAGGAGTATTCCCGATGATGCGTTCGATGTTGGTATCGATTGTCTGTTTGTTGGCCGGCGTTGTCTCGTCTTTCTCTCACTGCCAGGTTCCGTGCGGGGTGTACACGGACGAAATGCGCTTTACCATGATTGAAGAGGACCTTCAGACGATTGAAAAGGCGATGGGGAAGATCAACGAACTTTCCGCCGCCGCGAAACCGGATTACGCGACCATTGCCCGGTGGACGGTGACCAAGGAAAGTCATGCCGGCAATATTCAGAAGATCGTTTCCGAATATTTCATGACGCAGAGGATCAAAGCGGATGCCGAGCAGTACCCGGCGAAGCTGTCGACCCTGCACCAGATGCTGATCAGTGCGATGAAGTGCAAGCAGACTGTAGACACAGTCCACGTATCGAAAAGCCGGGAGCTGGCTGCGAAGTTCAACGCCCTCTATTTCGGAAAATAGTCACACGAGGGGCTAACCCGGAATTACTCTGAGATGCGCGGAACCGGGGCGGGGGAATCCGGTTCGGCCTGTTTCGCGTCCGGGATGAGATCGAGGAGGGCTACGATCTCGAGAAGTTTGCCGTCTTCGGTGGCGAAGAGGACTTTGTGGGTGCCATGCATCAGCATTTTTTCGATTAGCTCCGGTGCCCTGGCGGTAGGCGTATTGGGCGATAGGTTTGCAGAACTCCCCGTCACGCCTGGGGATTCGGGCGCAGTCGCCCGCAGCCCAAAGGGTTTCGTCCCCGGGCACCTGCGGGTGCCCTCGGTGACCATGCGTCCGTGATGATGAGGCAAACCCTCCGCTCTGCAGAACGACTGCACCAGGGAGTGCGGCGCATTCCCCACGGTGTTGGTGTCGATGGAGGTATCGTCGTGGAGGTACGCCATTTTTGACGGCACTGCTTTGACGGATCGGTTCAGCAGGATGTGGAGCCCTCTCCGGCGAAGCTTCCGGGCCGCATGATCGCCTAATTTTTGATCCAGTGAAGGGGATAGGTGCCCCTTGGCGTGGATCAACATCACGCGGAAGTCTCTCCCGCATCCATTCGGAGCGTGCGGGAAGGGAGATCGATGGATTCCTCCCGGCCCTTGAAGACCTCCGATGCGTTTGCAGAGGTGGCGAATCGGGTTGATTCCGTGCCTCGGTGCCAGCGCGCCGCCCGCGACTAAGGGGGTTCCCGTTCCATGCACGGGCTCTTCGATTTGATCGCACCTCAGGTCATTGCGCGTAGCGCGCCTGAGCTTCCGACCGGAGAGGGGCAAGAAGAGAAGATGAAAAAGCGGATGCCCCGGCATCGATCTTCTTTGTGGCACTCTTAATCGACCCGCGGTCCGAATGCGATATCGATTAAGATTACGACAAAGAACTCGAAGCATTAATGACAATCAAATTCTGCGTTTGGGGGCTTGATCCTGTGCCTCGTACGGAAGGGGATCCTCCACGCCGGCCTGCTGGAACCCCCGGAGTCGGAGCGCGCAACTGTCGCAGGTGCCGCAGGCGGACTCTTCGTTTCGGTAGCAGGACCATGTGAGGTGGAGGGGCGCTTCGAGCTCGATGCCTCGTAGCACGATGTCCCGCTTGGAGAGTTCGATGATCGGGGTCTCGATCACAATGGCAGTGTCCGGACGGGTGCCCAGCTCGATGACCGCGTTGAAGGCGTCATAGAAGGCGGGCCGGCAATCCGGATAGCCGGACGAGTCTTCCTCGACGGCGCCGATATAGATTCGACCGGCGCCGGTGACCTCCGCCCAGCTCGCCGCGGCGGCGAGAAAATGTGCGTTCCGGAATGGAACGTAGGAGGAGGGGATATCGACCGCCTCGAGGTTTGCCTCGGTCACTTCGATGCCCGGGTCGGTGAGTGAAGATCCGCCGACCCTGCGCAGCGGGTCGATCACAACATCGAGCAGATCGTGAACTTGCCAGAAATCGGCGAGATCGTGAAAGGCCCGTTTTTCGCGTGTCTCGGTTCGCTGCCCATAATTCACATGAAGGAAGAGAAGTTGGCTGTGCCGCTGCCGGGCGATGGCGGCGGTGACGCAACTGTCCAACCCTCCGCTGACAAGGACGACCGCTTTTTGGGTTGGATCCGCGTTTTCATCGTTCATGGTCAGACTCCGCGCGTTTGCGGGTTCCAGATGTATTTGTGGAGTTGAAGCTGGTACCGGACGGGCAGCCCATCCTCGAGAATCCATTCCGCGAGCTGCACATTGGGGAGTTCGTCGAACACGGGTGACATCAGCACGGTGCAGCGCTCGTGTAGCCCGTGTGTGCGGATGAATTTTCGCGCGTATTCGTAGTCCTCCCGGTCTCGAACTACGAATTTGACTTCATCACGATCCGTGAGCAATCGGATGTCCTGCGTTCGACAGGCATCCTTCATGCCGGAGCCGGGACACTTCACGTCGACGATTCTGTGTACGCGCGGATCGACGCGCGAGATATCGACGCTACCGGATGTTTCGAGAATCACTTCGAACCCCGTGTCGCAGAGACTTTCCATCAATGCCGTGACCGGCTCCTGTAAGAGGGGCTCGCCGCCGGTGATCATGACCAGGCGGCAGGGATAGGTTTGGATCCGGGAGCGAATTTCGTCGAAGGACATCGGCGTACCGTGCGTGAAGGCATACTCCGTATCGCACCATGAGCACCGGAGATTGCACAAGGACAGGCGGATGAAGATGCATGGTTTTCCCATCCAGGACGATTCGCCCTGGATGCTGAAAAAAATCTCGTTGATGTCGAGGACGGCTGGAACCGGCGTGCTCATGCGATGTCTCTTTGAACAAGTTCCTACTGAAGGGCTCCTTCGCCGTCTTGTACTTTCGGCGCCTGGACTGTTTTTGTCACCTGGTTGGTGAGCCCGTTGAGGACCTCGAAGTCAATCGCGTCACGGGCTGCGATCATGGTTTCCCACGGGACGTTGTATGCTTCAATATAGATCAGAAACCGGTCCGCGTACAGCAGGTTTATCTCGGACCGGCCGGTGTTTCCGTCATACATTTCCGTTCCGTTGCCGCCCAGATGACGGGATGTACGCTCGAACCCGGTCTCGGTCTCCCGGTCGTATTGAAGGGCGGCCGCTTGCGCTTTGTCGGCGATGGCCAAGAGGCTCCGCATGGTCCCGCCGTCGGATATCTTCACTTTCAACTCGCCACCGTTTTCCGCGGAATACCGGCGCTGGGCGTGCGACGTGGATAGGCCCAATTCTCGTCGGCTTTCGCCGGTTGGTTTGGGGGCAGGGGCCAGGTTTCCGACTGCTTCGGGGAGCGCCTTTTGAAGTTCCCGGAAGTCCGCGGCGTCGGCACCGAGACCCCCTTCGACGGCGTTTTGCACGTTCTGCAAAGCCTCCGCAAGACCTTTCCCGGCGTTTGTCAGGCTGTTGGAAACCTGTTCAGAGGCATCGGTAAGTTGTTCTCCAAAGCGCTCACTGGTCGCGTGAATTTCTTGAACGATCTCTTCAACGTCGCTTTGTGCCTGTTTTGTGCAACTTGCTGCAAATAAGAGCGCAATGACGATTGCCAAGGTTCCAGTGGTGGTTGTTTTCATGAGATCACCTCCTTTGGGAGCACTGCCAAGTGGCCGTTTTGGCAGCTTCTCAATACGATCCGGATGGGTCGATGTCAAATTAATTTGCGGTACCTTTCGAAAACCAGGAGATTCATTTCGCGCTACTATATCAGTATTTTTCGAGATGAGGTGTTGCCATTCTCCACGACTTAGCTATCCTGCGTATCAACTTGGTGCGTGCGGAGTTCACAAGGAGGACCGACCGGCGCTTCACGGGTAAAATCAACCGAAAGGAAAACGTACCCTATGGCAGCGAAGAAAAAAGCGGCGCCCAAAAAGGCGCTGACAAAGAGTGAGATTCTTGGTGCCCTCGCAGAGGACACAGGGCTGGCGAAAAAAGATGTCGCTTCGGTGTTTGAATCACTGGGCGGATTGATCGGCAAGAGCCTTGGCCGCGGCGGCTCCGGTACATTCACGGTTCCCGGCCTCTTGAAGGTCAAGACCGTGAAGAAGCCGGCCCGAAAGGCCCAGAAGAATGTCCCCAACCCGTTCAAGCCCGGCGAGACCATGGACGTTGCAGCGAAGCCCGCGACGACGAAGGTCAAAGTCGTGCCGCTCAAAAGGCTCAAAGATATGGTGTAGCCCGCTGGGCAATGCCGATGATCGAAACCCTCCGGGCACGTTGCCTGGAGGGTTTTTTTGTGCGGCTCAAAACCGGGATCGGAAATCGGAAATCGGAAACTCGAGACGATTCGCCGGATGGTCCTCCGAGGCGCCAAGATCCGGATAGTCCTTCGCGGAACAGGCGCGGAATTTCCTGCACATGCGAAGGTATCTTTTCCCGTGCTGTTCCATGAAATGCTGTGCGTCCCAGGAGTCCTTGGAGAGCAATTGGCGGTTGCCGGGCGGGACGACATACGCGATGGCCTGCACGATGTGGGTTCTGGTGGCTACCGAGACCACTCTTGTCTCGTACACGTCGTCTTCGAATGCATGAAAAATTCCCAGCGTTTTAGCGTCAAGATCTTCATACAAGACGCCGTCGGTGTAACCCCGCGGGTCTGCAATGATGCCGGGATAGGTCCGTCCCTTCATCCTGTACCGTGCATAGCCGCGCGCAGTCCCGGGGACCGTCGGCAATGTGCCGCCTGTCAGGCACTTGACGATTTCGGGGATCGACAATGTTCCATATCCAAAAAGTGTAGCCATGACCTGAGTGACTTCATAAGATGAAGACACGAAGGAGAACACCTTACCAAATATTGCCGCATGATTCAACTCATAGATCACATTAACTTGGTGGTAAAAGATATCGATGTGTCCCGCCGATTCTACGGGGAGACGTTGGGACTCACGGAGTCGTTTCGAAAAATCCTCGAAGGGGACTGGGTAGATGAGGTCACCGGAATCGAAGACGTGTGCGCGGACTGCGTTTTCTACGAGTTTCCTGGTGGCACGACCCGGATTGAACTGCTTCACTTCCGATCCGGAAGCGGCGCATCGTCGGATTATAACGAGTTACCCGATACCATTGGCGTGCGGCATCTTGCATTTCAGGTAGATGATCTGGATACGTTCGTAACGCATCTTCGTGAACAGGGAGTGCACCTGTACTCCGAACCGGTACGGGTCCCGTTTCCCGTTGGAAGAGAGGGCCTCACCAAGCGCCTCTGCTACTTCAGGGATCCGGACGGAGTGCTTTTGGAAGTTGCGGAGTATACCCGCTAATCTTTTTTCTTTGGCTCTTTTGTGGTGAATTCGCGCGTTGAGGTCACTACGCCTATGACGGGTCCGAAACCGGCCGTCGCATCGATGGTGTAGGTGGTCAGCGGCTTTAATTTATGCACCGAACTGGATAATCCGCCTCCACTGATTCGCAGCAGGAGCGACTCGTCGATCTCAAGCTTGAGGCGTTCCCTGATTTTTCCATTCGAATCGGTGAGCTGGACGCGGATTACATCCGGCATGCCCCTGCCGGGAATCACTCGACGGCCCTGCATGGTGAGGTTCGCCTGGATGGAGTTGGAGGTTGTTCTGGCGACGCCGGCTGCAGCGAGTCGGATGGGTCCGAGCATTTTCGACGGAGTCACGTCGCCGATTCCCGTGGCCATCTCTTCAACGATGTAGCCGCCGGTTCGAATCCTGCTCAATCCGGCAGGACCGACAAGCTCGATGCGCAAAACCACGGCTGCGATGTCCGGCCGCTGAATACCGTAGGAAAACTCGAAATTGAATCGGGTATCCAGTGTTCCATTCTTCATCGTGAAAAGAATGTCGCTCCAGCGGGAGATGCGAAACTCCTCCTCTTCGCTCTTCTTGTACTTCGTTCGCCGGGCCTCGATCTTTTTTGGTACGCGGTATTGCGGAGAGCCGGGGCTGTAGACATAGAGGATGTCATGCAGTGAATCGATATCGGGCTGATCGAAAATAAAATAGGCGACGTCTTCGGATCGTGGACCCAATTGTGCGCCCCAATACGTTGCCGAATCGGGATTTCGCAGTTCCACCTTCGGCAGGCTCGAAGCTGGGATCGATTCGGGTTCCGCCAGGGTTGCCCCACCAAAAAAAGGGTCACTTGCCTGTGGCGTGCTCCGGTCCGGTTGTTCCTGTCTATCGCCGCTCTTCCCTCCTCTGGGCGCAGCCATTTCTTCCCGATTCAAGTTTTGAATGTAATCACGGTCGGCCTCGCTCAGTCTATCAATGCCGATTCGCATGCGTTTACCGCTCGGCGTCTCGAGCTCAACCTGCGACCCATCGAATTGAACAAACGAGGCCTCCATCGTGGTCCCACTCACGCTCGTCCATGTTCGAGCGTACGCGGAGTGACAACCCAAGGTGAGCAGGGCCAACCCGATGGTCAATTTGTGCAATGAGATATTCCCTTTCATTGAGATGCGGTGTTTGCGGCATAGAGTCCCACGAATGCAGCGATGGTCGCAATGACCCAGAAGGTAGACAGCAATTTCCAGAACGGGGTAAACCGGCTGCGGTTCGCCCGTTCCCGCTCGACTAAAAATCCCAGCACGGCTCCGGCAATCAGGCCGCCCAGGTGAGCGAAATTGTCCGCATGAAAGGCAATTCCGAAAAGGAAGCCGTAAATGCTCCATTTAATGAAGAAGCCGCGATATGTGCTACGTAGAAATCCGCCGGAGAAGTGACAGTAGGTGATGCCGAATCCGATCAGGCCAAATAGTGCCCCGGATGCGCCGACTACGAGGATGACGGCGTTTGCATGCAGGATCAGGTGCGGCGCCATTGCGGCAACAAGGGTGATCATGTACACCGAGTAAAATCTCGCGGTGCCAAGCTCGTCTTCAAGGAGGGGACCGACCTGGGAAAGAGCAATCATATTAAAAGCAATGTGCATCATTCCGCCGTGGTTAAATCCATAGGTGATGATTTCCCACCAGGCACCGCTGAGGAAGGCCGGGGGCAAGAATCCGCCCATCGCAAACAGCGCCTCGGTAGTGGGGTTTAAAAGCATCGGGATGCCGTACAGGCGGATCATGACGATTATTACGCCGATGTTGAATACCAGCAGGCAGGGAGTAGCGATACAGGCGCGGGGCATGATCAAGCCCACCATTCTCGAGCAGGATTGTTTTCGCCAGGATTCCGCTTTTGTGCCGCATTTGGGGCATTCTGTTTCGTCCCGGTCGAGCAGGCCGCCGCATTCCCTGCAGAACTTATGCTGGTAGGATACGACCTGCTTTTTGCCCCACAAGTTGGCCTTGAAGTTCTCCCACCGGTTTTGCCAGCGGATGATCCGCCACTGCCATTGCGTGCCGTTCAACCCCAGCGAATCGAAGAATTTCTTCCAATCCATTGCGCTCCGTATAGGATAACGGTCCCCGTCAGGCAACGTGGAAACCGGAGGTTGCGGTTGTGTGTCGTGAGTTGTTGGCCTAGTGTCCTGCCCCCCAATCAGCTCTATTTGGTGGGATAGGACACGACAGTGAGAATTCGGTTACGAGACGTCATTCATGGATGAAGATCCCATTGGACTGGTTCTCGAGGGGGAATCTGAACGCATTCGTGCCTCGTACGAAGCGTTTCGCCGTGTACCCATTGACCTAGATCTCTGGGGGGAACCTTTGCCGGAATTGCCGAGGTACTGGAATACCATCGAAAAGCCGGTTGAAGTCACCGGTCCGGGCACATTTCTGGGAAAAGCCACCCGCACGCTGAGTTTTGAGCCATGCGAAACGCCGGGCTGGTGGTTTGACCGAACCGACCTCGCGGACGATCTTCCGGTGAAAGTGTCGATCCGCAACGTTTGGAATACGGGCCAGGTGGTCAGCAATATCGTGCTGCGCAGTGGCGCGCCCTCCAATTACGTGCGGCTCGTTGAGCACATTATCGCCTTAAAACTTGGGACCGGAATCCACAGCCTGATGATCAAAACGGAATCCGGGGATCCCCCCCTGTTAACAAGGTACGGCCGCGAAATCCTGGAGGCGCTGGATGGAGCTGGAACGCGTTCGTCGAAATTGCCGGTTCCGTACGTAACCGTCAAAGAACCGGTGACCATCGGAGGTTCACGCGGCGGATTTCTCACAATTTCACCCCCTCAGGGGGACCGTCCGGCGCTCTCGATCGATTGTGCTATCGACTTTAAGACCGCGATCGGTGAGCAGCGAATTCGATATCACGTTGACGGACCAAATTTCCGGCACGGCGCCGAGGCCCGCACCAACACCACGATGCTTAAGATGCTTTACTGCAAGACGATCGGGAAGGTGTTCGCGGATATTCGAAACCTCGGCTACAACTGGGAAAATGTTCTGGTAGCCGGGCGGTTCGGGTATCTCAACAAGCCGAAATTGGTTCATGAGGGCAAATCGCTCGAAGCAGTCTGGCACCGGTCGGCGCTCGATTTGTGCGCGGCGCTGGCCCTGATTGAGGATGGCCGCTTCGTGGGGCGGGTGACGTCTTACAAGGCGGGTCACAGGCTGGACGTTGAAATGATTCGCCTCCTGTACCGTCACCAGCTCCTGGTCCCCCTGAAATCTTCCCATTCTTGACAAAAATGGCCTGAACCGCGATTTCGGATTGAACAATATCAAATCTGTGGTTCTCTAACCGTGTGTATTGTTCCGTTGCGCATCCTGTATTGTTTTGCACGGACTTGCGGAGCAACAAATTTGAATCGCGGCCATGCACCTGATTTTCGTCCTCACTAGTCTAGTAAGGGAGTGGGTGGAGCTCCACCGCCTCACTCGTGAGGCGGTGAGGGACCAATCGTCCCTTTTTCAGAAAACGCTTACCGCCCTGCAGCATATAAACGGGGAACTGCGGGAGAAAGCTGCGCTCGACCTCGCGAATTGGACGGAGCAGGGGGTAACGCGACGCGAGGGGATCGAAGCGCTTCAGTGGGCGGCACAGACCTTCCCTCCGCGGTGTGATTCTGCCAGGCATGGCTTCGACACATTGCTCGTCGAGGCGGCAGGCAGTAATCCTGATCCCACTTATGTAAACGTCATTCGCGAATGCTTTGCCGTGTATTCGGAGGAAGCCCGCTGGGAAGCGCTGTCGCTGCTTGCCTCGATCCACGACCGCGGTTCCGCCTATGTCTACATGGACCTGATGCGCACCGCGATGCGCGAACACGGGTTTGCCGTGCTTCCCGTGGCTCCCCTGCTTGAGGTCCCGCGATTCCCGGATATCTATTTCCCGGGACTGTTTACCTATCTGCCTGAACCAACGCACAGCCAGTCCGTCTGGAGCGTGGCGCTGCGCTACTGCCAGGAAGGGATGCTGGACGCCAATGGATTGTGCGCTGTGACCGGTCAGCTTCTTCAGGACTATCTCGAACTTCGAACCGACCTGGACAAGGCCGAGCCGAGGGAAGGACCGCAGTGGGTGTGGGAGGACGGGTACGCTTCCACCCGGTTCAAGGCCGCCCTTCTGTTGGACTTGATGGGCTACGTCCGATCCGA
Source organism: Kiritimatiellia bacterium (assembly GCA_963578625.1). Classification (GTDB taxonomy): domain Bacteria; phylum Verrucomicrobiota; class Kiritimatiellia; order SLOV01; family SLOV01; genus CAUZEO01. The sequence continues at coordinate 5,638 of CAUZEO010000004.1, read as the reverse complement.
ATCGGTGGTTGCTGAACTGATGCAAGCAGAGCAATCACCGGATCCGCGCCTGCGCTTATTTGCACTGATCTCCCTCGTCCGTCACGGGATGGAGCCGGGGCTACAGACGTGGATCCCCGCCGCGCAGTCCTCCGAGACCTGCAATCTGCTCTACGAGCGCCTCAGCGACCTGCACCGACTCGATTTGTTTCCGGTCGAATTCGGAACCCAGGATGCCTTTGCCGAATCAGACATGGTGAACTGGCTGATGTATCCGGCCGAATTGGGCCGAGCCCCCGATGAAGTTGAGCTGATGCACGTCGAGCCCTTCGAGCAGGACGAAGACGGTCCCGGCGGCACCTACGAGATTTACCTGTTCCGATTCCGTACCAGCGAGCCGAAGTGGGCGGCTGAAAAAGGGTGGATGGCGGGCATTGCCGGACCGTTCGAGCGGGGGGGCCAACCCAGCATCGAAAGCCTGGGAGCCACCTTCAGTTGTTTCGAATCGTGGGATATCAAGACCCCGGAAGAGCACATGGAATCGATCCTGAGCCTTTTCGATTCGCGGAGCTGATTTCGGGACACGAATATCGAATACTCAATGTCCAATGTGGACATTGAAGGATCTCTTCCCTCGGACATTCGAAATTGACCATTCGATATTGGTCTTGAGATTCCGAGCTTCTTTGCCCAGGGTTTCACCGTGTTATGCCTCTTGGATCCACTCTGTCGTATTCCCGCCGCGTTCCGGATGACGGTGGTTTTCCTATTCCTTCCGCCGGTCCTATATGCGCGCGCCGCCGAGGTCGATGTGAACCCCGATATCTGGGACGGAATCATCCCAAACCTCGAAGAAGTGCGCGTTTTGGAGGACCGTCACAAAGACCTTCCTCGTTGGGCTGTGTTTCGAACAGATCGGGGAGATAACCAGGAACGGATTGAAGCCTTGCTGGACGAGGTGACCGAGATCCTCGCGATCTCCCCGGTGCAGGGACTGCGCGTTGAACTTGCGGCCATGCAGGAGCGCAATGCCGAGGATGAAGCCAAAATCTCTGCGCTTCGTGAGCGCAGGATCTCCGCGCCGGAAGACGCCCTCATCGGAGAGACAGTCAAGCGGATTGACAACCAGATGGAAAAGTTACGCGAATCCATTCGCGGTCGGGACAGCGAAATCCGAGACGCGAAAACGCGCTTCGCAAAGGAAGTAAAGGCGTCCGGCATCGACCTGTCCCGTGACCAGCTCGATTTTCTTCTGAGCACCGTGGTTGGAGACACTGTCATCGATATCGGAATTGCCTTTCAGAACGTGAAGAATATTACCGGCCAACTCGAGGCGCTGACCGGTGAAAGTCTCGAGAACATGGAGACGGCCCGTAGGTACTACGGAATGTACACGGTGCTGCTCAAAGCGTTGGCGGCTATCTACGATTCGGCAATTTCGGAAATCGATCAACTCTATATCCCTGAGATCGACGACATCGATACACGCACACGGGTTCTGATCACGAAGACAAGATCCCTGCTGGAAGGTGCCGCCGAAGAACATCTGGAAGCGCTCGGTGGGAATGTTGCGGCGCAGGAGTTTGCTCTCGAGGCGGCAACGCTGTATCGAGATTACCTGGTGCAGCAGCGCGGGGGGCTTGACGAAGCGCGTGACAAATTGCGCGAGAACCTCTCGGTAGCGCAAAACACCTACGAGACCGTGAAAATATCGGGAGACCTGCTGCGCGTCATGAACTCAAGCGAGGATCTTTTCGAACTTCTATTTGAGCTTCAGGTTCCTACGTTGCGTCCGTTCGAGAATCTCGAAGTCAAGCGGGAGTTCGAAAAGTTGACGACGCAACTCCGCCGATCCGAATGATTGCCTCTGGCGCCGAATGGCCGACATGGCTTGATCAGGATCAATTTTTACAGAAATCCGAAGTTAAAAGTCAGGCAGACGATTTCTCCGTCTTTGCCTATCCCCAGGTAGGGCTTTGCGAAAGAGCCGCCGGCATACACGACGTTGGCTTTGCAGGGTGATAATCGTGTTTCTATTCAGCCCGCCTTGCCGATGTTGCCTCATGCCGCTATGTTCCTCCGGTTGAACTGCGCCTTCCGAATTCAGCGAGATGCATGCCCAATTCGCCGCGAACTCGATAAATATCCGGCAAAATGGGTAATTCGCGAACGGTTGAATAAGAGAGGATGCGATACGTCCTAGTGATGAACATTCCAGTCATCGTCAAGTCTGAAGGTAAGACATGTCGACATCGGGAGAAACTCTTGATACAAGGTGACATGAGGAGCGGCGCGGTCGGTGTGTTTTAGATGAGCGCTGAGAATAAACAATTCAAACGTACGACGAGAGGCGGACCCCGCCCGAACTGTCGCGTTTTTGCGATTCTGGGGTGCTTGTTCGCTTTTTTTATTCCTGTTTTTGGAACTCCTGTTTCTACAAACAGTTTTGAGGCGTGGGGCGGGCTCTGTTTTCCGGTCGGGGAGACCATTCGATATAACGTCACTTGGGCGGGGGTCGTGGTGGCCCGGACTACGGCATCTTCCGAGTGGGTCGAAGAGGAGGGCCGGAAGTTTGTTGCCATTCGATTTCGGACCAAATCGAACGCCGCCATCAGTACTGTTTACCCGGTAGATGACCTGCTCGAGAGTATCGTCGACCCGGAGACGTTTTTGCCCATCCGTTTCACCAAACATTTGAGTGAGGGTCGGTATCGTTGCCACGAGGTGACGACGTTCGACCATGTCAACGGGATCGCCACCTTGGAGAATCGCAGGGACGAGACGTCTCGCCAGTACGAGATTGATGAGGATACGCGTGACCTCATCTCATTCATGTATTCGATGCGCGGCAGCACTTTTCCCGTGGGGTCCGAGCAAGAATTCGGGGTCATGGCGGATGAGAAACTCTACAATTTGTACGTAAAGTCACTGAAGAAGGAGCTCGTCAGGGTATCCCGGATCGGAAAAGTAGAAACGGTCCTGCTTGAGCCCGAAGCTGAATTCGACGGCTTGTTTGTGAGAAAAGGGAAGATGAGGCTATGGGTGTCCGAAGACGACCGGCGGCTGATTACCAAAGCGACGATCAAGGTCCCCGTAGCCAGCGTGGTACTGAAGCTGAAGGAAGTAACAGGACCGGGCGAGGATATTTGGGTGACGAAGCGCGCCGAAAAAGGGTTGAAAAAGACAACTGCTACCCGGAGGCGTAGACACTAGATGGATCTAACCCGGTCGCGCGCGCAAGAGATTGTAGGAGGTTTTTGCTCGCAACGAATCCTGGTCGCCGGCGATCTGATGCTGGACAGGTATGTCTATGGGGATGTTTCCCGGATTTCTCCGGAGGCGCCGGTGCCGGTGGTGCGGGTATGCCGTGAGCAGGCAATGCCGGGGGGCGCTGCCAATGTGGCCTTGAACATCCGGGCGCTTGGGGGGCAAGCGATAATGACCGGCGTCGTCGGCGTAGACCCGGCCGGGGATGAACTCAGGCGCGTACTCGAGGCCCGGGACATCGACGTCGGCGGCATTATTAGGAACGGGGAGAGCCAGACCACGGTCAAGACACGCATTATCGCGGAACGCCAGCAGATCGTACGAATCGACCGGGAGGAGACGGGCGGGCTTTCGGAAACCCTTGGCGCAGAGTTGCGAGATGCCGCGACTCGCAGTGCCGCCGGTGCGTCGGGAATCATACTAGAAGACTATGGGAAAGGGGCTCTTACGCAACTGCTCGTGGATTCCCTGCTTGGAATGGCGGGCGATGCGGGAATCCCGGTCGGGTATGACCCCAAGGAGGGACGCTTGCTGCGTGTGGACGGCGTTACCGTCGTCACACCCAACCGCAAGGAAGCATTCGGGCTGTCCGGCTCTCCCGAGGGCACCCCGGAGGATGACCCGCTGGCCGATGGGCCTCTACATAACGTTGCTGCCAGGCTCTGGGAATCGTGGCGTCCGCGGGCGCTTCTGATTACCCTGGGCCCCCACGGGATGCTGCTGGTGACCAACGACAGTCTGCCGTTCCATGTGCCGACGCATGCCCGCGAAGTGTTTGACGTGAGTGGCGCCGGAGATACGGTGATTGCCACCTGCCTGCTCTCCATTGCGTCCGGCGCCACCCTGCGTGAAGCGGCGGCGCTGGCAAATTATGCGGCCGGTGTCGTCGTCGGAAAACTGGGAACCGCGTGTTGTTCCCCGGAGGATCTTCTTGCCCGAATCGGATGAAATTATCGGCGTAATCCCCGCCCGCAAACTGGCGACGCGGTTTCCGGGAAAGATCCTGGTTTCGCTGTGCGGCCGCCCGCTTCTGTGGTGGGTCATTGATCGGGCCCGGCAGGCTCGCTCATTGCAGCGGGTCATCGTCGCCACGGATGACCAGGAGATTTTTGATTCGGCCGAAGAGGCCGGCGCGGAGGCGATGATGACGGACGCCGGCCACCCTTCAGGAACGGACCGGGTGGCGGAAGTCGCTGCGCGGGTCGGATGCGACATTGCCATCAACATCCAGGGTGACGAACCCCTCGTCGAGCCGAGTTTGATTGACACCATTGCCCAGCAACTTTCGGAAGACGACGCCTGGGACATGGCCACTGCCGCCACCCCGATTACCGAGCCCTCCGACCTGGCTTCAACCTCTATTGTCAAAGTTGTTTGCGACCGGTCGGGGGGCGCTCTCTATTTTTCTAGAGCCTGCATTCCTCACAACCGGGACGGCACCGGGAAACCCGCCTACCGGCGGCACGTCGGATTGTACGGTTACCGCGCATCCTTTCTGCAGCGACTGGTCGCCACTCCTCCGTGCGAACTGGAGGTCATCGAAAAGCTTGAACAGCTCCGTGCTCTCTACATTGGATGCCGAATGAAGGTGATTCAGGCCGAGCACGCCGGTATAGGAATCGATGTCCCGGAAGACATTGCACGCGCTGAAGAAATGCTTCTCAAACTCGGATTGGAAACCGACTCCCTGGCGTAACGATGCCCAGAAAAGTAAAAATTGGACCTCATGGCATCGGCGGCGGATCCCCCTTGCTGCTTATCGCCGGCCCGTGCGTGATCGAGGGGCGGGAGCTTTGCCTGAAGGTTGCGAAAAGGCTTGCGTCGCTTGCGCGTGACGAGGGGATTCCGTTGGTATTCAAGGCTTCTTATGACAAGGCCAATCGGACGTCCCACACGTCGTACCGGGGGCCGGGCATTTCGAAAGGTCTTGAAATTCTTGCCGAGGTGAAGTCCCGGTACGAACTCCCGGTGCTGACGGATGTGCATAGTGAGATCGAAGTGGCGTTGGCGGCCGAAGTGGTGGACGTAATCCAGATTCCCGCGTTTCTCTGCCGGCAGACGGACCTGTTGTTAGCGGCCGCTGAATCGGGGCGAGTTGTGAACGTGAAAAAGGGGCAGTTCATGGCGCCGGAAGATATGCGGAACGTCGTGGCCAAGATCGAGAGCGCCAACAGTGTGCGCATCGTGCTAACCGAGCGGGGCGCCTCGTTCGGGTACCAGAACCTGGTGGCGGATATGCGAAGCTTGCCGATCTTGCGTGAGACCGGGTACCCGGTGGTGTTTGACGCGACCCACAGCGTGCAGCGACCGGGCGCGGGCGGCACCGAGTCATCAGGCGACGGGCGCTTTGCTCCCTGCCTGGCCCGGGCTGCAGTGGCGGCGGGTTGTGACG
>CAUZEO010000003.1:0-61620 GCA_963578625.1 Kiritimatiellia bacterium | reverse complement strand
CTTCGGTCTGTCTTTCCCGGTTGACGGTCGACATCCGGGTGCGGGCGTCGAGCCAGAGGCGATGCCATTCGGCGGGGTCGCGCAGTTCGCTTGCCGGGTCTTTGCGGCTGCGGGCGACGAAGCCGGGGAAGGCGCTTCGGCCGGTAGGCTGATCGGTGGGGTTGTAGCGCAAGTCCAGGCTCCAGCGGACCTCGTCGCTTACGTTAGAATAGGAGCCGTGGACGGTCTCCCGGTGTAGAAAGACCACGTCGCCGCGTTCGACCGGCAGCGGGATGGCCTGGTCGTCGGCGAAGAGCTTTTCGGGGATCTGCGAGCCGCCGGCAAACTCGGGGCGGTTGTCCATGTAGTGATTGCAGTGGGGCAACAAGCCGTTTTGGTGCGAGCGGGGCACGACCATCAGCGGGCCTTTTTCGATGGGCGTGTCCTCGAGGGAAAACCAGACCGTCACCACATTGGTGTCGTCGGCCTCCGCGGTGAGCACGCCGTAGTCCTGGTGCCACTCCGTGGGGCCGAGGATGGGGTTTCCGTACTCGTTTTTGGGCAGGTGGTGCTCGGGCGGTTTGATGCGCACGTGCTGGGCGGGATTGGAATAGATCTTGGGGCCGATGAGCGATTCGACAGCGTCGAGCAGGTCGGGGTCGGTCAAGGCGCCGAAGACGGCCGGACCGGCCCAGAACGGGGTGTCGAGATGGACGCCCTGGAAGGGCAGCGAGAAATCGAAGAACTGGCTGTGAATCTGGCCGGTGTCGATGCAGATCTGGATGTAGCGGTCGCTGAAATTGAGCTCTTCGTAGCGCGAGCGGATCTCGCCGCTCCGGTACAGCTCGTCCGCGAGGCGATCCAGGACGGAAGCGTATTCCTCAATGACCGGGTCCAGGGTTCTGACCGGGTCCATCACGGCCTTGGCAACGAGGTACCCCTCGGTGGCGAAGTGATTGAGTTGGTCTTGAGTCAGCGCTGGCATGGCGGTATCTGCTGAAATATGAGGCATTTTGACACGCTACTGCAAGGGGATTCGGCGTTCTGTCCTGAGGAGGGGCGGTTTCTCCGGTTGACGAGTACGCGCGACGAGTACGGATGACGACGGAAGAGTCTCGGAATCGTAGTCGTACTCGTCAACCGAGTCCCTCTCCAATCCTAAGGATATCACCGCTGTCGGTCACGCGATACAGTCGCAACCATTCTGCTCCTTCGGTGTTTGGCTGGTGGAGTGCCATCAGCAGCTGTCCACCAAACGACTCGAAGATCATGCCGTGTCCGCCGTTTTTCGCGTAGATCAATTTGTGGTCCGCCCATGGCCCGTTGATTTTTTCCGACTGGGATCTGGACAGGACGACGCAGTAGTCGCGGCCGGGAATAAACGTAGACCAGATCATGAACAGCCTGCCGCTCTTTGCGCTTCGATATAGAAAGCACCCATCTGTGATCTTGCCTTCACCGGGAGCGGAAGAGGCGCCCGGCGCATCGGAAGCCTTGAACAGAACGGCGGGCGTCCCGATGGTGCCGGAAAGGTCGTCCTTCAGTTGGACGACATTAATCGTGCCGTCGATTTGTTGCACCCATTCGTGGCAGAAGACCATGTAGGGCGTGTCGTCCTCGACGAACAGCGTTCCGTCCAGCGCCATCCAGCCCGGTGGCGTGTGCGATGCGCCCTTGAGCGGATGGAAGGGGCCTGCAGGAGTGCCCGCAGAATAGATGTACGTCCCGCGTTCGTGCAAGTCCGGCCAGTCGGCGGATTCAACGGGCTTCTGATTCGTAATCGGTCTCTTGAAGGTGAGGGTTACGAAGAGATAAAATCTGCCGCCGTATTCGTGCACCTCGGGCGCCCAGACGGATTGAATGCCGGCATCTTCCGGCAATGTCAGAACCGGTTGAGGATCCTGCTAGTGGATCAGGTCCTTGCTCGTGTAGGCTTCGACTCCCAGAAAGTTGCTGTGCCGGCGGTTGCCTGATTGAGCATAGCGATAGTACGTTCCCGCCTTTGCATCCGGGTAGATGAACGGATCCCTGATTCGGATGTCCTGGACCTCCTTCAACCCCTGCAGTGCCCGGTGTTTGCCCAGGGAATACACGGAATCCTTTGCGCTTCGCCTGTTGAGTCCTACTGCTCAACCCACTCGATTGTCTCCGGAAGCTCACCGATTTCGGTAAACCCATGGACCGCCGCGATGCCTTGTTCGAGCGGAATGACCCATTTCCGGGGAAACTCGGTCTTGTGCTTCAAGGCGACGAACGCCGTCAGCACCGGAGTCTCGTCCTCGCTGGATCCTTTGCTAGCGTAATAGGGCGGACTGTGGTGACTGTAGGTGAAAATAACGACGGTTTCGTCTGAACCCACCACCAGGCTCACGTAGTTGCCGTTCGGTGCGGTGAAGGAGATAATATTCAGGCGATCCAGGCTGGACGCTTCGTCGGCAGCGCTTTCGATCAACGCGTCGATTTCGTCGGATGACTCTGCGACCGTGGCAGCCTCGTTTTCGTGGACCGAAACGGGAATTTTCATTGAATCAACGCGCGGGTCTGCATACGCCCTGTATTGACAGGCGATATTCGCGGAATTCTGTTCACTCTTTTGGTCGTCAAAGCTGATGATCCCACTTAGACGTTCGCAACCGTACCATGACTTCACGAACTACCGCACGTAAAATAATTTTTGCAGCAAATGACACAATACCTCGAACCGCTTGATCCCGGCTTGGCCATACGGGAAAGCCTCGACGCCTGGACACGCCGCCGCCCGCGCCTGGCCTTCGAGTCCCAGACCCTGCGGGCCGCGCGCGCTTGGCAGCGAAAGGCGCGGGCCCGGTTTCTGGAGATTCTGGGCCCGCCGCCGCCACGGGTGGCCCTTCGACGCCAGGTTCTGGAGTCGAGGCGCATGGACGGATACACGCGCACGAGGTTCACGCTGACCACCGCGCCGAAACTGAAGGCGCTATGCTGGCTGTGTTTGCCGGATGGTGTACACCGCAACGATCCACAGCCGGCGCTGGTAGCCACGCCGGGTCACGGGTTCGGCTGCACGTAATTTCCTCGGGTCCTTTTCTCCTGTCTTAGCCAGGCGGGCGTAGTCGGCCTGGTACTGGGCCGCGTAGGCATAGCGATGCTCGTTTGTTTCGTTCGTAAATGACCGGAGGTAGGTGCTTCGGTCGAAAATGCAGACGTCTCCCTCCTTCATGGCCGGGAGAGGGATGCCGTTGTCCGGTTCGACCACGGCCTCACGGTGACCGGGAACCGTCTCGGACTCTTTCGACGGCTGCGTCCCGAGAAGATGGCTTCCGGGTGCGACCCACAGGATCGCCTTGTCGGGTGTGATGTCGCAGAGGGCCACAAATACGTTCAAGGCCGCGCCGATCACCTGGTCGTACTGGTTATCCTGATGCCAGGGGAGTCCGGTGCCGCCTCCGGCCGGGACCACCGCCAGCATGCCGAAGTAGACGCGGGCAGGGACTTCAAAAATCTGTTCGATGGCCGAAAGGATCGATGGCTCAATCAGAAGTTGATGGACATGTGCATGCTGCGTGGGGTTGGCAAAGTCAAAAATGATGGGATGCCAGGTACCCGCAGCCAGGTCCTCATCGGTAACGCCCGCATGCGCGAGCACGTCATCGATGACGGCATCCCGCGCCAAGCCGGGCACAACGAGGTATCCGTTCAGGAAGTAGTGCCTTAGCTGCTCGCCGGTGAGGGGAGACTTGATCATATCGATAATTCAGTCTGTACTTCGATTGCTAGCAAATCCGGATCGTCTCAACCTCCAGTAAGGCCCCCAGCTTGCGAATCCGGTCCGCAACATGCCCGACGCCCACCGCGCAATGATGGGCGGGGCCGTGGCTGCTCCAGGCGCCGACAAACTCGCGAACGCCGAGCGGGAATCTGTACCGGCTGTTGGTGTTGCCGATTTCCATGATCGGACCCGGCACCGATTCGCCCTCGGCCACCAGGAACTGCACCCTGGCGTCCCCCGCCTGAACCACCGACAGCAGCGTCACCGGTCCGTTTCGCACGGACATTTCCACGGACAATCCCTTGCCGACCTTGCCGTGGTAGACTTCCAGCGGCTTCACCCGTGTCCGCCCCTCCGCGATCGCGATGTGTCCCGGCCCGTCGTGGCCCATCAGCACCACGTCATCCTTGAAATCCATCAGGTAGAACTCGGTAAACGAACCGCCGCCGCCGAAGCTGTCCATGATCTTCATGGCGAGCGCGTTCTTCACCTCGTACTCGCCGGCCACCGGCACCCCGCGCGCCGTAAGCAGGGAGTTCCCGAGAATGATGGAACACATGGTTTCCTCGTTGGCCGGGTTTCCCGTCCCGGCGTAGAAATAGGCCAGTGAATTGAGACCGTGTTTTTCAACCATCCGGTCCAACGCCACCGATGTCCGCGCGGCATCCACCCACGCATCAATTTCCTTCCAGCAAGGATCTCCGTCCTCCAACACCCCGGTGATCTGGTGAAAGTCGATGCCGCAGCGGGAGAACACGTTTGCAATTTCCGGAACCGGGCAGGCGGTACAATGGGCCAGTCACTCCCCGGTCATTGCGGTTCGGTCCCCCATCGTGGACGGCGAGGCGGTTTTCATTTAGTTCCGCCAGAGCGATGAGGTCGACGCTTTCGTTCCGGTGGTAACTCACTGCGTGGTTTCGACCCATGCCGAGTCCTCTCACGCCTGCGCGGAGTACTGGTCATATGCTGGTCCTCGAATCGGTGGCGGTGCGTCTGGACGAGGTCGGAAATTCTAGCTATACCTGCTGAATTACAGAAAGCTCCGGCAGTGCGACGCAATTCCTACACCTACACGAATGGTTCTGTTTCCAGATGACCGCAACCACAGAAAACGGCGCCGCCACGCTGGTCCTTGATATCGGGAAAACCAATTCGAAGCTCCTCGTGATGTCGAAGCGGGGCGAGGTCCTCGGGGTTCTCAAGACCGACAGTTCTGCTCTGAAAGGGCTCCCATATCTTCATCTTGACACCGGGCGGGTCTGGTCGTGGCTGCTGGAGGCGATTGCCGAGTCGGTGAAGTCGCACCGCATCGATGCCATCGTCACCAGCACGCACGGCTGCACGGCAGCCCTGGTCGACGAGAATGACCTGGTGTTGCCGGTGATGGATTACGAAGTGGAGGTTCCGGAGGAGGTGAACCGGGCGTTCGAGCCGCTGATTCCGCCTTTCAGACAGACGCAGACACCGGACCTGCCGCAGGGGCTTAACCTTGCCCGGCAACTCTTCTGGCAACAGTGTGCGTTTCCCGATGAGTTCAGTCGGGTGAAAAATATCCTGATGTACCCGCAGTATTTCGGCTGGCGGCTGAGCGGTGTTGCCGCCGGCGAACTGACATCCGTCGGCTGCCACACCCACCTTTGGCATCCCGGCCGGCGGGACTTCACCGAGTTAGTCGATACGCAGGGGTGGCGTGAGCTCTTTCCGCCGATGCGCCCGGCCTTCGAGCCGCTGGGCCCGGTCGTGCCCGAGGTGGCCCGGGAGACGGGTCTGCCCGCAGATTGCATGGTCTATCCCGGCGTGCATGACTCCAATGCGAACTTCGCGCTCTACCTGCGCGGTCATCGAACACCGTTCAGCCTGATCTCCGCGGGCACGTGGGTCGTCATCATGAGCCCGCGCATGCCGCTGGATTCACTCGATCCGAACCGCGACACGATGGCGATCGTCGACGTGGAAGGAAACCCGCTTCCCACGGCACGCTACATGGGCGGGCGGGATTTTGAGCTTCTTACAAAAGGGGAGGGCGCCGGCATTCTGTTTACCGAGGCCGATCTTCTCCACGTGATCGAGCAGGGCAGCTTTGTGCTCCCCTCTCTCACGCCCGGCGGGCCGTTCATGGGAAGGAAAAGGGAAATGCGTGGGTCGGAGCCGGGCAAGCCGGCCGAGGCGGCGGCGCGCGCCACGCTCTACGTGGCCCTCATGACCGCGGCCAGTTGCCGGCTGATGCGGACGGACGGCGAGTTGATCATTGACGGCGGGTTCGCCAACAACGAGTGGTATTGCCGGCTGGTTGCCGCCCTCACGGGGCATGAACGCTGCCTCGTCAATCCCGATTCGCAGGGGACCGCCATCGGCGCGGGAATGCTCGCGTCGTGGGACCTGGCTGAAGTGGATTGGCCGCTGCAATTGCGCGAGATCGAGCCCTTCGCGCACGCTGAACTTGACCGGTACCGAAAAACGTGGGAAGCAGCGCTATGAGTTGGGGCCGAACCGTTCCGCCGATCGTCGACGACGAGCAGGTCGAGTTTTTCCGTCAGAATGGCTACCTCAAGGTCGAGGGTTTCGTGTCGGACGAAGAGTTGAATCGCCTGCAGGAAGAAACGATGGCCCTGGTCGACTATGGGCTGGCGGAATTCCGTGACGAACCCGGCTATTATTACGCCCCGTCGGAGACGGGGGAGGGCGTCGTCCTTTCCCGTATCGATTTCATTACGGGCCGCTGCGACTCCTGCAAGTGGCTGATCGGGCACCCCGACCTGCTGCGGATGGTGGAGCGGATCAGCGGAAAGGATTTCCTGTCGATCGGCGACGCCATGGTCGTGAAGGTCCCCGGCGAGGGAGCGCAGGTGACCTGGCATCGGGACCACGGCTCCGCCTGGGCCGGGACGCCGCAGAACTACAACGTCGACATCTACCTGGACGACGCGCCGGAGGAGACCTGCCTGTGGGCGATCCCGGGCAGCAACCTTTGGCCCGACGAAAAGGCCGCGCCGTTTCAACGAAAGGATTGTGTACCGTCCGAGGTACCGGAGGCGGTGCCTATGCTGATGAAGGCGGGCGACGTCATCCTGCATGACGCGCGGCTGATCCACGGATCGCCACGGACCTCTTCCGAGTCGATTCGCCGCACGTTCTATTGCTGGTTCTATTCCTTGAAGGCGCTGGAGCCCTTCGACGGCACGCCGGGCTACCAGGCGAAGCGCAGGCGAGCCCTGCACCAGTGTATCGAGGCGCGAAAGAAATCTCCTTACACGGCGGGTGAAGTGCCCTTCGAATACCGCGCCGAGGTCCCGGGCGCGACCCTGGACGGACCCGATGTCTCGCATATCTACACCGAACACGGATACTGGGATCCCGCCCGCGTCCTCCCGACGTCGGGCACAAAGCGATAGCCTCGGGCAGCGGCCGGGGGAACCGTGGGTCTTTTCACTTCGCCGTTGACCTCGGTACATACATTCAACCCGACGGACCCGTTGCCCAGCGGCATCGAGTCATCGGTACTGCATTGGATACGACCAGGGAATCAGAATCCTCCACACAGTCTGCGCGTTCACCATTGACCGCAAAGCGGATCGAGTACAGGTGTGGAATGGGCGGGTGGTTCCCGGTGCGCGGTCACGAGCGGCTAATGCGCCGCGCTACTTCGCCAAACCCGACCGCCCGGGAATTCGTAGGCATGGAGCGACGCCGGCTTCATGGTGTTGCTGTACCCCGGGGCATCCGGGAGTTGGTAGCGGCCATTTTTCATCAACACGGCATGCACGAAATGCTCATGCAAATGATCCGTGTGCTCGATCACGACATTCTCTAACGATGGCGCCACCGCCAGATAGTTGAACGCCGCCAGGTGCTGAACCTGCTCGCCCAGGCCAACACCACCGGCATGCGGACATACGGGAATGTCGAACTTCGCCGCCATCAGCAGGACGGCGAGCACTTCGTTGACGCCCCCCAGCCGGCAACTGTCAATCTGGCAGAAACTCATGGCGCCGGCCTGCATGAATTGCTTATAGAGCACCGCGTTGCTGATGCACTCCCCCGCCGCCACGCCGATGGGCGCCACAGCCTTGGCAATCCTCGCATGCGCAAGAATGTCATCGGGATGCGTCGGCTCCTCGATCCAGAGTGGATCGCAGGGCGCCAGCCGGGCCATGCACTCGATCGCCTGGTCGGCGCTCCACACCTGGTTGGCATCGACCATGAGGCGCCCCTCGGCTCCCATCACATCCCGTATCAGCGCCGCCCGGCGCACCTCGGCCTCAATGTCCACCCCGACCTTCATCTTGAAGGAGGTCCACCCATCCGCCATGTATTTCCTCACCCGGTCGCCGACCTGCGCATCGCTGTAACCGAGCCAGCCGGCACTTGAGGTGTACGACGGCAGTCCGGTTTCCACCAGCTCCGCAGCCCGGCCGCGCCGGCCCGCCACGTGCGCCTCCAGGATCTCTCGTGCCTCGGCCTCGGTGAGCGCGTCGTCGATATGCTGGAAGTCAATGCAATCGATGAGGGCTTGCGGGGACATGTCCGCCAGGAGTCGCCACAGGGGCTTACCCTCCGCCTTCGCCCGGAGGTCCCAGACGGCGTTGACCAGAGCGGCCGCGCCGAAGTGCACCACTCCCTTTTCCGGACCCAGCCAGCGCAGCTGTCCGTCATTGGTGAGGCTGAACCAGAAGGCACGCATGTCGGCGTAGATGTCCGCCAGTTCGCGGCCGATCACGAGATCCCTGAACGCCTCGATCATGGCCACGCAGACGTCGTTGCCGCGGCCCAACGTGAACGCGAGGCCGGTACCCGTCAGGCCTTCGGTTGCCGTCCGCAGTTCAACGTAGGCGCACGAGTAATCGGGGGCCGTGTGAATGGCATCCGAGCCGTGAAGCTCCTCCGACGTGGGAAAGCGAATATCCCGCACGGTCATGTCGGTGATGGTGATTCGCACGGTTCCTCCTACTCCGGAATTGGTGTCCGCCCGTGATCATTGGACGCGTAACCCGCCTCGATCATGGCCATGGTCCGGTAGGCATCTTCGAAATGGGTGACCAGGATCTCGTCCTCCCCCGCGGCGTAGCGCTGCAGGTTCGACATCGTACCCCGGAAGGCATCCGGGAACCAGCCGCCCACCAACGGCACCGGCTGCCAGGAAACGGGCGCATCGCCCGCCGGACGCCGTGCGATTTCCAACGTGTCCTTTTCCCCCTGGGGGTAGTTGATGAGGGCGCCGATGCGCACAACCGCCGCGGCCTTCAATCCCTCAACGCGCACGGCGGTGGCCTCATGCCGCGCCCCATAGGCCCATGTGTTGTTCAGTGACAGGCAGCAACGCGTGGCCCCGCCGTAATCCAGGATCGCGCTGGTGCGCGTCGTTTCGATGCCCGGGTATTCCGGGTGGGGAATTGACCGCGCGTAGACCCCTTCGGGTTCGCCGAGCAGGCTGCGGATCCAGTCGAAATAGTGGATCGAGGCGATCATCATCTCCACCCGGGCCTGCGACTTGAGAAAGGGGAACAAGTCCCAGGGCTCGAGGTAGTTCAGGTGAACATCTACGTCCACGATATCGCCCAGGACGCCGCGACGAATCAGGTCCCGCAGCGCCAGCATCATGGGGGCGAATCGAAGCTGGAAGTTTACCGCGGCGATCAACTCCCGTTCCCGACAGAGTTGCCGGATGCGCCGGGCATCTTCCAGGTTGGCACCCATTGGTTTTTGCATCAATACGGTGGCGCCCACCGGCAGACGCTCGACGACGGAAGCCAGTCGATCGGGCGGCACGGCAATGTCGAAGACGATGCCCTCCCGCTCCACGGCTTCGTCCAGCGAGTCGCAGACGCGGGGAATGCCGTGGGCCTCCGCCGTCTTCACGCTGCGCCCGCGATCCACGTCGAATACCGAGGCGACCTCAAAGCCGCAGGCGGCATACGCCGGAAGATGGGCGTCATTGACGATGCCGCCCGCCCCGATCACCACGATCGGCCGCGGCGCCGACGGCAACGGCCAACGCTGCTGCAGTTCCCGGATGGTCGCGCTGGAGATCATCGAAGCGAAGTCAGGTCAGGCCACTGCCACGGCCTCTTCCACCTTCCCCTGTACTGCCGCGACCTTTCCTTCCACCATGCGCAGGTACACATATGCCCCGCGGAAATCGATACGGAACGCCGGCGTTTCCAGTACCGCCCGCCGCCCGGGGCCCTCGTCGGGAAAGGCCGCCATGCCCGGATCCGGATTGGCCATGGAGAAACGCCGCCCCGGCGGATAGTAGGCCTCCGTTCCGCCGTCGACGGCGGTCTTGATGCGCCGGTAGAGATTCCGGGCCCAGTCATACCGGGCAACCTTCTCGCGGATGGCCTCAACGTCGGCCAACGTGAAGACCAGGTTGGGGTGATGATGTGGCTCTCCGTGCTCCATGCGCATAGTGTCGTGGAGAAATCAGTCGGAATCCACCCCAAAGTAGCAAGCTGTCCACACGCCTTCTACCCACCGGGCATGCCACCATCGTGTGGCAGAACCAAGGGTTGGCGAGGATATCGGTGAAAGGGTTGAAGGATTCGTGATGTGTTCACGTCATTCGGATTGACGGTGCGTGGCGGGGGAATTTCCTATCTGGCAAACGGGTAAACACCCGTGATCAACGTACGGTCCCGAAACCGTCCATTCGCGAACGGCTCGAGTTCCTTCGGCTTCTCACCGCTCGAGATGTACTCCGCCATCGTTCTGCCGATCCAGGGCGCCAGATGAAATCCTCCACCGCTGAAGCCGGAGGCGACGAACAGACCTCCGGCGCTCTCGATTTCATCGAACGTGGGCAACCAATCTTCCGTAACGTCGTAAACGCACGCAAAGCCGCTCTTCCAGTAGCCCTTTCGGTAGGCCGGGACTCTCCGGGATACTCTCTCGTGCAGGTCGCGCACGGTCTCGAGAGTGTTTCCCTGACGGAGGTTGTCAGGGTCGCCCCGGTCCAGGCTATCGCGATCCGGGTGCCTCATCGCTTCCAGATATCCGACGTACGATTGATCCCGACCCTGGGGCCTGTAATAAACGAGGTTGTGCTTGTCGTCGATCACCGGATGATCACCGTGCTCCGCCGGCGGTCGCCTCAGGAAAATCGCCTCCGTCCGGTGAGGATAGACGGCGATCTGGGCGTGGAGATCTCGCAAGAGCGTATTCGTCCACACACCGGTCGCCAGGAAAACTTTCGCCGAATTGATGACGCCGCCCGTTGTCACAACTCCGGAAACTTGTCCATTCGTCACGTTCAACGAGTTGACCTGAACGCCCTCGCATACCTGAACCCCTTCCCGGATCGCCGCATCGGCGAGCGCCCGGGTGACGGCCATGGGGTCGATATATCCCGCCGCTGCTTCGAACAGATACGTCGCCGGTTCCCGACACTCCATCGGCGGGAAGATCGCCCGAGCCTCGTCCTCCCCGATGACGTGACTATAGCTACCGATGCTCTCCAAGCGGGCGGCGTGTTCGGTAACGAGGTCTTTGACCTCCCGCGGAAAGATCACGAGGTAGCCAACTCTGTGGAACGGAATGTCCTCGCCTACCGTCTCCTTGAAGTTCTGAAAAAAATCAAGCGACTCCTTGGCCGCCCGTGCTGCTTCGATCACCGGCGTATGCGTGCGCGCGATTCCTGCCGCGTGTCCCGACTGTCCACTTCCGATGAGATTTTTCTCGACGAGGACAACCCGGACGCCAAGTCGAGCCAGGTGAAGCGCTGTACTCGTTCCGGTCGACCCTCCGCCGACGATCACGACATCGGTTGTTTCCGTCATGCTCACGCACCTTGAGACCTTTCGATTCAGGAAGGATCATGCCACACGCTCCCCGGGATTGCCAAGGCTCTGATCCACGAAAACCCAGGACTCAGACGAAGTCGCAATTGGAATGGGGATCCGATCCCGAAGCCTCTAACGACAGCCCCTGTCCCTCGATGACCTTGAGAATGTTCTTCTGGAGCAGGGCCCGCTCTTCGTAGGCACGGAAATTCCACAGGTTCGCCCGCACCCTCTTGAGAGCTCGGTCGATGTCTCGTTACCGATACTCAAGGAGCTTCCGCTACGGTTGATACCTCTGCGTGTGGTAACTTGCGGGAGAATACTGCCGGTTTGCCCCCGGTTTGTCCTACGCTCCTCAAAGAGCCTTGGCTGCCTGTGTCCGCTCGAAGCCTTCCAGCATGGGCGACTTCACCTGTTTCATCCAGTTGTGCAGGTGGGTCTTCAGGGTCTGGGCGCGATCGCGGACCGCCGGGTCGCGGATCCGGTTGCGGAGTTCCCCGGGATCGGTGGCCAGGTCGTAGTACTCGTCGGTGCCGCCGAAATTGTAGACGAACTTTTCCCGACCCGAGTGTGCCATGGCCTGGGGATAGAAGTCCCACTGCAGCCACAGTTCGCAGATGATCGCCTCGCGGCCGAGATTCGCAGCCTCGCCGCGCAGGACCGGGAGCAGGCTGCGGGCGGAGCCGCCCGGCGGGACGGGCGCCCCGGCCACCTCCCACATCGTGGCGCCCATGTCCATGTTATAGACCAGGGCGTCGCTTCGGCCGGGCCGGACCGTGCCCGGCCAGCGCACGATGAGGGGCACGCGATAAATGTCGTCGTACATGAACGGCCCCTTGTCGTAGATCCCGTGTGCTCCCAGGCTGTCGCCGTGGTCGGACGTGTAGACCACGATGGTGTTCTCCGCCAGTCCCAGCTCGTCGAGTGCGGCCAGCATCCGTCCCACCTGGGCGTCAATGCAGCTCACGTAGCCGAGGTAGGAGGCGATGAATCGACGCTGGACATCCTCCGGATGGGTGGCGATCCCCCATCCGCCCGACATGTTGGCGTGGATCTCCGGCTTGTTCTCGCCCAGCACGCCGAAGTTCTCCGGCAACTGCAGCGCTGCCGGATCGTACATCGAGTAGTAGGGTTCGGTGACGATGCAGGGAATGTGCGGGCCCCAGAACTCGCAGCGCAGGAAGAACGGCCGCTCGCCGGCCCTTGCCGCGGACGCTACCTCGCGCATCGACTCGATGGTCTTCTCCGCCACGAAGTAGGGTAGGCTCCCCTCCACAGGCCCCGCCAGCCGCGCGGACTTGGGCTCGAAGGGCGAACCGCCCATGGGGTGCAGTGCATTGATCTCCTCGCTGAACTCCAGCTCACGGGGAAGACCGATCGAGACGCGATAATCCCGGTAGTCCTCCTCGTCCCAGATCTGTCCGAACCCCGGCCAATCCGGCCCCTCGAATCCAAAGTGGCTGGGACGGTCTTCCCATTCAGGAAGAACATGCCACTTGCCGACATGCACGCACCGGTAGCCCGCCTCCTTCAGGGCGGGGACCCAGGTGGGAAGCGGGACCTCCTTCTTCGTGATCTCCCGAAACGGCATGGTGAACTCCATGTCGCCGTTCCCGATCACGCTCCCCTCGCTGGGCAGTTTGCCGGTGAGGATCGAGGCACGGGTCGGTGCGCAGACCGCCATGGGAGAAAAAGCCTGGTCGAAGACCATCGACTCCGCTGCCAGCGCATCGACATGCGGCGTGCGGCAGTTTACGGAACCGTAGCACCCGATCGAGCCGCGGTGCTGCTCGTCGGTGCCGATCCAGAGGATGTTGGGGGGAGGGTTCAAAGGCTCGGGGGCTTGCCAGTCGGCTCAGGAATGGTTCAGGGTTCAGAAGGTCTCGGGCGCCGCATATGTGATTTCACTTTGTCGTAAGCTTTGTCGATCGGCCCGGCCAACGACTTCTTTGTCCTTTCATGGGCGGCGGGGGCCCGTAGCTCCGTTAGCCGTTTCGACGAAAGAAGTCGTGGTTGGACCCTGTCATTCGTGAAAGCATAGGATCGGATTCATCGCGTGGCAACTTGAACGACCCGCGCTCATCGCAGGTCAACCTCGACCACCGGGTAGGATTCCACCCCGTGGACCTGGATGCCGCTCGGGGTGTAGGAGCGGATGGTGGCATCGCCCACCGGGGCGTACTTGCGGCAGAGATTGATGCCCATCCGATGCACGCGGCCCGGCTCGACCTCGACGTCCTCCCACGGGATGTGGATTTCCACGGCCCACCTGTCTTCCGTGCGCGAGGTGGCGGACGTCATGGATCCGTCCCAATCCCCGGCTCCCTCCCAGTCCGGCTTCTGCGTCTTCGTGTCAACGTATTTTCGGTCTCCCTCAACGCCCTCGACGTTGACGATGAACTGGTAGTAGTTGTTCCGGTCAAGGTCGGGGTCAAGGAAGAGCTCGACGCACTCGTCCTGCCATAGAAGCGGGTCGTCACGCTCCTGGTGATCGGCACGCAACGCCTCTCCCGCCCGCGTCCGGCACGTCATGCCGACGTACAGCCCCTTCGCATCGTAGACCAGGCGGACTTCCTGGTTCACAAGCGGGACGAAACCGGTGGTGTCGTCGAGAAACGGGGTGAAAGCCTTCGTATCCTGCCAGGCTTCCTCGTCGAGTTTTCCATCGATCACCGGCGCTTCGGCAACGCGGGCCGGGGCCAGCGCGGTCTCCGGCCGCACGACGCTGATCATGCTCCGGCTTGAATAGAGCGGGTGGGACTCCAAGGCAAAGACCAGATCGCGCAATCCGGGTTCACAATCAGCGGCGACATCGATCGCGACCGTGAAATTTCTTGTTTCGCCGGGCGGCACCTCGAACCCCTGTTTCGCTTCCGCGGCCGTGATTCCGTCCGGCGGATCGCATGTCAGTGTGCCCGCCAGTAACTCCGACCCCAGGTTCGCGACTCGAACTACGTAGGGAGTCTGTACCGATCCGGTGCGCAGCTCGCGATACCGCCGCTCCACCTGGACCCATTGATCGACCAGGCGGGTCCCTCCGACAGATGACACGAAGACCGGCGACTCGGTCAGACCCAGCTTCAACCGTCCATCCGCGCATGTCTCCATGCGAACCCCTCCCATCAGATTCATCACCTCGACCGCCTCACAGGCAACCGGCAAGGATAAAGCCTCCCCTCCCTCGATCGCCCACGCCGCAATCATCTGCCGGCCCGCCTCCGGCGTCTCGAACAGGTACGCGCGGACGTTGTTCTCTGCTTCGATCGTCTTCAGCCACTTCACCCCGGTCAACCGCCTCGCCAAGGTGTGAAACGCCGCCGCCGCCGGCTTGGGTTCGCCGGTCACCGTGAAAAGCCCGAACTTCCCCCACACCGAGGAGTCGCGCGGGAGGTGGTAGTGAATCTTGCCGAAGTTCTCCATGGTCTTGAACACGATGACGGTCCGGGCGGTGAGGTCGGCCTGCCGTTCGTAGCTGCCTTCGTTCGGATCCGTGAGCGACGAGGTCATCCCGAACTCGCTGGCCCAGATCTTCTTCGGCCGGCCTTGGTTGTGGCGGCGCAACATGTCGTCGAGCCGGAGCATGCTCATCAGGTTGCCGATGCCGTGAACCCGCTCGGGCCGGATGCCCCCCATGTGGGCGCCCACGTAGGGATGCACGCCGGCGGCGTGAATATACCGGACCCCGCCCAGGCCCCACACCACCTTCTGCCGGCCCCAGTCGAACTTGGAGGTGTTGAGGCCGATGATCTTCGCCTCCGGGTCGCCCTTCGTCAGTCCCCGGTGGGCGTACTTGATTACCTCGTAGCACCGCGGTGGGGAGATGCCGCTGTTGTTCGGTTCGGTCAGGACCTTGTAGTAGATCGGCTTGCCCTTCAGCGAGGCCGAGGTCTCCGCGATCTCTTCGGCCCAGGCTTCGGCCGCGACGTGCATCTCCTCGTCCGGGAGATAGGCCCACTTCGGAGCCTGGTAGAAAACAATCCCGGTGAAATTGTGTTCTTCCAGAAAGGCCAACTCTTTCGGCGAGGGCGGATTGTTCACGTAGCATTCGGCCATCCCGATGCGCGGAAGCACCCGACTGGGCCCGGAGTAATTCCCCAACGGATTGGCGTCGGAAAAAACCGCCGGGTCCAGCGGCGCCAACACCGCGATCGACTCCTCCTCCGTCATCAGGGTACGCCCGTCGCGCGTCAGGATAAAAAGCGCCTGGTACCAGCCGTTGAACAGGTCGTCGACCTGGAGCCGGGCATGCGCGTTCTGCCCCGCCGGCACCTCGATCGACGTCGAGGCGTTATGCACGGTGCGTCCCTCGTAGTCCCGCAACTGGTAGTCGATGGTGAACATAGCGTCCTGCTCACCGTAATTCCCCACGCGCAGGATGAACTCCGCCGGGTCGCCCAGTTCCACGATGTTGTCCTCCGCCGTGTTCTCGGCGTAGAGCACGTACGGCGCATGGCGGCTCAGCCGCGTGGTCACCGTCAGGTCGTCGAGATAGACATGTCCCTTCGCTCCGGCAGGTTGATTGGGGATGACGAACTGGACGATCGATGCGCCTTCGTGCGCCGCCTCCTTCAGCGCCCACTCCCGGCCATAGAGCTGGTCGCATTCCCGGGTCAGGTCGATCTCGACCTTCTTCCACCCGGTCCAGGTCACCTTCGGGATCCGGTATTTCAAGTGGCTGTTCGGGGTGTCGAATCCCAGGCCGATCTCGCTCCCGGACCCGTCGCCGCGTACCCAGAGTCCGATCTTCTGCGGCACCCCGGGGAGCGGCATCCGGCGATGGAAATTGAAACCCCGCCCGCCGCCGGAGGGATACGGTCCGAACTCCACCTCCAGGGAGTGCCGCCCGGTCCGGGCCACTGCGTCCGTCATGCCGAGCCGGCCGGGTTCCGGCGTCTCCGAGGCCGCGCGGCACGACTTGAACCCGTCGTCCCAGCCCAGCAGGGGAATCTCGACCTCCACGGCCTCGTCCTCGGCGATCCCCGCCTCGGCGCTATAGATCACAAAGGCGTCGACCAGGCAATTCCCCCCTTTGCCATGGTTGATCCCGAGACGCACCCGGTTCAGTTCGCGCAGGTGCTCCAGCTCGGCCACCTTCCGCCCGTCGATGTAGATGCGCGCAAAAACCCCACTCAGATCGTAGGTAAAGGTGTGCCACCCGCCGCCGGCCTCCATTGGTGTCAGCTTCCAGCCGTCCTTCGCGACAAGAGTGAAGGTCCCGGACCCGTTCAGGCCCAGCAGCACCTCCTCGTCGTCGAGCCCCACGGCAAACATGCGGGTGTAGTCGAAGGGCGGATCGAACCGGACGCGGAACTCGACGATCCCCTTGATTTCCGTGACCAGGTCCAGCGCCAGGATCCCCCGCTTCCCGCGCAGGGCCAGCGCGTTGTGGCCCTCATCGGCGAGGTCGGTTCGGATCAGTTGCGGGAGTTCCTCTTCGGTTGCCCCCTCCTCCTCCATCCGCCACTCGTACACGTCCAGCTCAAAATCCTCGCTGAACATTGCTTTCTTGCCCACGGTCAGGTCGGAGGCGAAGGCGTCGCCGAAAAGAAGGACGAAAGCGAAAATAACCAGTGTCGCGTGGGCTTTCATATTCTCGATCTCCATGGTGCGCTTTGGGCTACGGTTTCATCACGATGGAGAGATCGTCCACGAACGCGGTGCTGCCGCGCCAGGCGTGTTCGCCGATCTGCACGCTGCTGAAGCGGTCGATCTTGTCGGTCCGTCCCACTTCGACTCCGTCGATGAAGCAGACCACTCCCTCCCCCTCGGTGACATCGAACTTGAACTCGTGCCACGCCTGGCTTTTGGGCACATCGGTCACCTTCACTCCGGTATCGAGGTAGCAGATGTAGTTCGACAGCGATTCGCGGTGCGTGCCCAACCCCACCCGCTTGCCGTCGTCAGCGAGCAGCACGATGCCGCGGCACTTGTCGTTGGGGGTACTGGGTACCTCGTAGAACCACCCCGTCACGATGCAATTGCTGACCTCCCGGTCGAAGGGCCGGGTGACTACGCCCCAGGTGGGGACCATCTTGAGGCTCTGCTTCCCGCTGTGGGCCTGCTCATCGGAGATCTGCGGGCTGCGTGCGTCCCCGTACCCGGGATCGGTCGGTTCCCAATGCGCCCCGATCTCGGTGAGCACCCACCCGTCCAGCTCCTTGCCCTCGAAATCCTCGGCCAGGTAGTCGCCTTCTGGCGGAAACACCGGGCCGATTTCCTCCAGCACCAGGTCGTCCATCCAGACAATCGACGGCTGCCGGACGATCCCCTCGATGGTCGGCCGGCCCCGCCACTGGATTCGTACTTCGATCCAGGAAACCTTCGGCCCGGTGATGATCCAGACCTCGCGGTCTTCGAATCCGCTTGAGGTCGGGTAATTAATCGTCCGCCTCCCGGTGCCGCCGACGCGTTCGTCTCCCACATACTCATACGTGTGGCTGAACGAGAAGACCCAGTTGACGTTGAGCACTTTGAATTTGCCCCCGAGGCGATAGATGGTGCGTGGCTTGACCCCGTGGACCCGGCCTTGAACGAAGACCTCGTTGTCGGTATCGGGATCGAGGAAATCGAACCGAAGACTGGTCTTCCCGCCGGCCTTGTCGCGTGTATCGCCCGACACCCGCACCGTCCCCTTGCTCCGCCCCCCCCACCAGCCGGGGCAGGAAAACGTGTCCTTCCCTTCCCCTATCGTTCGTCCTTCGCCGAGCAGCGCGTCGGGCGTCTCTTCGAAGCCGGGATTGGGGAGGAGGTTCGGGGGTGGTTCTTGGGCCTGGGCTGCGGATGCGCCCACGTACGCGCATATCACAAATGCAGATTTAAAGCTCACAACCACACACCCTTCCTCTTCGAAATCTGAATCGCAATAAGAAACTCTATCTGAATCGTTGATCCGCCAGCAGAGGTGCCGGTACCTTCAGCAGACACGATACGCGTCTGTACGCAAGCACCGGGCGCGTCAGATACGGTTCTCTGCAAGCATGAGGGCGGCATTCACCTTGCCCTCCATTACGGCGCCGAAGACGAGAGCGAGATCCTCACCGGGAAGGCGCCGCGCAGCTGGCGGGCGCGGGAGGGCGTCCAAAGCATCGAGGGACGCTACGGGATCGTCATCAACCGCAAGGTCTACGAATCGAACATGCCCGGCACCGGCCGATGGCTCGGCGGCACCTACCCGCACAGCGAAGAGAACTGCCACTTCGTCGTCGCGCACGAACCCTACAGGGCGGAAGACGGATACAGAATCCGGAGCGTACGGCGATTGCGTCTCGAGGAGCGGCAGTGCACGCTGAGGGACCCGAATGGCTACGAGATCGGCAAAGAACTGCACGGATGGGCGATGCCACGGGTGATTGAAGTCAGGAGCGAGGGCTTTTCGGACTACTTCGTATGTGTTGATCATCTGGCCCGACTGCGCGGAGGGGAACCGGGCCGGGTGAAGATGGAAACGCCGTTTTTCAACGTCGATTTCAGCCTGGCTACGCTGGGTGAACGGTGAGATCGTGGCGCGGCAGGGAACGATTGAGAGCCTGGAGGCGAAGAGGTGAGCAAGGGACGCGTTACTTCATTGTCGGCACGATGATCCCGCGCATGATGGTCTTCTGGGCGAAGATGAAGACCAGCAGCGTCGGTATCCCCGCCAGGACAAAAGCGGCCATCTGGGCCGGCGGGGGTTTGTTCTGCGAAGAAAACTGGTAGAGGAAGACCATCAGGGTCCACATCTTCTCTTCCTGGCAGATCAGCAGCGCCCACATGAAGCCGCCGTAGGCCGCGGTAAAGGCGTTGAGCCCGATGACGGCCAGAATCGGCTTGGAGAGCGGCATGGTGATCTCCCAGAACATCCGCGGCTCCGAGGCCCCGTCGATCATCCCCGCCTCGTAGAGCTCACGCGGAAGCGAATCGAAAAACCCCTTCAGGTAGAAGATGCTGATCCCGCTCACCAGCCCCGGCAGGATCAGCGCCGCGTAGGTGTTCAACAGGTGGAACTCCCGCAACAGCAGGAAATTCGGGATCATGGTCACTTCGGCCGGGAACGACATGGTGGCGATGAGGAAGATGAGCACCTTGTGCTTGTAGGAGAAGCGATAGCGGCTCAGGGCAAAGGCCGCCATGGGCTGGATGGTAAGAGCCCCGATCACCGACAGCACCACGAGCACGATCGTGTTCCAGAAGGCTCTTCCCCGCTGCGACATGAAGCTCCAGACCATGCGATAGTTCGCCGTGATGAACTCGCGCTTGATCTGGTTGCGGTTGGCCTTGAACCAGGCTGCGTCCGCGAGGACCCACGGGAGCTCCGCCTCCTCGACTGCGGCGTAGCCGGCTCCATACGTTCCGTTCAGCGCCTCGACGGTCCCGTAGTTTCTTCCAAGCCAATCGTGATAGCGGGTGTGCGTCGTCTCGATGATGAGCTGCTCCAACGGAACCTTCTCGTCGATGAAACGCTTCCAGTTCTGAAACTCGAAATCGGTCTCCGGAGGCATGGAGGGAAAGACCGTGTCCGCCAGGGCGGGGATAGCCAGACCCGATTCCGCGTTGAACTTGTCCACCACCCGATTGTATCGAGCCTCCCCCTGGTAGCGCTCGGCCAGAAAGCCCCGGTAGGCCTCGGCGTGATTGCTCCTTACCTTCACGAAGCGGATGGGAAAGCGCTTGCGCATGAATTCGGCCCAGAACGCACCCTCCTCCCCCTCCGGTCGAACGGTCGGAAACCGGATCGACAGAAAACCGGGAAAGGCCCGCCCCCAAGCCCGGTTGACCGCGCCGATGTCGGCGTACCGGCCGCGGATTCGGGCCTGGTAGATTTGGTCGAAGTTGAGGGGATTGATCAGATCCAGGGGCATCTCCTCCCGGTAGGACAGGAAGAGATCCCGCAGCGGGTCCCGGCGAATGCGCAACCCGTGTCCCTCCAGGTTGACGTCCGGCACGTTGACTTCGTGGAACGATTTGAAGGGAATTCCGAGACCCAGATGGGCATTGAAGGCCGCGAGATCATGGTCGAACCGGTTCCGCAGATACCGCTGGAACACCTTCTGCGACCGTCCCTCCAGGTAGTTGGCGTCAAAGAAATAGGTGCGCATAAACCGCTCGGGCAATTCCCTCCGAAACCGGTCCCAGTCCTCGACCCGGCACTGCAGGTGGGGATCGTCGAGATCGACCTCGGGGATCGCTTCGATCTGTGTGTACTGTGAAATCTCCTCGAGCCTGTGCTTGCTCTGGAATTCGAGAAAGAAAGGCCGGTCCTTTCCGTACCGTGCCTCCAGGTACTTGCGGTACAGGGCCACGTCGTCGTGAAAATACCGGGGGATCAACCGCCAATCGCGGTAGTCGACGTTGCTCGTGAACGAGGTCGCCACCGTAATGGCAAACGGGTAGAGCATGGTCACCGAGCCCAGGGCCAGCAGCACCACGATCAGGCCGTGAAACAGGATCGCACGCAACGAACGTCGCTCAGCCGGAAGGATCAGGGGCATTTAATTGGCCTCCCCCGCCCTGAACTCGACCCGCTTCAGGATCTGCATTTGCATCAGGGTCAACCCGATTAACATGGCCCCCAGGATCCACGCCTGGGCGGTGGCGTATCCTATCTTCAGGAAGACGAAGGCGTTGGCCCAGATCTCCAGCCCGATCACCCGCGTCCCGTTCACGGGACCGCCGCCGGTCATGACGAAGATGTTGGCCATGGCGTGAAAGCTCCCGATGAGGGCGCCGATGAAGTTGATCACAATCAGGGGTAGGAGAAACGGGATCATGATGTGGCGGATGCGTTGCACCACCCCGCCGCCGTCCAGGGCCACCGATTCGTAGAGATCCTCCGGCACCGTCTTCAGGGCGGCCAGGTAGAGAATGCTGCCCGCTCCCGCTCCCGACCAGACGCCTGGAATCACCACGCAGGCCATGGCGAGGAAGGCGTTTTCGCCGAGCCAGTCGATGGGCCGATCGTAGATCTGCCAGCCCACCCGCATGGTGATCTCGTTGAGCGCCGCCAGGAGGCGATTCAGCAGGCCGTCGTCGCTGGCCTGGTAGATCACTTTCCACAGCAGCATGATCACGATGCCGGAGATGACGGTGGGGAGATAGAAGACGGTGCGGAAGAACATCTTTCCCACCGGGGTCTCGCTGAGCATGACGGCGAGGATGATCGGGACGAGAAACCCGAACCCGAGGGTCATGGCCACGTAGATCACGGTGTTCCCCATCACCCGCCAGAAGAGACCCGACGTCGCGGCCTCGATGAAGTTGTCGAGACCCAGGTAGAGACTCTGGGCCATGATCCGGTAATCGAAGAAGGCCATCACCGATCCCCGGAACAGCGGGAGGTATTGCCACACCAGCACCAGGACCACCGCCGGCCCCAGGAAACACCAGATCCGCAGCCGAACGCGAAGTCGCCGGCGCGCGGGCGGCACGACTTCTTCCTTGGCCAGCTTTTCGGCATGGCCGCGCAGCACGGCCCGGATGAGCAGGGCCCCCAGCGGAACGGCAAGGACGAAGAAGAACCAAGCGACCCGCTGCCTTTTCCCGTGGAGGGACTCCTCCCGCACCTTCATGACCGCCGTGTTGCTCTTCCGCTCGTTCTCCCGCATCAGGACGGCCGGGTCGTAACGGTAGCCGTCGGCCAGCTTCAGGATCGTATCCACCGGTTCGGTGAGCTGGACGGCCTGGACGATCTGGTAGTTGGCCACGAAAGGTTCCACCCGCCCGATCCGGTCGATCTCATCGTAGACCCGGACCAGCTCGGGCGAGAACTGCTCGTAATACTCGTCGTAGCCGAATCGCTTCAGGTCGCGCGGATCGCTGTAGAGGGCGAACCCGTTTTCCACTTTCACCCGCGTCTCGATGCGACGGGCATTTTCGCTGCACATGAACTTGATCAGACGCCAGGCCGCGTCCATCACGCGGGGGTCCTTTACGTTTCGGTTGATGCCCAGTGCGTTGCCGCCCACGAAACTGGCCCGGCCCCCCGGCCCGGCCGGCCAGGGGGCAAACCCGATGTCCGCGCCCCGCAGGCCTACCGTCTCTAAGTGCCGTACTGCGTCGTGAATGCTGGTGTGACCCGCCATGCCCACGCTGCCCGCTTCGAAATCCGTCAACCCCTGTTCCTGCATCTCCACCACGCCGGTATGGATCTTTTCCCCGTCCAGAAACGTCCCGTCGAGCGGGCAGACGAAGCGTTTCTTCGCTGCCGGGACTTCCAGGGAGGTCCCGTCCACCCGGCAGGCCATCCGGTCGGGCTTTTTGCCGGCGCCGGGATCGGGCAGGACCGGGTTGGGCTCGCGGCAGGTGGGGCAGACCACGGTGGGGACGTCGACGGGCTCGTCGTCGTGAGGACAGCGGGCCCACTTCGACCAGCGCAGCTTCTTGTAGAAGCGCAGGGCCTCGGCTCCCGCTTCGTCCCCGTACGTCAATCGCCATTCCGGGGCCATCGAGGCGAGTTCCCCTCCGCAGTCCCCGCAACGAAGCAGTTCCTTCTCCTTGACCGCTTCGTGCTCGGCACCGCACCGGGGGCACGTCTTGAACTGACGGATCATGTCGCCGCCCGCTTGCCAGACAAAATCGGTAAAGAGCCAACCGGCGAAACTGCCCCACATCAGGCGCAGCCCCCACTGCCCGTCCACCTTCTCGGCCTGGGGAATCTCCCGGTCCGGCCGGGTCATTCGCCGGGCGAAGTCGTAGAGCTCATCCCAATCCTTTGGCGCGCGGGGCGGGTCGATCCCCGCCTCCCTCATCAGGTCCTTCCGGTAGATCATGTTGCGGAGGTAATAGTCTTTGATCAGGGCATACCGCCGGCCGTCTTTCGTCACCACGGGCCAGAGGAATTCCGGCGTTCCCAGACGGGCCACGAAATCGGGATCAGCCTTCAGTTCCTGCTCGATCAGGGGCTCGAGGTCATAAATGAATCCCTGGTCGATGAAGTTCTGGACCTTGCGGACGTAGAGATTGAGGACGTCCGGGGCCGAGTCGCCGGCAATGGACATCAGCTCCAGCCCCTCGTGCAGCTTCCCCGGCATATGAAGCTTGGTGGGAGACACCACCTCGATGTCCGGATTGCGGCGCAGAAAGGTTTCGTACTGGGCCAGTCGGACCAGGGCCACCAGACTCGTGTCCCCTCGCCGCGGCAGTCCGGGGACACGGAGCCGGACCTTCTGCTCGGCGGCAACGCCGGAGGCGGACGACGATAGCAAAGCGGCGAGCAGAACGGTGATCAAGGCCGTCTTTCCAATCGGCGAGGCGCTGATCGGCCTTTTCCGCATAGACCTCACCTCCTCGAATTTAGCCACGGCGCTTGGGAAAACAGTGGTTCGGGTACGGTCAACCCGGTCGCCTCGCGCACGTCGGCCAGCGCGTTCTCCACCAGCCCTCCGGCCTGGCCGAGGTAGAGACGTTGTTTCAGGGCAGTGAAGCGCTCCGAGATCTCCTGCACGCGCTCGGCCGTTGCCTTCATGTGCTCATCACGGGCCGGTGACGCCGGGATGGAGATGGTGGAGACGACGGCGAGTCGCCTGATGAAAGTAAAGGCTTTCCGGTCGGGATGGGGGAATTTCATCAGTTGACCCAGTGTACGCTTCTCGATCGGGCTCCGCAATCCGGGGTTCGCGGCTCCAGAGGGGCACAAGAGATTTTGGAGCACGATTTACGTCCTGGCCGACACCTGGTCCGCCGAGGGCGGCGCGCAGTGCTCCCCCGCCGGATGGATGTTCGGGCGGGAACCACATGTCCCTCGGTCCGGTGGGGCTTCTACGATGCCCCCCCGGCTCCTCGACACCGCGAGGGACGGGAACGGGTCAACCCATTGGGCGGATGGTAGCGGGTTCTCACGACTCAGCTGCGTTGCAGCCGGAACGTGCGAACCTGGAACGGCTGCAACTCGAATGCGAATTTCCCGTCGGCCGCGACCGCGACCGCGGCCAGGTCCTCTTCGACCAGGTTGGTCTCGATTACGTGCCGCAGGTCACAGGCCGGCGTGATCTCGACCCGGCCACGGCCGCCGTGCGGTTCGTAGACGCGGAGGATTTCGCCACGCCCGTCCTCGGCGGGCTTCAAGGTATCCGCGACGACCTCGATGCCGGACAACGATAGCCACGGTGTCGTGGCGCGGGGCTTCCGGCCGGCGGCCAGACGCCACGGCGTATTGAGCTCGGCGGCGCGGCGCACGGTCCCGCCGCTTGTCCAGTCGCCGTCATGCGGCAGCAGCGAGTACGTGAAGCGGTGCTCACCGAGATCGGCCTCCGGGTCCGGCCAGTCGCTGCCGCGCAACAAGGTCAGGCGCAAACAATTGTCATGGACGTCGTGGCCGTACTTGCAGTCGTTGAGCAGGCTGACGCCGTAGCCCGGCTCGGAGAGGTCTGCCCAGCGCCGGCCGCACACTTCGAATTTTTCTTCGTCCCAGGACGTATTGCGATGGGTCGGGCGCTCGACCGCCCCGAACTGAATCTCAAACGTGGCCCGCGGCGACCGAACGGCCACGGGGAAGGCTGCCTTCAGCATCACGTGCCGCTCGCGCCACATCGCCTCGGTCTCGAAGTCGATCCGGCGAAGGTTGCTGTAGAGTACGATACGTTGCACGAACGTCGAATCGCGGAAACGACGATCGATTCGAATGACGGCCCGCACCGGCCCGGTCTCGACGACTTCGATCCCGACGTCGGGGTCGGCGTCGTACCGGCAGCGCTCATAGGTCGCATGCACGTTCCAGGCGGCCTCGCGCTCGGGGCCATCCTGAAAGAACTGCAGCTCATTAAGTGACGTCCCCGGCACCGCGATCTCCCGGTCGCACGACTTGTCCATGAGACGGGTGATGGTACCGTCGTCCGCCAGTTCGGCCCGGAAGAACGGGGTTTCGATGCGTCGAGCTTCGATCCGGAAGGGCGACGCTGCCTCGGCGGCTCCGGTCGAGACACGGAAACCCGCGGCCGAGAAGCCGGCTACCGGACCGGGCGCGAAAAGAAGTGCGGTCCGGCCGTCGGCCGCCGTCACCGCCTGTGTCGGACACGAGTTGCCTGCGGCGTCCATGACGGTCGCCGGTCCGGCCGGCGCCGACAGTTCGACGGGATCGCACCGATCCCAGCCGAGCGTGTTGACGACCGTGATCTCTGCATCATCTGCGGGGTCGGTCAGCGCGTCGATGGCGCTGGTCGTGACCCCGGCGGCGGCGGCCCGCGCCCGGGCATGCTCCGCGCGGGTGTCGACATATACATCTTTGACCGAGGTGCCGGGCAGGATGTCGTGGAACTGGTTCAGCAGGGTCAGCTTCCAGGCGTCGCGCAGCGGCTCCAGATCCACCGGTGCGGCCGCCCACGCCGCAGCACAGCCGAGCAGCTCGGCATCACGCAGATCGATCTCGCAGAGGCGATTGCCGAGCTTGGTGTCGCCGTGCGTCGTGTAGGTGCCGCGATGGGTCTCGAGGTACAGCTCGCCCCGCCACACGCGGGTGACAGCGCCGCTGGCCGCGGCTTCCTCAAAAAACGTCTCCTCGCCGCCGGTGCGGCACCGTGGCAGACCCGGGTAATCCGTGGCGATCTCCAGTTGCTGCACCATCTCCGCCGTCGGCCCGCCGCCGCCATCGCCGTAGCCATAGGGAAACATGAGCTCGGGGTAACTGTCCTTCTGCCGAAACTCGTCCCAGGCGAATTGCAGTTGCCGCGGGGTGGGCGTGCCGTTGTAACCATGTACGAGCAGCGGAATGTGTCCCAACACGCGTGAGCCGTCGATGCCTTCCCACTGGAACAGATGAGCTGGAAACGGGTTGCGAGACTGCCAATGCAGCTTGTACGTGAAGAAGTAGGGCACGCCGGCTCCCGAGAGTATTTGCGGCAGAGACGCCGGGTAGCCGAAGACATCGGGAAGCCAGCAGCAGCGTGGCCGCGTGCCGAACTCCTCCTGGAAGAAACGGATGCCGTGGAGCAGTTGTCGAACCAACGACTCGCCGGAGGTGACATTGCAGTCGGCCTCGATCCACATGGCCCCGGTGGTGTGCCATCGCCCCGCTTCGATCCAACGGCGCATTTCGTCGTAGAGGGCCGGGTAATGCGCCTTCGTGTAGGCGTAGAGCTGCGCCTGTGAGCAGGAAAAATGAAACTGTGGAAATCGCTCCATCAGGCGGCAGGCGGTGGCGAACGTGCGAGCGCATTTGCGGATGGTCTCGCGCACGGGCCAGAGCCAGGCGGTATCGATGTGCGTGTGGCCGACCATGTACAGCGCGCCGCCTTCATCATCGCGGCCGATGGCCGCGATCTGCTTGCGCAGGGCGCCGGCCGCCGCGTGCAACTGCCGGCGTTGCTCTTCCTGTTCGCGTGTCGTGTCGGTCTTCAGCAGGGCGTCTTCGAGGGCCCGTTCCAATCGGGACCGGCGCCGGCCCGGCGGAAGGACGTCGAGGGTCTGGCGCGCATAGTCGAGTTCGAGCCAGGCCCGTTCCGCGGCCTCGTCGAGGGCGACGAGTCGGGCCCCGCGAAAGCTGCCACGGTTGCCCGCATCCCGGGGCTCCCAACGCACGGACGGTGCCGCGACGGCCTCGATCTCCAGAATCGCCGGGGTTGACGGGGCCGGCACGCGCCGGTGATGGTCGTCAATCCCGGCATAGGGGCGACCCTCCACGGACAGCAGTGCTTCCAGGTCGTGATGATCGATCTCGAGACACAGCGTGGCTCCTGCTGGAACCGGACGCGGCTCAAAACGCGCGCGCAGGAAAACGGTGGTCAGCCCGGGCCAGTCCGCCGGCAGCGGCAGCGCCGCCCAATCGCCAAGCTCCTGATACTCGCCGGGACCGACGTGATCGGCCGTACGTGCTTCCCATGCCTCGATGGCGGCGATGGGTGTGGCGACCACGCCGTGGAGCAACTCCAGCTTACTTTGAACGATACGTGAATCCATGCTTTTCTTGCTCCATTCCTGCTAGTTTATTAGGTTTACACAGATGAACGCCGCAGACCATCAATCATTTCGTGGGCCTGAAAGCCCGGAGCGTTATTTCCAGAGACTCCGATATCTGCAACGTGATCTGAACCGGTTGCTCCTGTCACAAGTTCGAGTGCATCGGGTAAACGGTTTGCCGGATCCGGAGTCGGCGTGCGCCACCGAGGCCCTCTTCGATACGCCCCACAAGATTCGTGACCTCTTTTTTTCGCACAACGGCGAGCCGTCGAAACCCGCAACCGAAGCGGTGTTTTATACCGACGGGGATCATCTACTGGCCGTTGCCCGCGCGGTGGAACCCCACATGGACGGGGTTCGCACGCTGATACCGGAGGGCGAATCGGCGGTGCGCCTGCCGGGAACCTGCATGGACTACTCGCCGGACAAGGACGATCATATCGGATTCTTCTTTGACGGGCCCTGCGGCCATGAGTTCATGTCCGAAGTCATCATCACTGCCGCCAATGCACGTGAACACCGGCGGTGGTTCTGTCCGAGCAACAATCATCCGATCGTGCCGCGCGAGCGGTTGGAGTGGTCGCCGGAATACAGGACCGCGGCGTGGCGGAGTAATGACGAGTGGCGAACTGCGCTCTTGATCGCACTGGATGAGCTGGACGCATCGGAATCGGTCGTGATGGGATTGAACCTCAGCCGCCACCGCCACCGCGACTTTGGGGAAGAGTCCACCTGGGGCTCCAGCATCGGGTCTACGGCGAGGGATCCGCGCCAGTTCGGGCATCTGCTGATGACGGACGAGGCCGTTGCGCCGACCATGGTACATTTCACGTCCCCCTACTTTGGTTCGAACCGGCTGGAGTTCCGTTTCCCGCCCGGCGTTGGATGTTTCGATCTTGTCTGCCGCTACGAGTCCGACGATGACAAACCCGAGCCCGGCCCACGGGCGGACCCGACGGAAAGCAACGTGCGGCAGGTCACCCTGTCTCCGGATTCGGAGTCGGGGGTGAGCCTGGAGATCGAGGTTCCATCCCGCGCCTGCGACGGACGATTCCGGATTACCGCCCGGCGCAGCGGCCGGGCCTGCTATGAAGCGGCGTATCCGAACACCCGTAACGCGGGATACGTCTATGAGCATCGGTTTGCCGATCAATACAACGAACCGACCCCGGATCCGTCGCCGAACGATCCCGACTTCGTGGCGAAAAAGCGGGACTTCATCGCCAGCCGGTTGCCCGCATTTACGCGGCGAAACGGCATGGTCATCGCTGCCGTCGACGGCTCGATGGAATTTCCGCTTCTGGAAGAGGGAGCGATGGAGCGGATCGCGACATGGATTTCGGAAAAGTTTAAAATCCGGGAGGATCGCCTGATCGCCGCAACGATGGTGGGGAGTGGTCCGGCGTTCACGAATCATTCGCCCGAATCCACGTCGCTGGAATACCTGCTGACTCCCCTGTCCACGCTTCGCCTCGGGGCGGGCGACTGCTATGCGCGGGCGAACGTTCTGGCGGGCCTGTTGTCGAAGATGCCGGCCGGCGACGGCGGCGCCTTCGAGGCCTATCCGACCCTGGTGCTGGGACACATCATCACCACCGTCCGGTGCCACCGGGGATGGATTCCTGTTGATGCCTCCTTCGGCCATTTCTATTTCCGGAGAGACAACCGCGCCCTCGCCACGACCGAGGAGTTGGCGAAGGACCTCGAGATGGTCGACCGCGTCGATCCGCGGCGGCGGTGCGAATTCCGGTATCCGGAGTCTCATGAACGCTTTCCGTTGGGGCGGATCGTGTTCCCGGCGAATGCGCCGCCCTGGTAGGGTGTCTGTGACGGGAGGGACGATTGGACAAGAGAGCCGAGAAGAAACTGGGTCGGCACATCCGTCTGGACGATGATGAAACATAGCAGAGTCGAGAGATACATTCTCGTTGCGATCGCATGGTTTACGTGCATGTCCTCCGCGGCGGCCGCCCCGTCGCATTCCGGGAACATCCTGCAGGACGAGTTGTTGCAGGAGTTCCAGGCCGCGTCCGGTGGGGTGCCCATCGTCCTCTCCGGTGGCGGCGAGCCATCCGACCTGACATACGTTGAGCACGACAAGGAAATACGCGTCGGCGAGCACCGCGTTCTGGGGCCATGGCATCTCAAGGCCTTCGCCGGGACGGTCCGTGTAGCTTCCGAACCAGGCCCGGGCACGCATCTGAAGTTCGAATTCACGGACACGGACGTGGACAACCACGCTACCCTTGGACAACTCGACCTTCCCGTGGAGCCGGGTACGACCTACCGGCTGACCGGGGAGATCAAGACCCGAAACATCAACTGGCTGGAGTCGCACTGCCGGTTCGAGGAAACCGGGATTTCGGAACTCCACTCAGTGGACAGTGATCACCGTCAAATGGTAAACACCCCGAATTCCGCCGACCTCATGCCGTTCTCGCTCCCGTACACCACCGGACCACGCGCCTCCCGGTTGAACGTACTCTTTCATTTCGTCGGTGTGCCGAAGGTCGAAGGCATTGTACGCCAGCCCAGCCTCGTGTGGCTCGGAAAACTACGATTGCAACGGTCCGGCAAGGCAATACCACGGGATGAAATTCCGGACACGTTTGATTTTGAGGATCAGGGCTTGCAGCATGGGTTGGTGACACAGCTCGGGGGCTCCTGGCAGGAGGCCGATACGGATGTCAATCCGCGTCTCACGACCGAGCAGGCGTACAGCGGACGGCAAAGCCTCAAGTTCACCGGGGAGTGGGGCATCGTGGAACTGCCGTTCGCCGAGCGACTGACCGATTGCATCGTGTCGCTTCAGTTTTTCGACGGCATGGAAGGCCACGGGCATACCCGAATGTTTTCCCTGGTGGATGAGCGCGGCGCGGTGTTCCCGCATTCTGGCGGAAACCGGGCCGTCGCGCTCGGTGCCTATCGCGAAGCGGCGAATCATTACAGTTGTTTTGGTGGCCCGCGTATGCCTTGTCCCTATTGCAGCCGTGACTTCGGTGCGGGATCGAAGGGGGCAGAGACGTCGCCGACGACTTCCATCGAGCGATCCCGGGAATGGCACGAGCTCAAGTGGGATGTCACGAAAGGGGAGGGGATCGTCTTCTACATTGACGGCCGGGAAGTTGGCCGGACAGATGCCCAGGATGGATTCAGGATTCTGCAGCTTGGAGAGAACTACTGGAACGGCTATACATGCTACGTGGACGATATTCAGATACGGTTCAAACAATGAGCGAACGTCAAATCTCTCTGCATGAATCCATGCTGCTCGCCGGACAATGCTGCCTGAACTGGCTGGACCGAGACTTTCACTTTCTGCCGACGGGCGGGTGGGAGGTCGCCCACGATGTGGGGCGCTGGTGGGACGCCGTGCTCCGGCTGGAAGCCTCCACCGATTTCGAGATCCCCTCGGAACTCGAGGCGGCGATGCTGCACAACCTGCAGCGCATGACGGACAACCCCGACGGGTTGCTTCTCAACAGCCAGGAATTCAAGGGGCTCATCGTGCAGATTACGTTGCACAACCTGCGCGAGGCGATGATCGCCTTCCATGCCCTGGTTCGCTACCGGGAGAGTGAATGGGCCCGTGAGGCCGCCCGTCGTCTTCTCGAAACGCTGGATCGATGCCTCCGCCCGGACGGCGCGCTCGACGTAGAGCGCTTGGTATGTTGGGGACAGATTCCCATGCGGGTGCCGAAACGGGGGACCGCGGATGTGGGCGCCGGCATTCCAGCGCAGGACGGTTGGTCCGACAGCACGGAGACGACCGGCCGTTGTCTCGAGGGCATCGTTTGGTACTACCAGGCAACCGGTGATCCCCTGGCGATACAGGTGGCCGAACGGATCGCCGCGCACCATCTGGAGAACAGCACGTCGCCGGATGGATCGGTTCGATCGGAAATCCTCGAACCTACGAACATCGGCCACTGTCACTCCTACCTGGGCACGCTGCGGGGGCTTCTTCTGTTCGGGCTGGAGACGGGGCAGCGGGAATATGTCGACCGCGTGGCCGCGACGTACCATGTGGGAATTCCGAAATCGATCATGTCAGAGTCCGGATGGACTCCACACGACCTTGGAATGGTCCGGTACCCGGACGATAACGGCGACCCGTTTGCGGAGCCGGCCAGTTGCGGGGATGCCCTCCAGATTGCGCTCTGGCTCGCCCTGCACGATGACCAGCCGAGACTTTTCGACGACGTGGAGCGCCTGATGCGCGCCCGCATCCTCCCCTGCCAGATCGTTTCCGAAGACCAGGAGTTCCCCGGTGAACGAACCCCGTCGTCCCTGCCGAAGTTGGTTGGCGGCTGGGGTCCCTACTCGCCACCCTATTCGCGGGGCGGCGTGGTCTTAGATATTCTGGCCGCCGTGCTGCATACGGAGCTCGACGCGTATGATCATATTGTCGAGCGGAATGAAAACGGTCTTCGCGTGAACCTGCACTTTGACTACGACGGGCCCGAGTGCAGCCTCTCCGTCGCGCGCAGCGGCACGGCCTCCGTTCGGTGCCGTCCAAAACACGAAGGCGACTTGCAATTGCGTCTGCCGGGATGGGCGCCCGAACAATCCGTCACCGTGACGGTGGACGGCGAGGCGTGCGAATGGAGTGAAAGGGATCCGTACGTCCTGATTTCGCGGACCCAGCTCCCCCCGGGCGCCGAAGCCCGGTTGTCGTTCGAGCTCCCGGAACGCACCACCGTCGAGACCATGCCCGTCAGCGGGCACGAGTACACGTTATCCTGGCGTGGCGACCGTCCCGTCTCCGTGATTCCCTACGATGACCCGTGCCGCCTCTACGCTTGAATCCCAGACGAGTCCCCCCAATCAAAAATCAAAACCCAAAAATCAAAAATATCCTCTGGCTCATGGCCGATCAGATGCGTGGCGACCATGCCGGATTTGCCGGCCATTCGTACGTGCAGACGCCGCATCTCGACCGGCTTGCAAGCCGCGGCGCCGTTTTCGAGCAGGTCTTCGCGCAGGCGCCAATCTGCGGACCCAGCCGGGCGTGCATTTTCAGCGGGCGGTATGTTCATGAACACGGCGTCTGGTGGAACGGGGTTCCCATTCGCAAGGATGAGCCGCTTCTACCGGAGATTTTTCGCGATGCCGGGTACCGGACCACCATGGCTGGCAAGCTTCACCTTGCCCCCGCGCAGCGGAGCTTCGGATTTGAGCATCGGGAGCTTCACGAGGAACTCCTGCTCGATGAGCTCGATCTCGACGCCTACGAGAACTTTCTCGCCGGCCGCGCCGGTCCCGAGGAGTCAACGGAGTGGTTCAGCACGACCAGCGGTGTCGGCGTCTGCGGCATGGACGCCGGCCTGGAGGAAACATTTTGGGTTGCGGACAATACCTGCGCGCTGCTGGAGGAGGCGGGCGACGATCCGTTTTTCCATTACGCATCTTTCGTCCGGCCTCACAGTCCGTACAATCCGCTACCCGAGTTCCTGGATCTCTACCGCGGCGCGGCGGTTGATGCACCACCGTTTTCAACGGGGGAATGGGAGCAGGTGCCTCCACGGGTTCGCGCAACCGCGGAGTCGTGGGGATGGGACGAATTGAAGCCGAAAGACTTCCAAGAGGTTCGCCGGCACTACGCGGCTCTCTGCAGCCAGGTGGATGCGGGGGTAGGGAAAATCCTCCAGACCTTGGAAGCCACCGGGCTCGCAGACAGCACGCTGGTTGTCTTCATGAGCGACCACGGGGACTTCATCGGAGAGCATGGACTTCTATACAAGGAGCATCTCTACGACGGGGCATTGCATGTGCCCCTGGTCATTGCGGAACCGGGTCGCCGGAGACCGATGCGGTACGCCGGGTTGGTGGAGACGATCGACGTAATGCCCACGGTTCTCGAATTGGCGGGGGTGCCGGATCCTTCTCCGGGTTCCGGGCGGAGCCTGGTTCCGGTCCTGGAGAATCCCGCGCGCGTGCATCGGGAGCACGTACTGAGTGAGTGGGTTACGCACTGCGT
The DNA here is from genome assembly GCA_963578625.1 of Kiritimatiellia bacterium. Taxonomy (GTDB): domain Bacteria; phylum Verrucomicrobiota; class Kiritimatiellia; order SLOV01; family SLOV01; genus CAUZEO01. The sequence continues at coordinate 28,277 of CAUZEO010000003.1, read as the reverse complement.
GAACGAGAATGGAAAGCAGGTCCGGGAAGCCTGCGTGGACCCGTGTGTGACGAGCGTACGCACGGACCAGTGGAAGTATATGCACTACCACGGCGAGCCGGGGGAGCTGTACGACCTGGCGGCGGATCCGCTCGAGCGCATGAACCGGTTCGGGGAGGAAAAAACTCAAAGCGTCGTACGGGACCTCCGCAACCGGATGCCGCGGCATCTGTTGGAGGCTTCGGCGCTGCCCGATCGCGGCAAGGGTAATCCATACTTCCAGCGGCGCCTGAATACCACCGATTGAAGGTTGCATTCCTCCTCTGCCCGCACCATAAGGGAGGCATTGCCATCCCAGAGGGAGCACAGTGACATGAGCGTCAGCGAGATCGAACAGCAGGGCGGATACAACGACACCTACTCCGTTGTCGCCGTGGTGAAGCGCGAACATCTACAAGCGGGCTGAATTGGATGGATTCTGTCGAAACCTACTTCGTAACCTGGGACGAGCCGGGCCGCAGCGCCGATGATTCGATGCCGTTGGGGAACGGCGACATCGGGCTGAACGCCTGGACCGAGGCGAACGGCGATCTTGTCTTCTATATCGGGAAGACGGACAGCTGGGATGAGTACGGCCGCCTGCTGAAAGTCGGCCGGATTCGCGTGTCGCTGGATCCGGCCCCGTCCGGCGCCTTCTCCCAGACATTGACGGTCAAGGACGCGACCCTGGAAGTCCAGTGGGGAGAGGCCCGGTTCCGGCTGTGGGTCGACGCGAATCGCCCGTTGATCCAACTGGAAGCGAATTCGCCGGATCCCGTGACCGCGACCCTATCTATCGAATTGTGGCGCACGGAACGGGAAGAGCTTCCTTCGATCACCCTTAGCGACGTATGGACCGGCGCCGGATTCGACGGAACGTACGAGGCCCAGGGTGAAACGATTGTGGAACCCGACACGCTGATCACCGGCCTGGACCGCCGGATCGGGTGGTACCACCACAATGTGAAATCCGTCGGCCCCGAAGTGCACGCGAAGATCCAGGGGTTGGACGGTTTCGAGCGCGAGGATCCCCTGCTGCATCGGACGTTCGGCGCCATAGCGTGGGCGGATGAAGGACGGTGCGTGAATGACACCACCCTGGAATCTCCGGCTGCGAGCAACCACCGGTTTTCCATTGCGGTGTTGACCCGGCATCCGTCATCGCCGGAGGCATGGCTTGCGGAAATGGACGGGATCATCCGGTCGGTGGGCGAAACCTCGGCCGGGGCTCGGCGGTCGGAACATGAAGCCTGGTGGGATTCGTTCTGGGACCGGAGCTGGATTCATATTTCCGGTGGCGACGGCACGGACGCGGCAGAGGCAGGTCGGGCTTACGCGCTGCAACGGTTCGTTCAGGCCTGCGCGGGACGAGGCGCGTTTCCCATCAAGTTCAACGGCTCGATTTTCAACGTGCCGTTCGAAGGACAGCCCGGGGATGCGGACTGGCGACGCTGGGGACCGGGCTACTGGTGGCAGAACACGCGGCTGCCCTACTACGCGATGTGCCCGGCGGGCGACTTCGAGTGTATGGAGCCCCTGTTCCGAATGTATTGCCGCGACCTCCACGAGTTGAATCGATACCGGACAAAGGCCTACGTGGGACACGAAGGAATTTTCATTCCCGAGACCATCTACTTCTGGGGCGACACCGTCGGCAACACCTACGGATGGACGCCCTGGGAGGAGCGCGAGGAGAAACTGCAACCGGCGGGGTGGCACAAGTACGAATGGACGGGTAGTCTCGAACTGGCGGGGCTGCTGCTGGATACGTATGCCCACACCGGCGATGAGACGTTGCTGCGGGAGACCCTGCTGCCCTTTGCCAACGACGCACTGAGATTCTTCGATCTGCAGTATCCGGCGGAACCCGGACAAAAGATGAATATGGAACCGTCCCAGGCGTGCGAAACGTGGTGGGACTGCACGAACCCGATGCCGGAGATCGCGGGATTGTATGCGGTAACCGAGCGACTGCTGGCTCTGCCCGCCGACCGGACGTCGGAGGAGGATCGGGCATTCTGGTCGGCGCTCAGAGACAAACTGCCGCCGATTCCGACGCGGACCATGGACGGAGTCTCCATGCTTGCCCCTGCCGAGCGTTTCGAGAACAAGAAGAACGAAGAACATCCCGAACTGTACGGAGTTTTTCCATTCCGCCTGTATGGGGTCGGCAAGCCGGATATCGAACTGGCGATCGAGGCGCTGCGACATCGGGACGACGCGAACAACGTCGGGTGGCACCAGGACGAGGCCTTCATGGCCTACCTCGGACTGACGGACGAAGCGCGCGAGAATCTCCTGGTCCGGATCCGGAGTCAGAAGGAGGAATGGTTCGTTGACGGGGAGCGGGCGCAGACCGACATGAAATTTCCGGCCTTCTGGGGACCCAATTTCGACTGGACGCCGGATCAGTGCCATGGGGGGATGGTCATGATTGTACTGCAATCCATGTTGTTTCAGCGTGACGCCGACAACGTTCTCCTGTTCCCGGCCTGGCCGAAAGACTGGGATGTGGAATTCAAGCTGCACGCGCCCCTGGGAACAATCATCGAGGGAACGTATCGGGATCAGAAGCTGGTTGAGTTGAAGGTGACGCCCGAGAGCCGGCGGGGGGATGTGACCGTTTGTCTGTGAGTGATCCGGCATTCAGAAAAGGAAACAATAGCCATGTTCAAATCCCAACTTTTCGAAGACTACGAACTCGGTCACGAACGCGAAACGATCGGCCGCACGATCACGGAAACGGACATCGTGATTCACGCGGGGCAGGCCGGGGACTTCTATCCGCATCACATGGATGCCGAGTGGTGCAAAACGCAGCCGTTCGGCGCCCGGATCGCGCACGGAACGCTGATCTTCAGCGTCGCGATCGGCATGACGGCGGGGGAGATCAATCCCGAGGCATTCACGTACGGCTATGACCGGTTGCGATTCATCAAACCGGTCTACATCGGGGACACCATCCGGTGCAAGGTGACCATCAGCGACAAGCGGGATTTCAAGAAACCGGAGCTCGGAACGGTGGTGGAGCAGGTCGAGGTGTTCAATCAGAAGGATGAGGTCGTGATGGCCTGCGAACACCTCCTGTTGGCCAGCCGGAAAACCCCGGCGTAGTCGATTCATGGCGGATCCCGATTCCATTCGAAACGTTGCGGTCCTTGGTCTCGGCACCATGGGGCACGGGATTGCCCAGATCTTTGCCGCGGCGGGCTGCCGGGTTTGCGGATACGACGATGTGGCGGAGGCCAGGGCGACTACCTTGCCGAGAGTCCGATCCAACCTGGAGAAGATGGTCGCGGCGGGTCTGTTCGACGCGGGGGATGTCGCCGGCACGCTGGAGCGGATCACCGTTTGCGATTCGGAAGAGGACGCGTTACAGGATGCGGACTTTTTGACCGAGGTGATTCGCGAGAATCTGGTGCTGAAGCAGACGGTGTTTGAACGCATCGAGGCGTCGATTTCGACGGAATGCGTTGTCGCGAGCAACACGTCCAGTTACCCAATGTCGCAGATGTCGATTCGCATGAAGCATCCGGAACGGGCGTTGAATACACATTGGTTTAATCCGCCGCACATTATTCCGCTGGTGGAAGTCGTGCCGGGGGAAAAAACGGCGCAGGAAACGGTGGACCGGACGGTTCAACTCCTGGAGGGAGCCGGCAAGCTCGCGGTTCCGCTGAAGAAGGAGATTCCCGGCTTTCTCGTCAATCGCGTGCAGATGGCCATGTATCGGGAGCTGTTGTCGATGCGGGAACAGGGAATCGCGACGACGGAGCAGATCGATCTCGCGATCCGAGAGAGCGTCGGAATCCGGCTTGCGGCGCTGGGGCCGCTTGCCGTCCTCGATTACGCGGGGTTGGATACGAACGACGAAGTCATGAAGGTACTGGCTCCGGATCTGGCCGATGACGTGGAGTTCCCGCCGTCGGTGCAGGAGCTGGTCCGGAACGGCCACTACGGCGCGAAGGCGGGGAAGGGGCTCTACGATTACGCGGAGGGGGACGTCGAACAGGGCATCGAAGAGCGAAACCGGATGTACATGGCTGTTTTGCGGACGCTGAAGGAAGAGCGCGAGTCCTGACAACGGTACCATAAATCCCATACTTCCCATAGGTCCCATGGGAGTCATAGGAAGTATGGGATTTATGGATGAGTCCAGGATAGATGCATGATTCTCTCAGATCACATCCACTTCGGTGATCTTGCCTTGGGTGGCTGAGATTTTGCCATCGACCAATCGCAACCACACATACGGCCCGCTGAACTCGACGCGGAAGGCGGGGGTGGTGAGGATGACGCGGCCGGGTTCGCCGCCGCGCAGGGCGATGAAGTGATCGATGTAGATGAAGTAGTCGATGAAGTCTTCGCCCTGGACCTCCACGACGCGCGGCGTGGTCCACCGGTGGTTGCCTTTTGCCATGGGATACCCGTTGGGGTCCCACATCTCCACCGTCCGCTCCTTCAGGGGCAGCCGGCGGACGCCCCGGATCTTCGTGCCGTTCTGCTCCCGGTACGGTTCGTGAACCACGAAGTAGTGGCAGTGGTCCTCGCTGTGGGTGAAAATGCTGCAGTCCATCGTGCCGGTGCCGCTGATGTCCGGCGAAATCACTTTTCGATTGATGACCAGGCCGAACCGGCCGGGAATGCTGTCGACGCCTTCCCGCGCAAGCCATCGCAGCGGCGCTTTCGCGGTCATCATCTCGCATTCGCTCCAGCCTCCATAGTGGAGGGCGAGGTGGATGCCGTCCGGGTGTTTGCAGCGCACGGTGAACGGTTCCCGTAGCTTGCAGCGCCGGCCGTCCTTGAGCCACACGTTCTCATCGCTGTCGATTGCCGGCGGGGGGTGTGATGTCCGCATCACCGCCGCTTCCAGGTCTTCATCGAGATCGTGGATGGTGTCGATCTTCCCGTAGCCGATGTCCGCGCCCACGTCGTAGTCTTCCCACTGTGCCCCGTCGATTTCGATGTCGGTGCCGAAGGTGGGGACGGACAGGTCGAACGTGTGCTCGAGATGCAGATCGCCGATGTAGCTGACGTCGAGCAGGTACTCCTTGCACAGAACCAGCCACCGGGCGAGGTCGACGCTCTGCACCGCATCGCTCTGCGTCACGTTGCTGCTTGCCAGGCCGATCACCTTGGCGTGCTCCCCGTGGTCATCGACCACGAGATTTGCCGCCTCCTGGCTGTAGTTGCGCCGGTCCACTACCAGGCAGTTGTGGGCGTAGGTGGAGTACCCGAACGGCGTCGGGTTGCGTCCGCCCTGGGGGACCCCGTAGTCCCAGGGATAGTTGATGTCCGGTTCGATGCCCCGGCCGAAGGCGTGGAGTTGAAAACCGAACTGATCGGGGTGCGCGCGGTAGATGGCCTCGCCCCATCGGACGGCCACGGTGGGGGTGTCGGAGTTCCAGAATTCGGGGCCTTCCGTGCTGCGAACCACCGCGACACCGAAACCCGGAAAGGTAATGCTTCGCATATCGGGAGTCCGTACCTCCATTTCGGAGGCGTCGAGGCCGTGCCACAACGCGCAGTACCCCCATTTGTTGGCGCAGCCGCGCCGCCCCGGAACCTGCAAGGCCGCCCATGCGAACTCGGGATCGCCGCAGCGCAGATAGGCGAGGTCCCACTTGTCGCCGGGCAGGGGAACCCGAAGCGCCGTGCCGTCGGAGCCGGGCACATCCGGCACGTAGCGTTGCATGACCTCGCCGTTGGCGCCGAACCGGATGGGCTGGCCGTCGCTGAATGACCGCTCCATCCCGCGGCGGAAAACATTCCGCAGGCATCCGCCGCCCGGCGCCTCGTATTCGTAGAGGTTGGTGCCGTCGTAGTGAAGCATGGCCTCGGCGATAAAGCACATCTGGCTCAGCACCGCATCCAGACCGTAGCTGCCGGTCTCGTTCCAGATCCCGTCGTCCACTGTTCCGCCGCGAAACCGCTGGAGGCGGCGATGCGGGGAGTCGCTGTCTCCGAAGAGGTACCAGCGCATGTCGAATGTTCCGCCCCGCCGCGACGGTGTCGTCAGGAGGCTCTTGAATCCGCCCGGGTTATCCAGCCCGGTGTCGATCCACTCCCGATTGTCGAAAAAGCATCCCGCGAGCACCCGGTACACCTGGTAGTAGAAGCTGGTGTTGCAGAGATGGTATGAGGACGGCTCTGCCTCGATTTGCTTGCCGATGGACTGGAAGTGTCCCTCCACTTTTTCGCGGGCTGCCTCCGTCCAGGAGGGATCGTTGTACAGGAGATCGTACGCGATGAGCGCGTCAGCCGCATCCTGACCGGTCGTCCAGTTGACCACCTGTGCCTGCTTGTTGGGATCGCTTCCGCGCGCCAGTACTTCGGCAATGTCGGGCAACAGCCGGACCATCCGGTGGCTGTACTTCTCCTCGCCGGTGAGCACCGCGACCATCGCAAACTCCATGAACCGCCGCATATGTACATGCTGGGCGGTCCACATGAGATCCGGGTCCTCCACCGTGATGTCGAAGTCCGGATAGGTCATGGTGTACCGGGGAGAGTCGGGGTGCTGGGTTCCGAAATCCGCCCCTCCATCAACGGCGCCCTTGACCTCCTCAAAAAGCGTCCGCGCCCAGTCGTAAGTCTCGATGTTCTTCTTGATGCGGGCGACATCCTCGGCCCCGAAGATCAGGTTGGGGTGTTGATTCGTGGTCATGACGCAGTTCTTTGCCAAACGCTTGGAGCAATTGGGGGGTCTGTCAGCACGTAAACAGATTATGGAGCCTGGCTGATTGCATTGCAAGCGACGATTTTCATCCATGCAGGGGATGGAATCCATTCCGTATCTTCCCTTCCGGGAGGGGCTGTTGCGGGGCAAGTAAGGTTTTGGCGGAGAAGCCCCTTCACCAAGTGCTATCACTTCCGGCTCATCCCTGCTTCCCGCGAAAGAGCGTTCTATTCAGCCTTGGTAATCTTGAAGTTATCGAAATAGTATTCGCCTCCATGCCACTGCGTTTCGCCGAGTTCTACCCTCAGGAATGAGGTGAACTCTTTCTTCCTGGCTACCTCAACTCCGTCGAGGTAGATGGTCGTTCCGCCGGGACGCACTGAGAATGTTCCCGTATGCCACTCCGCGTCTAGCATGATGCTTGTTGGGCCAAATTCGCCCCTGTAAAAATGGCAGAAGTGTGACGTGGATGCCCAGAACGAGCCCAGTCCCAGTTGTTGCCAATCTTTATTGCACAGGACGAGAAGTCGGCCGGTTTTTTGGCTGGGTTTGCGTCCGACCTCCTTGAAGTCAAAGGTGACATCGACATTGGTAATCGATTCCCTGAAGGGACGCATCAACTGTCCCCAGGTGCCTTGCAGGCGGATGCACTTGCGCTCGCCGTCTTCCACGATAGCAGCTCTCAGTTTCTCGAAGTCCCTGTATTTTGCCGACCAATCCATCGGGTTGACATTGTACCACCACCGTCTGATCCCTGGCCCGTCGAAGTCGTCGATCATGGTTTCGGGGGTCAGTTCCAGGGTTTTTCCGTGATCAATGATGGTGATCGAACTGATCCAGATTTGCGATGGGCCGAGGACCAACCCGTCACTCACCGGTCGACCTTTCGCGCGGAACTTAATCGCTTCGCTCTTCCCGGCATCCGGGAAGGAGTGAATATAGATGCGCGCCATATGGAATGCGCCGGCATTCTCCCAAGTGATCAACCGGGTTCCGAAATTCTTCTTCTTGCTTCCGTCTCGGAACTCCAGGTAAAAAAAATTCTGGGTGAGCTTGATGTTCCGAGCCCGCACCATTGCGCGCACCTCGTATATCCGGTTGGGCTCAAGTATCGGGGTCCTTTTCCACGTGAGGATAGAGGTCTCGCGTTCCCTGTCTGTGAAGTTCAGCAGGATGCTCGGATAGTTCCCGAAGGTTATCCGTTCGTCCGCCATGACGGATCCCTTTCCCTTTCCGCCCTCGATGCGGACGACAAACGGCCCGGTATTTTTCTGTTGGTAGTCGACCGCCATTCCTCGCAGGGTAAAGAGTTCGTCGTTCAGGTCTCGGCCGTCGTAATGGCCGATGATTTTTCCGCCCTCGAAATTTTCATTCCCGCCGTAGACTGCCCGTGCGGCCGTGACGGCTTCGGTTCCTTCCAATGCAAGCAGTGGAATGCTCCCCCCCATGAGGAAGACCAACGCCACCAGGCAAGGCTTTTTGTTAGTCCGTATGTTTTTCATGATTGCCCTCTTCGATATGACGCATGCGGATCAATTCCCTGAAGGATGATGAAAACGTTTTTCAATCCCTACTCGAAGAGTCGCCAGGCTTCGTCCCGGTACCAGAATTGGGCGTACTCGGTTCCGTTTTTCACTAGGCGATGGACCTCGTGGCCGTTGTTGGATCGCGTGACATGGCCATCGGTGAACCCGACCTGGAATACCGCGCGGGGCTCGCCCTCCATGGTCTGATGGGCGGCGTAGGTTCCAAAAAACGGGTTCCACCAGATCCAGCTGTCACCGATGATAGCGGTGTCCCCAATGGTACCGAGTTGCCGCAGGGTGTAGCCGCTCCATGCGGTTGGCTGGGTTCCGAAATCCGCCCCTCCATCAACGGCGCCCTTGACCTCCTCAAAAAGCGTCCGCGCCCAGTCGTACGTTTCGATGTTGTTACGAATACGGGCGATGTCATCCTTGTCAAAAATGAGACTGGGGCGAGATCTGGACGGCATGATCATTATCCTTTCTTGCTTCCTCAAATGGTTGCAGGATGCTAAAGTAACTGCAAGGATGCAGACATGGTAGGCTTACGGAAACCCGATAGTTCGCGATATACGTGGACCGACTATTGTCGTTGGAACGACGATCAGCGCTGGGAGATCGTGGGCGGTGAGGCGTTCGCAATGACTCCCGCGCCGACACCCCGGCATCAGCAGGTCGTCGGCAACCTGTATCGACGGACCTTCGAGCATTTCGAAGAGAAAACCTGCATACCTCTTATTTCACCCATCGATCTGAAATTGTCTGATAAGGACGTCGTGCAGCCGGATCTTCTGGTGGTGTGCGATCCGAAGCAAATCAGGAGTACCCATATTGAGGGAGCGCCCTCACTGATTGTTGAAGTCCTCTTGCCATCTACGGCGCTGCACGATCGAGGTCGAAAGCTGGAGTTGTATGCGCGTTACGGGGTTGGAGAGGTTTGGCTTGTCACGCCCTCTCCCTCCGCAATCGAGGTGTTCCTGCTCGACGGCGATTCGTATCGGCTCAATCGCACGTATGCCAAGGAGGATGCTCTCCGGAGTCCGACATTCCCCGATCGGGAAATCGCCTTGGCGGATGTATTCAATTTCCCGGTGGATCCGGGTGAGCAGATCCCGCTGGTCAGGGAAGGCCGGCCTCCTGCGTACGCCTCTTCGACATGACGGCAACGGAATTCAAGGCAAAGCGGGAGGAGTTGATCGAGGACGGATTCTGCGTTGTTGGAAATGTGCTCGACGCGGGATTTCTGGATGAGTTGCGCCGGTTCACCGATCGCAAGACGGCGGAGATGAGCGAGGAACATGCGCGGGCGAACGTGACGACCGGAAGCATGATTCCAGTAAAGGACGACGAGATCTTCGCCCGGCTCGTCACCTATCCGCCGGCTCTCGGTGTTCTGGAGAAGATGGGATTTTCCGATATCCGGTTTTCCTCCGGGTTCGTGATCAGCAAGCCGCCGCACAGTCCCCGGTTGTTCTGGCATTTCGACTGGGCGGCATGGTCGCATCCGTTCAGTTTCGAGAAGGTTCCTCCCCAGATCTTCCTGATGTACTACCTGGTCGACACCAACCGGGAAAACGGCTGCCTCCGGGTCCTTCCCCGATCGCACATCGAGCACAATCCGCTTCATGACGAGCTGTCCCCCGCCCATACCGGCGGATTTTTGACCGGAGAGGATCTCACGCTTCCGGAATACCAGGACCGCGACGACGAGGTCGAGGTGCCGGTGAGGGCGGGCGACCTGGTCATGGGGGACGCGCGGCTTCTTCACGCGGCACATGCGAACGACAACGATCAGCGGCGCACGGTGATCACGCTCTGGTATCATCCCGACTTCAGCGCCCTGCCGGGGCCGATTCAGGGCTATATCCTGGGTACGTCCGGTTACGAGAGGGGGTGGAGCGTGGAGCTGGATGACCAGCTTGCCGCGATGAAGCCATCCTACGACGGGGATGATGCGGCCGAATTTGTCCGGGTGAAGTTGTCCAAGGAAGCGTTTGAGAGGAAGCAGGTTGTCGTGCCTTCGTGAGCTGTCGGGGTTACTCGAACAGCTGCCAGGCTTCGTCCCGGTACCAGAATTGGGCCCAGTCGAGTCCGTTCTTGACCCACGGGTGGAGCTGGTCCGCGATGTTGGCGCGAATGACGTGGCCGTCGGTGAATCCCACCTGGAAGACCGTCTCGAGTTCTCCTTCGACGGCCTGGTGCGCGGCAAAGGTGCCGGAATAGGGGTTCCACCAGATCCAGCTGTCGCTGATGATCGCGGTATCCCCGATGGAATCGATCGTATCCATGGTGTAGCCGCCCCAGGCACTGGACTTGGAGGTTCCGAACTTGGGCCAATGGGAATCGTGGGTGTAACGGTACCCGTAACTGCTGTGCAGGGCCCATCCTGGAACGTTGCTGGACGGGTCGTGCCAGTAGGTCCAGTAGTCGGTGCCGTACATGCGCCGGCTGATCGTCGGACTCCACTGGTCCAACCCGCCGGCCCACCGGGCGCTGGGACAATAAAAGACGTCGTGATTGCCCCCGGTGTACCCTCCGGTGCCCGGGCCGGAGGCCTCTGCGTCGGCCTGTGCCTGCTGGATGGCTCCGCCGGCGTAGAGCATGCCCAACGAGGTCCACCACGAGAACTTGAACAGGACGCTGCCGTTGCCGCCAGGGCCGCCGTCTTTCCGCAGCGCGTCGTATGGGATACCCGTGTCGTGGTCGTTGCTGTAGGATCGGAGTGCGATGAGGATCTGCCGTTGGTTGCTCATGCAGAGCGCTTGGCGACCGCGCTCCACCGCCTCCCGAACTGCAGGGAACAGAAGCGCTGCCAGAACGGCGATAATCGCGATGACCACCAGCAGTTCGATGAGCGTAAAGCCCCGGCCTGATTGATGATTGGCGTGCATATCGGTACGTGGTCAATTCAACATTCCCATTATACGACAAAAATTCTTTTACAGGAAAACTGTTCTTTTACGCCATGGTGGGGATCACGATGCCTTTCATGATAATCCGGTTGGCAATGAGAAAGACGAGGAGCGGTGGGATGCTGACCAGGACGGTGGCGGCCAGGATGTAGTTGTTGCCCGGCCGGAACATCTGGAAATCGTATATCCAGACCATCAGCGTCCACATCTCCGGGTCGGTACAGATGATCATCGCCCACATGAATCCCCCGTAGGCGGCCACGAAGGCGCCGAGCCCGATATAGGCCAGGATCGGCTTCAGCAGGGGCAGGGCCACGATCCGAAAGATCTGGAATTCCGAGGCGCCGTCCATTTCTCCCGCTTCGTACAACTCCGCGGGGAGCGAATCGAAAAATCCCTTCAGGAGGAAGATGGAAAATCCGTTGGCCATCCCGGGCAGCACCAGGGCCGCAAAGGTGTTGAGGAGGCCGAGGTCCCGGAGCAGCAGGAAGTTTGGAATCATGGCCACCTCCACCGGGAACGCGATGGTGACCAGGAAGAAGATGAGCACCCGGTGCGAGCTCTTCATGGGAAAGCGCGACAGGGAGTACGCCGCCATGGGATTGATGGTCAGCGCCGAGATCAACGAAAGCACGACCAGGACGAACGTGTTCCATACCGCCCGCCCCTTGCCGAACAGGTATTCGATCACACGCCGATACGACTCGGTGGCAAAGCTCCATCGCAACCGTCCCGGTTCATTCCGCACGGGAAGGTAGTCGGCGAGTACGTGCGGCAGCGACACGTCTTTGAATCGCGAGAAAGCAGTGCCCCAGGATTGGTTGAGCCCGGCGACATCCCCGTACTTGCGCTGTAGGAAGCGACGGAAGTTCAACTCGGGAGCGTCGAGGATCAGCTTCACGGCCGGGATTTGTCCGGAGGCGGTGAATTCGCACCAGTAGCGCATGAGATCGTCGTTCTCCGGCATCCGGCGGGGCAGTTCGAGCTGCTCCCAGGCCGTGAGGTCCGTCCCCGAAAGTTGCGCAGCCTCCTCCAGTGCCCACGAAGGCGGCATCCCCATCTCCCGGGCGCGAGCGTTCAGCCTGCCGGAGACGAACGCGCGCCAGGCAGGGGCGAATTCCGGGGGCACCTCAAGGAGCCTGCGGGGCCAGCGGGTGACGATGAACAGATCCCAATCGTCGCGTATCCGCGGGTCTTCGGGCGCCGTCAGCGCAAGCCGCAGGCTGTAGAATCTTTCGTGGTCCGTTCCCCACGCCGTATTCAACTCGCCGATCTCCCGGTACCTCGTCTTGAGAAACGCATGCCAATAGGTGTCTGACGGAACGATCATGAGCTGCCCGGGCGGAAGGGTTCCCTTGAACCGGATCCACATCCGCTCCTTGGGGAGCGGGGCCGGCCGCCAGAAAGGGACGGTCAGGTTTCCCGGCTGGATGAGTTCCACGTGATAGACGCTTCGATAAAAGCCGCGCAGCTCGTGGTTCATGAGAATGCGGGCCAGCTCCTCCCGGTCCGCCAGGGCCTCCTGTCGGCGATCCGCATCCGGCGCGTACCGCTGAAACCACTCCGGGTCCGGCCGGCCCTGCGCGCGCTCGGCGATGAACTGATCCGCCTGCCGGGCGAACGAATCCCGCAGGAACGGACGGTAGTAGTCCTCGATCCGGAACGCCCGGGCCACCAGGTTCGCGGGATCGACGGTGGACTTGAACGCACTAAAGTCCGCCAGAACCGCTTCCCAGCTTTCTTGCGGGTAGCCAAGCGCTTCCAGGAAGCCGGGTCTTGACTCGTAAAAGTCCGCGTCAGAGCGCATCGCGGCCGGGCTGGTCCACTGGTTCCGACGGTGACGGCTGGCGAGCAGGTCGAGGCGCGCGGTCGAGGAGAAGACCCGCTTGAGAGCGAGGTCGTTTCGACTCCGGAGATAGCGTGGAACGACCGCGTTCTCCCGCAGGTCGAAGCGGTCGCTAAAGGTCTGCCCAAGCACCACGAGGAGCGGATAGACAATGCCCAGGGCGCCCAGGAGCAAGAGGAGGTAGATGCCCGCGCGGAGCGCGATCTGTTCCGGGCGCCGGGCGCCGATGGTCGAGAGGATGGGCATAAGTCTACGATGCGCTAGGCGGCTCTCCGGAACTCGACCTTGCGGAGAAAGTTCAGCTGGAACACGGTGAACCCGATCAGCACGCTGGCCAGGATCCACGCCAGGGCGGTGGACGATCCGAACCGCAGGTACCCGAACGCCTCCAGGAAGATCTGCAGGCCGATCACGTTCGTTTCGTGGGCGCCGCCGGTCAGGACCAGGACATTGCCCATACCGTGAAAGGCGGCGATGAACGCGCCCACGAAATTGATGATTAACAGGGGCTTTAAGCTCGGCAGGGTGATGTGCATGACCTTGCGGAGCGCTCCGGCGCCGTCCATGTCGGCCGCTTCGTACAGTTCGTCATCGATGGTTTTCAGGGCGGCAAGGTAGATCAGGCAGGCCGCCCCGGTGGTGGCCCAGACCCCGGGAATGACCAGCATCCATTTGTTGATGAGTGGATCTTCCAGCCAACGGACCGGGCCCAGGCCCAGGAAACCGATCAGGTGATTCAGCAGGCCCTCCGATGTCGGCATGTAGAAGATGCGCCAGACAAACAACACCACCACACCCCCCAACAGGTGGGGCGCGTAGTAAATGACGCGGAAGAGGGTGGAAAACCGGCGCGCCTCCGCCAGCAGGACGGCCAGGATCACCGGCGCGAAGAATCCCAGCAGGAGGGTGGCCGCCACGAACTGAACCGTGGCCGATACCATGCTCATAAACATCGGGTTGGTGACCACCCGGATGAAATTCTCGACGCCCACAAAGCGCGAGCCGCCCAGCAGCCGGACTTCCTGGAACGCCATCAGCGAGCCGCGAACCAGGGGGTAATAGGCCCAGACAAGGACGAGCAGGATGGCCGGCAGGAGCAGGGCGAGGGCGGCGGATCGCTTGCCCTGAGTGATCTTTCGTTCCCGCACGGAACGCAGCCGTACTCGTGCCCGGCGAATCGTGCGGTAAACGAATGTGCCCAGGGCGAGCAGGAACAGGGAGAGTCCGCCGAAGAAGGGCCATCGCAACCGCTGCGCCATTTCCCCGACGATCTCCTCCTTCATGAAGACCTGCGTGTCGGCCAGCGTGTTGGCGCGCTCGAGATTCGCAGCCACATCGAAATCGCGGTCGGCGGGTATCCGGCTGAGCAGGTTGTACTGGAGGATCTCCGTCTGCACGCGGGTGTACCCTTCGCTCATGGGAACGCAGGTATATCGATCGGGGTCGCGAATCAGTTGCTGCATGCGGCGGGAGCCCTCCGGGATCTCGGCGGCGTATTCCTCGAGATCCGCTGCAACCAGTTCGTCGTAGGAGCAGAGGTGGAAGAGGCCGTTGCGCACCAAAGCCCGGGTCCGCTCCTTATCGTATTTCAGATAATCCGGGTGGTCTTGCGGGACGAAGTATTGGGCAGAGCAATCAAGAATGAGGTCGACGCAGACCTGCAACCGGTCCGGGCCGCCTTCCCGTTCCTTCGTGCCCCGGTAGATTCCGTAAAAATGATATCCCGAAGCGCTTCCCCCCGTGCCGGGCATCGGCATGGTCCCGACCACGGCCGGGTCGACATGACCGGCTCCGATCCAGTACGTCCACAGGTCGGTCATCATGGCGATCTCGCCGTCGAGCCAGAGGTTGTGCCAGTGACGGTCTTCGTCGATGAGGGGGCGGGCACAGCCGTAGATCACCTGGTCGTCCCGGTCGAGGTGGACCGGTTCGTCACAGTGCGGACAATCTCGTTTTGCCGGCAGGTCGATGCGCGTGTTGGCGTTGCCCAACTCGATCGGCTCCTCGCAGACCGGGCAGGTGGTGAAGGGCGCCCACAGCATGTCCATCCACAGATCAAGGGCCTGGTTGGACTCCGGACTGTTGAGTGCGGCGCGTTCAACTCCCGGAATGTCGCCAAGGCTTTTTTCGCAGGACCGGCATTTCCACTGGAACTCGCCCTGTTCGAACCGGTTCCGCGTCGCGCAATGCAGGCAGACCTTTTTGGTGAACATGGATCGGCCCCCGTGCGCATAGAGCCACCCCTGGAAGTGCCAGCCGTTCGGGGCGATTCCGATTCCCTTCCGGCCGTGCGGCGCGCGCGCGCCGGGAACGCTCGCAGTGGGGTCGGTCAGTTTGCGTGCGGCGTGCAGCAACTCGTCGAACGTCTCGATTCGCTTCTCCGGATCGAGCCCCGCTTCGCGAAAGAGATCTTTGCGGTAAAGGAGGAACTGGATCCACTGAAACCGGGGGACGATGTAGAAGTGGCCGTCCTCCTGCATGAAGGCGCGCACCTGCGGGGGCATGTGCAACAGGGGTTCCCAGATCACTTCGTCGACTCCGTCCGTGTAGCGGTCGTCTCCATCGACGTCCCGGTAAATATACGGATCCAGCGGTTCCAGAAATCCGTGCCGGATCCAGGCCTTCGCCTCGTGGTGATACACCCGGACCAGGTCGGGAGCGGTGCCGCCCGCCATTGCCATCATCAGGTTGCCGCGATAGAGGGTCTGAATCGGCATCTGCCGGAAGTTGACGGGAAGGACCCGCGGATGGGCGGCAAGCCACGATGCGAATACCGCATAGTCCGCCGTCCCGGGGGACGGCAGGTCGTGGATCGAGATGTGGTAGGCCGGTGCGGGAGACGCATGCGCCGGGGGAGCGGAGAAGACCGCGAGGAGGAGTCCCGTCGCGACGACTGCATTCCACATACCTGGCGGGAGCGGCAGATTCATGAAAACCAGCATGACGAAAAACGAGAGTGTTCAACAAGAAATACAAAAACAAATAGTTCCTGCTGTAAATGATCCCGTGATCGATGTTCTCTTGACCGGCAGGTTTCGAACATGGGGCGGTCTAAAGAGATCAAAAGATTTCCCCCGCGAGCGGGATGACCATTCAGGTCTGGCACGATGACCCGCGCCGGTAAGTCATTGATGGGGGGGCATATGCAATGACGCCAAGTCCGCAGGAACGGTACCGGCGAGTCCTGGCGGACTTCTTTGCTGAACTGTACGCGTTTTTCAAGGCAATGAAGCGCCCCGGATATTCTGGTGGTGTGCGATCCAAAACAGATCAAGAAAACGCACGTTGAGGGACCACCTTTCCTGCTGATAGAGATCCTGTCGTTCTCCACGTTGTTGCACGACCGCGGCAGAAAACTGGAGCTGTATGCGAGAAGCGGGGTGCAGAGGTCTGGCTGGTCACCCCATATCCCTCTGCGGTCGAAGTGTTTCTTCTCGACGGGGATTCCTACCGGCTGAAGCGGACCTACGCGAAAAAAGACACGCTGCTGAGCCCATGTTTTCCCGGCCTGGAAACTAAACTCGCAACGGTGTTCGATTTTCCGGTGGATCCGGACAAGCGGATTCAGCTCGTCAAGAAAGGCCGCCTGTCGGCGTACGCGCATGCCGAGCAGAGAGTATCGTCCGGAGCCAAAGGTACACGCTGCCCCTTTTCTTCTCCATCAGAATCTCAGTGTGCAGGTTACCACTTTCTTATGGAACGTGAGCGAAACCTGAACGGTGGTCTCGCCGGAGTCAATGCGTTCCGCCGCTCCTCCTTCGCATTCCAGGCGGAAGCCGGCGTCAAACCCCGGAGGAAGGCAAACCCAGAATCTGCCCTGCGCGCCCGGGCGACGGGCGAAAGCAAGCTCAAGCATCCGCGTCGAGGCCGACCAATCCTGGCGCGTCACCTCGACCCCGCCCTGCGTTACGTGGAGGTTGGTGGCGAGCAGGTGCGGGTGGGGACGCGGCTTGCGCAGACAGAGGATCTTCGATTCGGTTGCATCGAGGGTGAAGGCCGGGTTCTCGCCGAGCGCGCCCAGCGGCCTTTCGTCCCAGAAATCGAAGAGGAGCGCGTCGCCGCGGTCCGGGAATGCATCCTGCAGGTCGATCGTGATGCTTCCGGACTCCTGGATGTTGACCAGGCAGACCACGTCCCACTGATCCCACTCCGTAGAGATCGGCAGGTGCCAGATGCGGGGGTGGTCGGGATAGGGCCGATCAAACAGGTCGAGGGGAATGGCCGCCTCGCCGTAGATCGGCGCTCCTTTTTCCGCGAGGTCCAGCCGTTCCTCGGTGTAGTCCGGCAATCGGTCGCCCAGGAAGAACTGTCCGCCGGAGAAAGCCACGAGGCTGAGCCGTAGACGCGCCTCCTGCAGCGTCCCCGTGCCGATATTAACCGTGTCCGGGTTGAGCAGGACCAGGCGGCGGTGGAGAAAGTGCCGCGCCAGGATGGTGGTCGCGTTCTGCCGGAAGTGCTGCGTCTGGTAGAGGCGCCGGTCGGCATGATGGGCCTTGTGGAAACAGGGATTCCCGATGTCCGGCGCGGTCATGGTGGTGTCGCCGATGCCGAATTCGCCGTAGATGAAGTTGCTGCAGAAGTAGATGTAATCGTCTCCCACGACCTTGCGCAGCTCGTTCGCCGCGTGCCGGTAGGTCTCGATGCCGGGCACCAGGTTCCGGTCGGCGAATGCGAGTTGTCGGTGCAACGACATCAGGAAGACGACGAAATCGAACTTCCAGTAGTGGCAGCGGGTGGTCTCCCGCAGCCACCGGATCTCGTCGGCCACCGCCCGCACCGCTGCGGGGTGGGTCGCGTCCAGCAGGTACATCATCTCCCGAGCGCCCCAGGTCCATTCCCCGGCCTCGACCACCTTCCCGTTGCCGTCGCGGAGCAGGTGCTCGGGATGCTCTTTGCAAAACGTCCCCTGCGAGGAAACCATGATGGGATTGCCCCAGAACCCGGTCCGTAGCCCCAACTGCTCCACCTCCTGGGCGAGCCACTCCAGGCCGTGCGGAAACTGGTCGTTGGTCTCGCGCCATTCGGTCGAGCAGGAATCACGCTGCCAGCCGTTATCGAGCTGGATCACGTCGGCTCCGTAGGGTAGGAATCGGTCCCGCATCACGCGCGCGTTGGCCAGGACATTTTCCTCCGTCATCTCCAGCCGGTAACCGTACCAGGAGATCCAGCCGGACGGGACGCTCTCCGGCGGCAGGGTGACGTGGATGTCGCGCAGCGCCGCCCCGATTTCGGCGTAGGTGCGAAGTGCGGTCAGTCCGTCCGGGCAGGCGGCCACGAGCAATTCCTCCGACACGTATTGGGCGCCCGGCGGCAGTTCGTACCCGAAGAGACCAGAGGAAACGGCCAGGTACTCCACGCCCTGCTCATCGCCCCGGCAGAGCACGGTGGTCAGCGCGCGCCGCATCGGCATCACGCCGAGCAGGAGTGCAGAATCCCCTCCCGCGAAAACCATTACCCCACTGGGTGATGCCTGGTCGCCGGCGATCGGCTCCAGCCTTTTCGTGAGCGAGAGCATTCGTTCCCGGCTCTGTGCCGGACAGAAGTTGAGCCACTTCTCGTCGTAGTCATAGGACTCCCCCGACAGCCGGCTCACCCCCGCAAAATGGCAGGAGCCGCTGTCGGTGAAGACCACGGCGTCTTCGGCGGGACAAGGGAGCTTCAGTTCGCCACCCTCCGCGGCGGCAGTCTCGAGCAGATGGAGCGCATCCAGCCTGATGCCTTCGTTGGACTCGTTCTTCATCGTGCACCACAACAACGCCATCGGCCGGTCGCGATAGATCACGCAGTGGTACCGTGCGGAAAGCCCGTCGACCGCATCCGGCGTGGACATCGTGAAGCACGTCCCCTCCCCTGCCGCATCCCGCCACGGCACATCGGACAGGACGGGCTCTTCCCCCTCAAACGGAGCCCGCCACTCCTCCTCTCGGCAGATACCAACACGCGCACGAGATATGTCTAACGCAGCGAGAGAGATTTTGCCGTGATTGAAGGGCAAAGATTCGATCAGTGTCCTCCGTACCAGAAATCGCTGCCGGCGCGAAGGATGTCGCTCCGGTCCATCGGCTCAATGTGCCCGTCCAGGAAGGAGATGTTGGCCTTGCCCAGGTGTGCGTACCCGGGTTCCTGGGGGCTGAAGGGGAGGCTGCTGAACCAGCCGATGTGAATCGTGTCTTCGTAAAGCGGTTCCTGGAATTCGGAAATAACCGTGGTGGTCAGAAAGTTCCGGTCGCTGATGACGGCGGTGCGCGGGTGGATCACCTCAAACGGCTGCGCCGACCAGAAGTGATGGCCGCCGCCCGGGGGAGTGAACGTGTTTCCGAAGTCGACGATCAGGTGGGTGTTCCACGCATAGGAATACTTGGTACGGTTCGCCGGGGGTTCGCCTGGTTCGCCCGCGGTTGGGTCGGACGGGCAAAAAAACGAATCGATGGACCCGCGGCCGACGTAGTCGTCCAGAATCTGGTCGGCGGCTCCTGCGACCCAGCCCGCGTTGCCAAGGGAGCGATACTGGTCGATCCCGTTCGACACCCCCAGGACCGGCTTTTCGTCTCCGGCATGATGATGGCGTTGCGGGAGCGTCGCGTCATGATCTTGCGCATACAAAATCAATGCGTGATGAAGGCCGCGCAGATGCGTCTTACATACGGCCGAACGGCTTTGCTCAAGCGCCTGTTTCAGTGCCGGCGTCAGCAGTGTTGCCAGTACGCTGATAATCGCGATGACGACCAGGAGTTCGATGAGCGTGAACGCTCTGGAGAAACACCGGGCTGGTGGCGTCTGCGTTCTGGATAGCTTCGGCATGGAACGTATCTGTAAAGATACCAGAAAAATGTTCACGCGCGAGGGGGCATGGACAAAGAGCGGCATCCTGTCGGTGGTGAAGCCGAAACCGCCATTCTCACACCTGCGATTTGGCCTCCCAGGCCACTGGCATGGCGTCAGATCTGCTGTGGGAATATTTCGTATTAGCATGTTTTATGGTCGTTTCGGGGTAAAAAGCCCAATTCTGGGCCTCTATAGCCTCACCTCGCAGCCGGGCCGATCCACAGATTTTACGGAGACTCCATAGTATTGGGGATGAGAATTGATTGTACAAGGGCCCGTTTTTTGATAGGAGCCTCTCCTTGAGGTGTCCATAGAATCTCAAATTCGTCGCAGGCGTTAGGTCTTTAGGCGCCTGCATCAGACTAGTAGGCCGTGTGGACAAACGGGTTGGGAGCAACCTGTCGTGTCCTCACAAAACGCAGAGGAGAGACTACACATGAAGATGAATCTCATCACGCCTATCGCCGTTGCCCTGACGCTGGGAATTGTCAGCACAGCACAGGCGACATCCATATCACATTCCACGTTGGGGCTACTGGGAGCGGACGACTACGAAGCACAGCCGTTGGGCTCTACGTTTACTTCGCAACTGTCTGAAGAAACCTATGGTGGAGAGGGGGCTTGGGATGTAAACGCCGGCGGCGCGGGAGTCGGTAACGTGGTTACATCCGCGGGCCCCACTGGAGCGGCCCAAGGCAGCCAGTTCGTGACCATGTTCAACGCGGGGACTTATGGATCCGGCAATTACTATAATCAGCGATTGGACATCAACGATGTCGGACCGGGAGATGCCGGCGATATTACTACGACGTTTAGCTTTTTCGTCGACTCATCGCCCACCGCTGCCCAGACCGGATCCTTCGGCTTTGAACTCACGTCCACGGATACTGCCGGCTGGGCCATGCTGGCCGCGAGCTGGGACAGGAACGGAGGTATTAACGTAGGCTGCCGAAATTGCACTTGGGTTAGCGGAACGATCCCCACCGACGAATGGCTCGCGGCGGAAATCATATACCATCTTGTTGACGGTACCCTCAACGACACCATCGACGCCACGATTTCCAGCATGCAAGGCGCCGGAGTGCTTTTCTCCGCTACCGGTATAGCCGTTGCTGGGGATGACCTTCGCAATATCCAGTCCGCGAATTTCTATGCGGACAACTACGGTTCCGTGTACCTCGACGCCATCCCAGAGCCCTCGACTGCGGCCATGCTAGGCATCGGCGCAC
Organism: Kiritimatiellia bacterium; assembly: GCA_963578625.1. Taxonomy (GTDB): domain Bacteria; phylum Verrucomicrobiota; class Kiritimatiellia; order SLOV01; family SLOV01; genus CAUZEO01. Next base: position 7,245 of record CAUZEO010000003.1, on the reverse strand, counting down.
TGCTTTTCGCCGGACTTCGCCGGCGGACAGCAAAGTAATTGAATACTTGGAGAGTTGAAAACCGGTGGGTCGGCCCGTACGTCGACCCGCCGTACGCAGAGGCAGATTGAACAAGTCGGAGAACTATCCACCATGACAATCCACCCGCTTCGAGCGGTCGTTTCGTCGGTGCTGACGCTGGGGCTCGTCGCCTCAGTCCACGCCGCCACAGTTCATCACACGACCTTTTTAAACACTGGGAACGACAACTTCGACAATCAGCCCCTGGGCGCTATTTCCAATGGTGCCGGGGCCCTGCCGACGTTGAATCCCGGACCCGGTAGCTGGCTTGCCACCATCACCGATGGCGGCGGGGGTGCAACCGGCGAAGTCGTCACCAATGCCAGTCCGGGGGCGGCCCAGGGAGGCCAGTATGTCTATGGAATGCAAAACGGGACCCAGGGTTCTGGCCATCGGGTGTATTTGGTGTTGGATTTACAGAACACCATCACACCAACGTCGGATGGCGTTGTCACGTCCCAGTTCAGTGTCTATGTCGACTCTCAGGGCGGCGGAACGGACGAATCCGTGCTTCACGCATTGAAGCTCGGCACCACCGGTTCCGGATTCGACCTTGCGTATCTGGATTTCTTCGAGAACGGCAGACTGACTTACGGGGACAGTCTCAGTCAGGCGGGCGATGTGGCGAATGCATTCACACCGGACGCCTGGCATTCGGTAGAGCTGAAGTACACCGTGGTTTCCGGCCACGGCAACGACACATGGGAATTCACGATCTGGAACCAGGCTACCGGTCAGGAGACCTTCAGTGATTCGAACATATCCTCGGCCGCGGACAGTGATCGGCAGATTGGATCCGCCGCTTTTTCATCGGGGAATTTTGCGGAATGGTACATTGATGGCTTTGTCCAGCCTCCGTCCGATACCGTGGTGACCTCCACGAATGTCGTGGTGACCTCCACGAATGTCGTGGTGGCGGACACCTCGGGCGTCAGTTACTCGAGCGAAGCGGGCGTTGAGCACCGTTTGCAGAGCACGCCGGACCTGGTGTCGTCCAACTTCTCCGATACCGGCGCCATTGCCATCGGAGACGGCGGACCGCAGACGCTGTTCGACCCGTCAGGTACGTCGCCGACCAAGAATTACCGGGTGGTGAAGTAAGTCAGTTCGATGATGCCCACGGCCGTTCCGGAAACGGCCACGAACCAGGTTTGGCGCCGGTTGCCTTGCTGACCGCCGGCTCCAGGGCGGTGATGGTTGTGCGCAGCTCTTTCAACCTCTGCAGCAGTCCATCCTTCTTCCCTTCATAAAAGTCCTTCGCGCATTGGTCATACGTCTCGCTGGCCGCCAGGAGCTTCGTCGCCGCGTCGTCCAAGGCCGGGCTCTCCATGGCATCGTCGCCGTGCGCGGCGATGTTCATCATCGTTTCCAGCCTGCCGAGAATCTTGCGGCAAGCGGCCAGAGCGTCTCTACAACCCCGGTACTTCGTGTCGGATTCCAATGCTTGGGCCGCATCCACCTCACTTGAAACGTCGATCTTCCACGCGAGCGCCTTCTTCAAATCCAGCCTCGCCACGCGAAGCACCTGTTGCGTGTGTGCTTCGGTTACCAGCGACTTCACCTCTTTGAACGTTTCAGGGCTGCACAGGATGAACGGATGCCCGTCGCCCGGGCGAAGGGTGAAGGGCTCGAACAGTCCTGACTCACTTACGGGCACTTCCGTCAGGCTCACCAGGTCATAACAGCGGTCGTTGCCCAAGTCGGGAACCTTGATCTTCAGCGGCTGCGGCCTGTCGCGGTCCATGTTGACGGCGATCAGGATCCGGCCGTCGATCCGATCCGGCTCGAGGGTGGACACGTGAACCGCCGGAATGGTCTGTGTCGCCTCCGGCCCCACGCCGTTCTGGACCATGTCCGGCGCCACGGCGGTGACCGAGGGCCGATGGTTCAGCCGGGCCCGGGCCAGCAGCGGACCCAGCGGCCCGACCTTGGCCGCGTGTTCCCGGAAGGCACGGTAGTGTGGCGTCTCATTTCCGTAGCAATCCAGCATGCACCGGAAGGGGTTCCCTCGTTTTTTCTTCCGGATGTAATAGTCCTCCCACCAGGGACCTCCGCTGAGGAGAAAGTAGCAGTTGACCTTCGCACCGCCCGCGATGGACAGCCAGCTCATCATCCGCAGGTCGATCTCGCTGGGCCGGGCATGCCAGGGCTCCTTGCGAATGCGGAACGCCTCGAGCGTAAACCAGTGCGGCTTGCCGCCGGTGTACGCATCGATCTCCGTCATCCACCGGAGGATCTTCCAGGGATCGTCCCGCGTCGGACGCAGGATGGGGTACCGGTCGGTAAAGATGACCTGGTGGCTGTCATTGTAGACCCGGAGAAACTCCGTGCTGTTGAGCAGCACCATCGCCGGTTTGTCGGGTACGCGGGTTTCTATCATGGCCTTGGTGACCAGGTAGTTCACCAGGTAGTCCGGCCTGGCCTCGTCGCGGCAGAACCATCCGAGGAGATTCGGTTCGTCGCGCAGCACGGCGATTTCGTCCGCCCATCGATTCAACTGGTCGCGGTCCCGGTCCGTCAGCGCTATGTCCTCCACGCCGCCCGCGAACCCGACCAGGCTGCCGATGTAATTCATGCCGTACTCGCGCAGCATGGGGGCCAGGTATTGGTGCGTTTTCACGTAGACGGTTGCGCGCCCTTCATCGCCCTCGGGCAGTTCCTCTTCTTCGGATCCGGGTACGACCGACCGGTGGTCGTTCCAGACGCTCTGGTAAAAACGGCCGCTGGCCGCGCCCACGAAATTCACCCAGTCCCGCGCGATCCGGTCCAGTGTCGCCGGCCAGCTTCCACCCCAGCGCGGGCAGGAGAGGCCATAGAATCCGAGGCCGAAGAACCCTTCGGTCTTGGGCGCCGGCTGCATCTCGAATCGGGTCAGCAGGTCGTCGAATACCGAGAAACGGGTCTGCTGCTCCTCGGTCATGCGCCGTAGCCGCATCCAGTCGATTTCCAGCGCGGCCGAGGGTTCGCCGGGCACCTCGCTTTGCAGGAAAAAGTTGATGTCGATCAGCACTTCCTTGCCGGCCGGTCCGGAGGCGGTCGGATGATCATACAGATTCTTGCGCACAATCACCCAATCGTCCGCCTTCGCCGTCCGCTCCCACGCTTTGACGATGGTCCACATCGAATCGCCGGCGTACGTTTTGTAGTTCAGAACGATGGTCAGCGACATTTCCTCGCCGTGTCCGGCATCCATCAGCGGGCGCAGCCGGATTTCGAGGACCGGCGCGTCGGCCAGCTTGAACCCGGCGCCGCCGTTCTTGAAGTGGTGCGATGCGCTGGCGTACCCGCGCACGTCCGGCGCGGCCAGGAACGTCGTGGTATAGAGCAGATTGCCGTCCTTGACGGAGATGGCCGGCTTGCCCTTCGTCCCACCGGGCGGGGCGTGGTAGTTCACCGACCAGGGCCCGAGGTCGGGGTCGGAGAAGTCTTCTTCCCAAACGACGTCGCCGGGGCCCGGTACGCCGGGCGGGAGCCCGGCTTCCACTTGGAGCACGAGGAATGAACCGATTGCGAGAAGAGCGAGACTGATTTCGATTGATGAGTTGGATGGCATGACGATCGATCCGGTACACGATGGGGTGCCGATGCACAAGCTTGTTTTTTTAGGGTCTTTAGCAGAATCTGCGGGTCCAACGGGCCTGACACCGACAGGCCAGCCCCTCGCCCGCACAAACGCTTGTGCCAATTTCGTGATTGAACTAAGGTCTTCGTCGGGTTTCAGATAGATCCAGCGGATGTGTAGTCGACCGCATTCGCACTGCATCAAGGAGAATGCGTGGTTACGGAGAAGGACACATTGGGGAACCTGGCGAATCGGTGGGCGACGCAGGGCGACGCGCTGGTGCGTGAGCTGATCGGGAAGGACGAGGCCAAACAGCTTCTTCTCGTCTGTGAGGACATACTCCAGCAGTGGTACCGACGCGCGGAACCGGGACCCGGCGAGTTTGACCACGTGATGCGCCATCTCAATCATCCCGGATATTTCACGGATCACCCGGAGTGGCTGCCCATGCTCCTGGAGATCGCCGCCGATCCGCGGGTCCTCGACTTCGCGCGGCAGGTTCTTCGTGAAGAACCGGTGTACCGCCTTTTCAGCCTTTTCATGAACCCGCTCGAAGACCACCGGGACGGGCACTGGCACCGGGATACACAATTTGTGCAGGACTATGATGAAGAAGACGAGAGAGCCCGGCTGGCCGGCGATGCGTTCCAGAATTGCATTCAGCTGCAGATCGCCCTCGTGCCCAGCGCAGACGCCGAAGTCGTGCCCGGATCCCACCTCCGGTGGGACACGCCCGAAGAATGGGCGATTCGATTGAAGGACAACAAGGCTCACAATAAGTCCAACGACATGCCGGGTGCTCTTCGAGCCGATCTCGCGGTGGGCGACGCGGTGGCATTCAATCCCTGTGCGATTCATCGCGGACGGTATCACACCGACAAGCTGCGCCGGACCCTGATGCTGACGTACGAGGGAATATCCACTCCCGTGAAGCACGACATCTTTAATCGGCAGCCATGGTTTCTGAACGACGGATATCTGGTGGGCGTCTCGGAGGAGACACGTCGGTTCCATGGGGTGTTTGTGGAGAAATATCGGGAGGGGTGGGAGTGAGGTTAAGCCTGTTGTTGCTTCTTGTGTCTTTCTTCTCCGCCCACGGCTCCGAGTTGACCCGCGGCAAGAAGGCGCTCTTCACGGAGGACTTTGAAGCCGACATCTACGAATGGGAAGTCACGGAGGAAGGGGAAACGGAGGAGGAAACCCCGAAACTGGTTCGTCGCGACGACGCCTACCAGGGGAACAATGTTCTCCTCCTTTCGGGGAAGCAGGGGATGATCGCGCTGTCGTTGACCCGGAAGATCAAGGGCATCGTTGAATTCCAGGCAACGTTTCCCTCGCCGCTGGTAACCACCCGCATGTTTGCCGTGGGCCTGGGCGACGAAACGCTTGCGCTGGGGGTAAGCCGTTCGGACCGGTTCATGGCTCTTGCCGAGGGCGAGATGGGGGGCGGGCAGTGGATCGAGAGCGGGGTGAAGGTGACCGACGGCTGGCATACCTTCACCTACGACTTCAGCGGGGCGATCACCCGGCTTTACGTCGACGGCCAATTGATCCTGGTGAACGAGAAGCTCGGGGAGTTCGACCGTCTGCAGCTCGGGATCCACCAAGGACACGGCGGAACCTGCCTGGTGGACGAAGTGGTGGTCTACGATGCGGCGGCCGAGTTCTCCGAGGAGAACTCCATCGAGGCCACGATTCCCCTGCTCGACTGGGACCACGGCTTGAAACCGGCCACCCAGCGGGAACAGATGTACGAGGACGCGACATACACCATTACCGATGCGGAGGTACGCTCGCCGCCGAACGCGGCCGAGCTCGTTCTCGAGCCTATGCCGGAGAGCCGGTGGCGATTCTGTCACTTCCAGCGCAAGCCCGAGTTGCCCGGCCTGCCGCGCAGGTTGAGCCTCTGGGTTCACGGCGATGGATCCGGGGCGGAGTTTCATATTCAATTCCTTACTCCCAACAGCAACGTCAACTACGATATGGGAAGGATCGACTGGGCCGGGTGGAAGCAGCTCGAGCTGGACCTGACGAAGCAGTCGACCGGTTTCTATCCGCCGGCGAAACCGCACGTGATCCGGCACGCGGGCAGCGAAGGCGGCATGTTGTTGTCCTGGTGGCTGCGGCCGCCGCCGAATACCCCCGTTCGCATCTATATCGATGACGTGCACGTCACGTCCCGATTGAACCGCGATTTCCCCTACGTGTTCCATGTGGAGAGTACGGCGGAAGACGGCGTTATGGAGCTCGGCGAGTACGCCGAGTTCCGCGTCCGCGTTGCCAACGGCGGCGATACGAAGCGCGACTTTTCAATCGACTACACGGTGGAGGACTTCTGGGGAACCGTCGTTCGGCGCGGCGATACGAAGCTTTCTGCCGGGCCGGGGGACGCCTCCGTGGCCGCGATCCGTGTCGACGATCCGCTGCCCAGCGGCTGGTTCAAGGCCCGGTTTCTTCTCGGCATCGACGAGAAGACGGTGACCACGGCGGTCGAGCCCGTCGCGGTCCTTCGCGCACTGCCGGATCGGATCTTTTCCCCCGACAACCCGGTCGGCATTTATGGGAGCTTCGACCGGCTCGGCAAGAAGATCGGCGTGACCGAGGCGTACGTCGGCCCAGAAACCGGAGATCTGCGACACGCCACCCCCGAGCAACTTCGGGCGTGGGAGATCTCGGACGAAAACCGACGGATCCTCGGCACCGCCAATCGAACCGGCGTGGTGTTTTATCACGCGCCCCCCTGGTCTTACCTGCCGGACGAAGAGATGGAAGCGGCGGCGGAGGAGTGGGCCGATGCGTTTGCGGTCTTCGCGGCGAAACACAAGGGGCTCCCGCTCTACTACAAAATCCTCAGCGAGCCGAACAACACGGGCACGTCCTTCGAACGGTGCGTTCAGGTTTTGAAGTATGCACACCGGGGCATTTTGAAAGGAGACCCCGACGCGAAGATCATGGGGCTCAACACCTCGAAGTTTGACTGGGGACGGCAGAAGTACGTGTGGGGGCGCGGCGCCCTGGACTATGTCTACGGAGTCGGTGTTCATCCCTACACGGGCGCGCGTCACGGAAGCAAGAAGCCCGAGCGCGTACACGGGATGGGGAACCTGATGAACATGTTGCGGCTCGACGACATGATCCGCCGGTACAACGGGGGCGAACCGAGACCGATCTGGGCCAGCGAGATCGGTATGGACTCCACCCCGGGCGTGTCGTGGGGGTTCACGATCCGGGAGCAGGCCAATTACCTGGCGCGTGCGGCGGTGGAATACAAGACCATGAAGAATTTCCAGCGGTTTCACTACCACTATATCAAAGACGCACAGGTGGAGAACCACCACTGGGGCGCTTTCACTGCCCTGAATCAGCCGAAGCCCCTGGCCGCGTCCATGCATTCTATCGCGGAGCGCTTGACCGGCGTGACGTGGTTGAAATCAATGCACACTCCGGAGAACGTGCGGGCGTATCTGTTTGACGAGCGCGATTCGGGATCCGGGACCCGGGATGCGAGACAGATGCTGGTGGCATGGACGGTGGAAGGTGAAGAAGACTGGAAGATTCCGGTGACTTGCTCCAGTGCGGAAACCATGGACTTGATGGGCGTCTATCGCACGCTCGAAGTTCCG
>CAUZEO010000002.1:0-75543 GCA_963578625.1 Kiritimatiellia bacterium | reverse complement strand
GGTTGAGCAAACAGGAACTCCTGCAGTGCCGGGTGAGGTACCTGAGCGACGGAGTGGTCCTGGGCACTCGCAGCTTTGTGGAGGAGGTTTTCGCGAAGAACCGTGATCAGTTCGGGCTCAAGCGCAAGACGGGAGCCCGGGCAATGAAATATGGCGACTGGGGTGGGCTTTGCACAATGCGGGATCTGAGGATGCAGGTAATACAGAGTTCAGAAGGTTGAGTTTTTAAAAAGAGCGATTTTTAGACGACCCTGAACTATACAATGAACGCCATCAGGAAATGCTCGCCGAACGGGAGTATCTTAGTAGGTCGCTCACTTTATGAAAGCCTGTCTATGGGGATTCTTGTTATGCCAGCCTTGTTTTTCCTATCCGCGGGGTGCGGACATCAGTCTCCGTCGGCTGCGGAGGGCGCTTCCCGCGATCGCGTTTCCGATCCGGGTGGTATATTTATTGTCGATGGGAATTCCCACACGCAATCGCGGCACGGTGCGGTGGCGATGCCGGTGAACGTGCTCCGTGAACTCGATAATCCACCTCACCTGGAATTGATCGATGTCGCTCACTCCGGGCACGGGATGGTTGAGATGCGCGTTCGTGCTCCGACCACGGTTGATCCCCTCTACTGCCCCGGACGAATCAATCTGCTTCTTTACTGGGAAGGTGTGCACGACTTGTACGAGGGGTTCAATGCAGAACAGACCTTTGAACGAATTCGGCAATATGGAGTCGACAGGCAGCGCACTGGATTTACGGTAGTGACGTTATCCATTTTGCCGGGGCGCGAAGCAACTACGCCGCTGACCTACGAGCGCGATCGTCAGACTGTAAACAAGCTCATAAGGACCCACTGGCGCGAGTTTGCCGATGCGTTTATTGACGTGGGCGCCGATCCTGAGTTGGGCGATCCTGATGCGCCGATTCAAGGCGTCTATTTCAGCCCGGATCGGGTCCACATGACCGACGCAGGCAGCGAGCGAGTTGCCATGCTCGTCGCAGATGTTCTCCGACCGATGCTGGGCCATTGACTAATCCGCAACCTCCACGCCCTCGCGACGGAAAAGTGTGAGACATGCGGGCTAAGATTTACTTGTCGTGTTCTGGGGATTCTCCGAGAGTTCCGCCTCCAGTTTTTCCACAAGAGTCCGTCCGTAGTCGATGCGATTCTTGAGCTCAAGATCCGGCTTGGCGCGATTCGGATGGTCGTCTTCCCGCATGAGAGGGAGGAATCGCTGTCCCCCATCTACGATCGCTTCAACGCCGACCAATTTACTGCCAAGTTCTGTGCCGGAGAGGATCGCATTGGCGATGTCTTGTGAGAGGGCGAAGTTGTGACGTGTCTGTGTGCGGCTCCAGAAATGCTTGAATTGATCTTCGGGAATCGTGTCTAAGATCGTACCTGGACAAACCATATGGATGCGGACGTGGTGTTCGAGTTCCCACTGTGATGCGAGAAATAGCATCACGTGATACAGGTCGTTCTTTGCTTTTCCGTAGGCTGAACCATGGCCGGAGGGGTGCTGCCATGCCGGGAACCGGCTCAAAGATGTTATCACTGTCGCAGTGACCGGATTCTCTTGTGAACCTTTCAGAATTCCGGTTTGCAGCAGTGACCGAAAAAGCTCGTAAACGCTTGTAAAATTGAGCCTGCGAGTATCTTCGTCGTTTAATTCGCCAGCCCTTCCTGGGAGTTCCCACTCCGGCCTTCCTCCTCCCCCGTGGATAATGACCGCATCCGTCAGGCCGCCGCAGGTTGATAGATGGGCCACCAGGTCCGGAACGCTTCGGGAGGCAAAAAAATCGACAGGGAAAAACCTGATATTGGGTTCACCTTTCCAGGCGTCTTCCCAGCCTTTTCTCGGAAAATCTGTTACGAAAAGCTCCGCATCCGGGAGCGCCTGAAGATACGTTTCCACCAAGGTGGACCCGGTGAAACCCAGTCCACCGGTGATAAGAATTCTCCGGCCCTGAGATCCACGTGGATTGAGCCGGCTTAGCGCTATCCGCGCACGTTCCAACTCCTTCTGGTTGTCCGGCTGGCTGTGGTTCGTCATCTCAGGCGTTGCCTATACGTAGAGAGCAGGAATCGTGCAATGGGAGCATATGAAGGCGGGAAGATTTCGCGAATTCTAGGACTTCGGTAGAGGGGCTCGTGGCGGACAGGGGTGTGGATGCGCGAGGGGGCCGCTGAGTTCGTGGGTGGAAGCTGGCTGGCCGAGATTGTGGTAAGCGATCGCCCATACGGTTAGAACGCTCGGGCAGATTGTCAGTGTCTGTGCCCGGTCCGGGACGGTGCTGTTCACTGCCATGTCGGCGATGTCGCGACACATCAGGCCAAATTGATCGAGGTCGAATCGACAGCAAGCGGCGTGAATCTCACTCTCGACACGCATGCCGACGCCCCATTGGCTCAATCCGCCGGCGGTGACGTGCCCGGCAGTCCAGCCGTCGAATTCATAGATCACGCCTTCCAGATGTTCGATTTTTTGTGGAATTTGCCCGCCACTGCTGCATCCGGCGGCGCAACTTACGTCGGTGGCGGCTCCGTGCACACCCATATTACCGATCCACGGTGGGCTCAGCACAACGATATCCTGAATCGCGACATCATCATCCGGCCGCCCCGTCGGGAGCGACACGCTCTGCACGTGCCACGGCAGCACTGAACCGCCTTCGCCCAGCAGGAATTTCAGAAAGTCCCAGATGATGCTGGGCCTGAACGCAGTCGTGCCCCACATTCCGACGCGAAGTTTACTCATGGGAGGTTCTCAGGGTTTCAGCGTGTCGACAGCTTGACCGATGTAGATTTTAATTGAAGATTACGAACATTGTAGCAATTTCAAAGTGCTTGACCAACCGGCAAATTTCGCGGCGGTTCCATGTGGACGACGGAGGCCCAGTTCGGGAATATGTACCGCTCGGATGCTCGTCGATCTAGTATCGAGACAAGATTGAAGCCGCAGGAATCGAGATGTCCTCACGAAAAAGCACCTAATATCGGAGAAGACAGTGAGCGAGGATCCACAATGGGCACTTTTTTATGACTTTCACACCATGCCCGCAATTCCCGATGTCGGCGCAAATTTCGATGTCGAACGATTTACGGACCGGATTGCGGCCTGTGGGGTGGACTACCTTGTCTTTGCCGCCCGGTGCAACCTTGGGATGGCGTACTTCAATACCACGGTAGGCATTCGCCACCCATCCCTGCAGTACGACCTGATCGGGCGCCTGGCGGAATCGTGCCGGGCGAAGAGTATTACCTTCAGCGCATATGTGAATGCGGGACTCAGCCATGAGGAAGGCCTCCTGCACCGCGATTGGACGGTGCTGACGCCGGAGGGCTACACACATCGGCCCGATACGCTCGATCATTTTTTTCGAATGATGTGCTACAACTCGCCGTATGGAGATCACCTCCTCGAGTTGGTGCGGGAACTGGTTTCCGGATACCCCGTTGCCGGATTGTTTCTGGATTGCATGAATCTATGTCCCTGCGTGGGTGTTGAATGTATTCGCGAAATGAAGGAGCGCGGAATCGATTGGGAGGACCCCGTACGCGTCAGGGAGTTTGCTCATTTCAGCCGGGTCCGAATGACGCGACGCATCGCGGAGGCGGCCCTGGCTCTGAAGCCGGAACTCCTGCTCTATTTCAACGGCATTCCTTACGAGGATCAGGAGCCGTATTGCAGCTACTACGAGTTTGAATGTCTGCCTACGGGTGGATGGGGGTACGAATCGTTTCCTGCGGTATCGCGCTACTTGCGAACCCTCGGCAAACCGGTCCTGAACATGACCGGCAGGTTTCACCGATCCTGGGGCGACTTCGGCGGGATCAGAACGGAGGCCAGTCTCGAATTTGACTGCCTGCAAGGCATCGCGAACGGCATGCGCCCGACAATTGGGGGTCATCTTCATCCCAGGGGTGACATAAACGATGCAGTATTCGATCTGATCGAGCCGATCTACGGACGCCTGCAAAAGCTGGATCCCTGGACGGTGGGAGCGGATCCCATCGGGGAGGTTGCGGTCGTCATGCCGATTGATCCGCCCAACGGCATCGATCCGGAGCTCGAGGCGCTTGCGGACCGGACCGTGAAAGGCGCTGCTCGAATGCTTTGTGAGCTGAAGCTCCAGTTCGACATCGTTTCATCCAAGCGCGCCTGGGACGGATATCAACTGCTGGTCCTGCCCGATGAGGTGTTGTTGGATGAATCGGCGGCGAAAAAGATTCGAGCGCACCTTGATGCGGGAGGCTCCATCCTTTCCAGCGGATGGTCGGGACTGGACCGGGAGCGGGAGGCGTACGTATTTTCGGAATGGGGACTGGTATTCGGAGGTGATCACACGGACGACCCTGCATACTATTCGGTCCGTGAGCCGCTGAGGGACGGCATTCCCGACATGCCCCACAACTTCTACTGTCAGGGGACCCGCAACGAAGCTCAGACGGGTACCGAGGTCCTTGCGACTCTCGTGCGACCCTACTTCAACCGCCACTGGGACGGGGAGCACGGACATTTGTATCTTCCGCCGGACCGCGAAACGAATCATCCGGCGGTTACTCGCAACGGGAACGTCGCGCACATCAGCCACGCCGTATTCAGGGCGTACCATGACGATGCGCCGGTTCCACTGCGCCAGATCGTGGCGAATCTTATCAAGTCGCTGCTGCCGAATCCCATCGTGCGCGCCCGAAATCTGCCCTCGTTTGCCCGAGTTACTGTAACCGGGCAGCGGAATCGACGCATGGTGCATGTGCTCTCCTATGTCCCGGAACGCCGCGGCCCCAGCATCGAGATGATTGAAGAGCCGATCGAGCTGCGAGACGTCGAGATATCTCTCCGCGCCGACGATGCCCCGCCGGCGCGTGTTTATCTTGCGCCATCGGAAGATCCGTTGCCCCACGTGGTGCAGGACGGCTATGTTTCGGTCACGATCCCGGTGGTGAGCGGGTATGCGTTGGTTGTCGTGGAGCAGTAGCGAAGAACGACTTCGGTTCGTCGTTTGACGAGGTCTAATTCTGGGCAGAGCCGTATTCCCGAGAGTCCTCTTCGTTCCATACGAACCTGGCGCCGTGAACCGCTGCGGCGAGTGGGTCGTCGGATCCGTGGACCTCAAGTGAAACCCAGCTATTGTATTGGCTCTTGCTGAAGAGATCCAGAATCTCGGCGACTTCGCCATCTCCGTTGCCGAGGGGGCAGGCCACATATCGTTTGCCGCTTGGAGAGGGGAGGGAGCGCTTGTCATCCGGGTCCGTGAGCGAAAAGTCCTTGATGTGCAGGTGAACTGTTCGGTCCTGTAGCAGCCCGTACGCATGCGTGGGTTCATCGTCGCCGAGCAGGAAGTTTCCGTTGTCGAAGGCGAACATTATTTCGGGGTAATTCGCCGTTTCCAGCACTTCCAGGTTGTGGGCGGCCCCGGCGGTAAAATTCGGGTAGACTCCGAAATTTTCGATGGTAAGCGTTACCCCTGATCCGCGCGTTCGCTCATAGCACCTGGCAAGCGTTTCTCCATAGAATTTTCGTCCTTCATCGTTTGTCATGTTCTCCGCAGCGTTGCTTCCGGCCAGCATTACGATGGGGCAGTCCAGCTCGTTCCGGCAGAAGTCGACGCCTCGCTCTACGAGGTCAACGGCTGTGGTGCGGTCCTTCTCATTCTCACCGACTAGATTCACTCCGATGTCGTAACAGCAGTAGGTCATGCCCCCGTCGCGTGCCGCGCGATCGAACTCAGACCACTTCGCGGGATCGGCTTCTATCCAGCTCATCATCGGCTCTATGGCGGTAATTCTTTCGCCGCGAAGGATCTTGATCATGCGGGCCGACGTGAGGGTGCCGTCTGATAACCGGGCGTGGAACGGAAACAGCATGACGGAGAGATTCATTCGATATCCTTTCAGTTGCCGTCAGATGCGCATTTCTGAAATCTGGGCAGCCGCTATTCCCATGCAAAGCCGTAGAGGCGAGCGCGACGAATGAAGAAGCGGGCGGCGGCATCATCGCGCGGGCAGACATCACCGCCGGTCCAGCGCGCCTGTTGCGCCTTGGAGTCCCCGTGCCATGGCTGATAATCGTCGCGTGTGAACCCTTCAATGGGTTTCCCTTCCGGATCGGTCAGCTCGACGGATAGCTCGCCCTCCGAAACGGTTGAGGTTGCGGCGTTCAGGATCAGCTTTTTCCCTCCCGCGGGCGCGGCGTGCGATCTAAAGCTGGCTTCATACACGCTGCCGATACCACTGACGACAGACCAGTAGCGGTCGACCTCCCAGCTGGCGCGGCACATTGCCCCGTAGAAATTCCAGAGATTCGGTCCGATGCCGAATGACGTGTCGCCGTGAAGCCCCTCCAGCCCGGCGTAGTACATGTATAGCCGCCCATCATGCTCGATGAACTCGTGTGTGGGCCACAGCATACCGCCCCCGTAATCGCCCAGGGGCGATACCGGCAGCGTCGGTTGGCGCGAGGGGCGCGACCACAGTCGCCCGTCTTCACTGCCGGCCAATTGAAAATCGATCGTATGTTCGCGCACATTGTAACAGCACAGCAGGCCCAGGATCCCGCCGCGTACTTTGTGCGGCGTGACTTCCATGAACTGCTGGTCATGCGGATCGCGCCAATCGGGCTGGATGATGACTTCGGGTGTCGACCAGTTCGAGCCATCGGGGCTGGTTCGTCGAGCGATCACGCGCCGTCCCCAAGGGAAGCAGTCGTGGGAAACCAAGCCGCCGGGATGCATGGGTTCGCCGACTTTCTGGTACAGCGTGTAGCCGTCATCGTCCATTCCAAGTTTTCGGTTTGAATAATACGACGCCTGGTCGGCGCCCCCTTGTGGCGAGGCGTACGGCATCGTCATTTTCATGCCGACGGTTTGCGGCTCGAGCAGGGGGCCCTCGTGTGCTTTCCAGTGGATTCCATCATTTGAAAAATACCGGTATGTCGCAAACGGATGGAACTCCTGCCCGGGTTTCCGTTCGATGCCGCGGACGAAGCGGGGCGACTCTTCACCGGAGCGGTCGGGACCTCGCATGCAGAACATTTCGTATCGGCGATCCGGCTCCGCGTCCGGATGAACGATGACGGACGCGTACATGGAGCTCCCGCCGGAGTCGAAATCGAAGAGAATGTTCGTTTTGGGGTGGCCCGGTCGCGGGCAGAGATCCAATTCCGGCCTTGTCCAGTTCACGCCGTCTTCGGAGGTCGCGTAGGTGAGGATCCGGTAGTTCTCGAAGTCCGCTTTGCCCGCGGGCCCGGAGATGTACCAGCCCTTCCACAACCCGTCGATCGGATCGATGAGGAAGGTGCCGTGGGCAAAAGGGCACCCGCTGTCCCAGGGATAATGAGGCTCGATCATCGGGTTGGCGGGGTCCCGGACAGCCTGCTCCATCCGCCACCCGGTGTTGTCCCGTTCGGCCATGTCCTCCTCGAGAATGAATGACAGGCAGTCAAGGCGGGAAATTCCGTGTATTACTCTAAAAATCGACATTCCGGGTCTCCTGTCTGTCCGCGTATTCCTGAGCGTATTCTCAGGGCGGGCACCGTAGGAATCCCCGCCCTGATTGTCAATGAGTTGGGAGACCCTGGTGGCAAGTCCATCGAGAATCCAGTTTGTCAACGGGTTGCGGATTAGGCAAGGTATCGGAGGTTTGGGAGAGGAAAGGAGATTAATATGATGAACGTGGGACTGATCGGATGTGGAGTGATGGGCGGTAGCCTGTCGGCCGGGCTGGCGGAAGTGGACGCGGCGAAACTGGTCGCCGTTTTCGACCCGGATGCCGGGGCTTCCAAGGCGCTCGCGGAGAAGCACGGCGCGGCAGTGGAATCCGACCTGGGAGGACTGCTTGCCCGCGAGGATGTTCGGGGAGTCATCATTGCCTCGCCGCCGTTCCTGCATCGGGAGCTTTGTATTGCGGCATCGGAAGCAGGAAAGGACGTGTTTGTCGAAAAGCCCCTGGCGACAACCATTGATGATTGTGACGCCGTTATTGCGGCCGCGGAGCGTGCCGGGATCAAACTGATGGTTGGGCTGGTGTGCCGGTACCACCCCATCCACAGCACGGTGAGAAAATTGGTGAACGCGGGGGAGATCGGCGAGCCCATACACATGTACGTGGATCGCCTGGCCGGTCCGTGGGGGGGCGTCTGGGAAAAGGACTGGCGGCTGAGCCGCGAGAAAAGCGGCGGCGTGTTGATGGAGATAAATTCACACGAAATCGATTTCATGCGGCACGTCTGCGGCGAGGTGGAATCGGTTTACGCGGCGGGGGGGATTTACGTGAATAATAACGTGGACTATCCCGATGTCACAGTGGTAACGCTTCACTTCAAGAACGGCGCAACGGGATGTCTTCAATCCTGTATTGCCACCGCCCATGGGCGATACAGCGGCCGGATCGACGGTACAGAAGGCATGATCGATTTTCCCTTCTTGTCCATGGAAAACCCAACCGTGCAGGTGAAACGTTTTGACGGTGAGTTGGAGACGCGACAGGTGGAGAGCTCCGGCAGTTCGGTCGTACAGGAGTTGGCCGCCTGGGTTCATGCCGTGCTAAACGATCACGAACCGGAGATCACCGGCCGGGATGGACGAGCCGCGGTACAGATCGCGGTCGCGGCCTACGATTCGATCGAGTCCGGGAAGGTGGTGCGAATTGGTTAGACCATCCATGGATTACATGAAACGCCTTATTCTACCTCTCGTGTTTCTCTCCGCTTTTTGCCTGATCGCGTTTCCGGTCGCTGCCGAAACCATTTCCAAGTGGCCGGTGTACAACGGCGACTTCTCCACGTTTTCGCTCACGGGAGACGAAGTCGAAATATATCTGGAGACGGGGGATCCGGTGAAATACGCCTTGTTCAAGGATCGTACGCTTCCCGCCGGTTGGACCCCGGAGACGGTAAGCGGAGTCCATGCATTCAGGAAAGCGGAGGGGAACCTGCCTGATTTACCGCTCCCGTATCACATCTTTTTCAAATTCAATCTGCCTTCCCCGGTAGTCATAGACACGAAAGAGGCGGGTCGCGGCTGCTTCGTGCAGAAACTTTCGCCCCTGTCCGGCGACTACCGGTTACGCGCGGAGATTCGGGGTTCCCCGGAAGCGACCGCGGAATTGGTGTTTGTATCGTCCGCGGGGAAGTCTTCCAGCGGCGCGGTGCAGGCAGGCAAGATCTGGCGGTCCATTGAGATTTCGGTCACGGTTCCCGGCGGTGATGCGGAGATCCGTCTTTGCAGCGACGCGTCCGCGGGGCAGAACATGGAATTTCGAAACGTCGTGATGGAAGCGGCGTCTTTAATTTCTTCTCCCGTTCCGTTCGACGACGGGTCGCAGCTCGGGGGGATCGTGCTTTCCGCCGATGCGACCCGGGCGGAGCAGTACGCCTGCTACGAACTGCAACGCCACATATTCAGAATGACGGGACGCGTACCGGGACTGAAGGGCCGCGATCCGGTTCACAAGGGGCGGTTTCTTCGAATCGGGCGCGCCGCGTCGTCCGGTCAGCGCCGCCGGCTCAAGAATCAGCCTTCGGATTCGTACCTGGTCCAGCAGCGCGGCGCCAAGATTCATCTCGTCGGAAACAGTGGCCAGGCCACTTTGTACGCCGTTTATGATTTTCTTAAACAGCAGGGTTGCCGGTGGGTGACGCCGGGGGCCGAAGGGGAGGTGATTCCAGAACGAAAAGCGCTGCGGCCGGTAGAAAACCGGCTCGAGATTCCCGACTACGATATTCGCGGCGTCCAGGCGCTGGCGCAGGATTATTTCCTTCGACCGGATGGGGAACGCGGATGGAACGCGACGAACGTGGACGAGTATTTCGACTGGGCGATGCGGAACCGATTGAACGGATTTTTTTTTGCAGGCATTAGAGCGTACAATTTCGGCGCGCACCGCGGATATGGCTGGCCGCAGCTGGGGAATCATTCCTACAACGACAGCGTCGCCCCGCACACGAAGTACTTTGACGATCACCCGGAGTGGTATCCGCTGGTAGAAGGCGAGCGGAAGCCCATGTGTCATCTTCCTCCCTACTTTCCAAACCAGCTCTGCGTGTCAAGCAAAGGCCTGCGGGATTATACCGTGCAGCTCATTCTCGATTACTTTGAACGGAATCCGCAGGATCGATCCTTTCCGTTGATCCCGATGGACGGGCCGAGCCTCTGGTGTGAGTGCGATGACTGCAAGGCGCTCGATCCGCCGGGTATCGACTGGTCGAACCATGCGAGCAAGGGCCATGTCGAACGCATGACGGATCGCGCGGTGAACTACGCCAACGAGGTCGCGCGACGAGTGGCGGAGGTCCATCCCGACAAGAGAATTCTCGTGCAAGCGTACAGCTATACCTTGGAACCACCCGAAAAGAACATGCTTCACGAGAATGTGCTGGTGCAATACGCCAACCTTTCCGGAGGCCGCGGCCGCGGGCCCCTGGGCGTCAGCATGACGGAGGAAAATCCGATATGGGACCATTGGCACAGGCAGTTGAGTCGTTGGAAGGAGGCGGGCGCGTCTCTAACCTACTATAATTATATGGATTACGCGCATCCCGACACCGCGCTGTTCTGGTTCTACAGCACGAGCGACATCGTGAGAAACCTTTCCCGCCTCTACGGGGTGCGGGCCTGGTTCGGGGAAACGGAGCCGAGCAAGCAGGTTTCTTTTCTTCTCTTTCACGTCATGGCGGAAACGCTCTGGGATGTGGATGTGGATTATGTGGAGATCATCCGGGACCTGTGCGATCACTACTATGGACCGGTGGCGGACGAGATGTACGACTATACAATGTTGATGGAAGAAGCGATTCGCGAGAGTGACGCATGGAAAACGGAGGGGTGGACGCCGGTCAATCACCAGGATATTCCGATGGACATTCTTCTGGATGGGCTCGCGCAGCTTGAGGGGATCGCCTCGAAGGTGATGGACGACCCCACGTTGACACGGCGTATTGCCTACGCAAAACTGGGTCACCGGGAAGTCATGTACATGCAGACGCAAAAAACCACAACGCCAACCGCCGAAACCAGAGAGATTTCCCGGGCAGCTTTTGACGCCATCAACTCAATTCGGGCGGAGCACTCTCTGAGCGTCACCAAAGCCAGCGCCGACCGGCTGCGGGCGTTTCATTATCCGGAAGTCAGTGATTGACCCTGGATGATGGTATGGAAACATGGCAGGATATTCGGGTTACAGGATCTCCATCCGCATATCCAGTAGGACCATTCGGGGGTTGGTCTGAAGGACCTGTTGAACCGCACTGAGCCGTTTTTCCACCACATTTTTCTGGGCGGAGACCGTCACAAAGGCCATCTCGGCGAACTGCCGGGCGTCCTGCCTTCCTGTTTCGGCGACGCTGACGTTCATGGCATTGAGAATTCGGTCCTTCAGACTGCGGATAACCTGGCGCTTATCTTTCAGCGAACGAGATTCCGGGATGCTGATTTCCGCCTCTAAAAGTCCAATAATCAATGTGGTGCTCCTCTTGCTTCTAGTCTAATTGATGGGATACTGTGAGTTATAGTCCAGAGTGAATACGCATGCAAAGATTCTGAAGAATCAACCTGCCTTTGCGGGCCTATCGTCGCGAATTCTGAACCGGCTCACCGAGCATTCCCGCATCGAAGAGGTTGAAAAAGGGGAGATTATCTGCCGTGAAGGCGATCCATGCGACGCTTTGCTTCTCCTTTTGAGCGGGCGGTGTCAATCGGTCCTCCTGTCTCCAGGCGGCGGTTCCCAGGTTCTCGATATCTATTCTCCGGGGGACACTTTCGGGGAGCGTGCGCTGCTGAGCCACGACAGGCACTGGACCACGGTTCAAGTAATCACGGATTCTGTACTTCTCCGGTTGGACGGCGAAGACATCCACGCACTGCTCGACAAGACCCCGCGGCTCGTCCGCCAACTCGTAAAACGGCTCAAGGAGCACATGCGGAGACTGAGCGCCGAGGTCGACACGGTGCGTGCGGAACTGGGGCGGGTTGTGTGTGTTGCCTGCCTGACCAAGTCAATTCACGGCGGCAACGTCACCGAGAATCTCTCTCTCGCGCTGCGGAAAGAGACCGGTGCGAGTGTGCTAAGTGTGCGCTTGCTGCCGGGGGACGGTGTGCCGAGGCTTCGTGACTGGGTGATCGAAGCTCCGGAGAATGGAGCCTTCCAGCTTGAGCGCAATCTGGGCCGTGGTGAGGAAGATGTATTTCACCTGGGATTATTTGTGTCGGGTGGTACGGAGGAAATTCGGCGGATTGCCTCCTTGATCGGGCACATGGGTCGTTTTTACCGCTTTGTGGTGATTTCGGCGGACGTCGATATCTGTCCGGAGGTTGCGAACGAGTTCCAGCGGCAGTCTGACCTTGCATACGTATTGTTTGGTCAATCCTCCGAAGATCTGTCTCATGCGAACAGGTTCATCCGCTCGATTCGCGAGGGGTCCGGCGAACTCATACACCAGGTGAGACCGGTCGTTTGCCTGGAGCGCGATGAGCGCGGGAGACCTTTCCGGGAGCTGAAGGAAAGTGTGGGCGTGCCTATCCATTCGCAGATTCACGGGTTTCCCTCCTATGCGGGAGCTTCGGATACGCACTACCTCACGAATCCCACCGATCGTTTCAGCGCAAATGTCCGGTATCTTGCCCGTGAAATCGGAAGATGCCGCATCGGGCTTGCTCTTTCATCCGGCGGCGCGAAGGGTTATGCGCATATCGGCGCGATCCAAGTGCTGGAAGAAAACGACATTCGGCCCGATGTCATTGCCGGATCCAGCATGGGCGCCTACATTGGAGCGCTACGCGCTTTCGGATTGCGCGGTTCCGAGATCGAAACGTTGGCCTTGGAACTCGAGGGTCGTTTCGGATTACTGAAGGTTCTCGATCCGGTGCTGCCGCCACGCAGAGGTTTTATCCACGGCAACCGGTTCAAGAGATTGCTGGAAGAGACACTTGGCGATGCCCACTTCTCAGACATGTCACTCCAACTGAGAGTTGTCGCGACCGACTTGGAGACCCTCGAGCGCGTAGTCTACGATTCGGGTCAGGTTTCCCCAGTGGTGAAGGCAAGCATGGCGATGCCGGGCGTCGTGACTCCCGTTTCTCTGGACGGTAGGACTTTTGTTGACGGCGGAGCATCTGAACCGCTTCCTGTCGACGTCCTGATTGAAATGGGTGTCGAAAAGATTATCGCCGTGAATACCATTGCGAACGAATTAGAAATGAAAGATTGCGTACTCTCCGGCAAGGGCCGCAAGGAGAAGAAATCCTCCGCAGGGCGCAACTTCCTGCCGTCCCTTCGTCACTACCTGAACTATTTCGAATCAGGAAACATCCTCGACGTAGTCAGTCGAAGCATGCACGCGATCCAGACTCGCGTTGCTGAAGGCGCCTGCAAACAGGCGGATGTGGTAATTCGGGCCGTTGCCTGCGACGGTACCTGGTACGACTACGGCAACCCGCGCAAATACATGAAACTCGGCCGGTGCGCTGCCGAAGAGCAGCTTTCTGATCTGAAAGCGCTCGCTTCCGGTTCCCGTGGACAGCAGGCGTGGCAGGATGAATGACAATCCTACAATTTTCCCGTAGAACATCCGCCCAGCCTATTTTGTGCTTCCAATGCGTTTGACAAGGGGAATATATGCTCCTACCTTGAAACGTGAGTGATTGCTCGCATTTCGAGTGAATTGCCTGAGGCGAGGAGAGGAAGAGGATTGCGGGGCAAAAAGGTGGACCGATGATTACACAGGTTAGCGGACAGCAGAAACTGGTGGTCGTGGACGGTGTGCGGACAGCTTTCTGTAAAATGGGGACGTCTTTTGCCGAGGTCACCGCGGATGAACTGGGACGCGCTGCCGTACAATCCTTGATCAAGAAAACGGGGATCGACCCTGGAACAATTGATGAGGTCATTTTCGGTTGCGTGGGACAGCCGGCGGATGCTGCGAACGTGGCGCGTGTGATTGCGTTGCGAGCGGGAATTCCCAAACACGTTCCGGCCATCACCGTTCATCGGAACTGCGCATCCGGATGCGAAGCAATCACCCAGGCGTACGAAAAGATGGCCGCGGGAGCGGGAAGTATTTTTATTGTCGGCGGCACGGAAAACATGTCGAGGTATCCGTTGCTCTTCGCGCACCGCACTGCGAAAAAGTTCGGACAGTTGGCCAGGGCCCGCACAACGAGCCAGCGTATCGGAGCGATGGCGGCGTTCCGTCCCTCCGACTTCAAACCCTTGATCAGCCTCCGGTTGGGCCTCTCCGATCCAGTCAGCGACATGAACATGGGCGAGACAGCGGAACTCGTGGGCCGGGAAGCGTCTCTCACCCGGGAGGATGCGGACCAGTTTTCGATGGTGTCTCATCATCGGGCCGCTGCGGCAGGTGAAAAGCTCGCGGAGGAAATCACACCGGTCTTCGTGCCGCCAAAGTACAAGGACGCGGTGACCGAAGATGTGGGCCCTCGGCCGCAGCAATCCATGGAAGCGCTGGGAAAGCTTAAACCTGTGTTTGACCGGAAGAACGGCGTGGTGACCGCGGGGAACGCATCACAGATTACCGATGGTGCGGCCGCGTTGCTGGTGATGACGGAGAGCAAAGCAGACGAACTCGGTTTGGAACCCCTGGGCATTCTCACCGGGTATAGCTATGCGGGTTGTGATCCTGCGCGCATGGGGCTGGGTCCCGTGCATGCAATTGCAAAGGCGGAGGAGAGGACCGGACTGGGCCTGAACAACGCGGACCTGATCGAAATCAACGAGGCGTTTGCCGTCCAGGTGCTGGCCTGCATTGCGGCAGCGAAATCGCCGGAGTTTGGGCGGGATGAACTAGGGCGTAGCAACGCCCTGGGGGAGATCTCGCTGGATCGACTGAATGTCAATGGCGGAGCCATTGCGTTGGGACACCCCGTGGGGACCACGGGGGCAAGATTATGTCTCACGATTCTCAAGGAGTTGCAGCGGCGAAATGCCAAGCGCGGACTGGTTTCCCTCTGCGTGGGTGGGGGCCAAGGGGCTGCCTTGTGGTTTGAGCGGCCCTGACAACATTACGTTTTCATGAAAGGAAATCGAACCATGCAAGCGGTCGAAGAAACTACCGAGACCGAGCAGGACGCGGATACCGCGGACGAGAAGAACATCCGACTCGAAGAGCTTGAGGCCGGCGTGGTCCTGGTTGTATTTGATAAACAGGGTTCCAGTGCGAACACATTCAACCATGCAACGATCGAAGAGTTCGACGCCCTGATTGACCACCTTGCCGATCGCCCTGACATTCACGGCGTTATCGTGACATCTGCTAAGAACTCAATTTTTGTTGCCGGCGCTGACATTAAGGAACTTTTTCGGCCAGGCTTGAGCGAAAACGACGTTCGCGAGTTGGTCCGGCTGGGGCAGGGGATGTTCAACAAGCTGGCGTCGCTGGACCTGGTCTCCGTCGCGGCGATACACGGCGCTGCGCTGGGAGGCGGGTGCGAACTGGCGCTTGCCTGCGACTACCGAATCGCATCGGACAGCAAGTCGACGAAACTTGGATTACCCGAAACCATGTTGGGGATTCTTCCTGCGTGGGGCGGGTGCACCCGGCTGCCTCGTCTTGTCGGGCTCCCCACTGCGTTGGATTTGATCCTCACCGGCAGAGCCTATCCTGCACGGAAAGCAAAAAAAACAGGGTTGATTGATGAAGTTGTACCACGCGAGCGACTGATAGAGTCGGCTCGCCGACTCATCTTCGCGGGCGCGCCGACCCGGCGCAAATCGCACGTCTCGGTAAACAATCCTTTGTCACGAGCCGTGATTTCGCAGCAAGCCCGTAAGAAGCTGATGGCAAAGACCCGGGGGCACTATCCGTCGATGCTCCGGGCCCTTGACGTCGTGTCGGCGGGCCTTGGCCTATCCCCAGCTCGATCGATGCGCCTCGAAGAGGATGCATTCGCCGAAGTTTCACGCAAGAAAACCTGCCACAACCTGGTGCAGGTTTTTCACCTGGAAGAACGCTCGAAAAGGTTCACCGTCCAGCTGCCTGCCGGCGAAACGCGGGATGATCGCGTAATCACAAACATTGCGGTGATCGGCGCCGGGGTCATGGGGGCAGGTATTGCCCAGTGGTCCAGCGCACGGGGCCAGGACGTCATCCTCAAGGACATTTCGACCGATGCCCTTGCGAAAGGGATGCAGGCCATCGGGCACGTGTACAGCGAGGCGGTGAAGCGCCGAATTTTTACGAGGAGGGAAGCGCAGGCGGGGACGGACCGTGTTTTCTGCACTACGGAGGATGTGCCCTTGCGGAGCGTGGATCTGGTGATAGAGGCTGCGGTGGAGAAGATGGAGCTCAAGAAGAAGATTTTTCAAAGCCTCGCTGCGCAGGTAGAGGAAGAGACCATTCTCGCCAGCAATACCTCCGCGCTATCGATCACGGAGCTCTCGGAATCGGTGCGACATCCGGAGCGAGTTGTCGGAATTCACTATTTTAATCCCGTCCACAGGATGCAGCTCGTGGAAATTGTCAAAGGACGTCATACATCGGCCTCCACGGTCGATCGCGCGGTTCGATTTGCGCAGGGTGTCGGCAAACTTCCCGTGGTGGTCAAGGACTCGCCGGGCTTCATCGTAAATAGAATTCTGATGCCGTACCTAGCTGAGGCCGGCGCGCTGTTCGCTTCGGGCGCGCCACCCAGGGAGCTCGACCGGGCAATGCTCGATTTCGGAATGCCGATGGGCCCGGTTCGTCTCACTGATGAAGTGGGTATCGACGTCTGTGCGCATGTCGCGCGGCACCAGGCGGAGCATTTTGGCGACCGGATGCCGGTTCCTGATGTCCTGGACAGGATGGTGGAGTCCGGATTTCTCGGCAAGAAGAGCGGGGCTGGCTTCTACGAGTATGGCCACAAAAAAGTCCGTCTGAATCCCGGCGTGGCGCCGTTTGTTCAGTCCCACGAGCGGCGGAGCCTTTCCCGTGCCGACATGGCCGAGCGGATGGTCCTGCTCATGGTGAACGAATCCGCCCGATGTATTGAGGAAGACTTGGTTGCCGGCCCGGAGGATGTCGACTACGCAATGATCCGCGGAACGGGTTTTGCCCCGTTTCGAGGCGGGCCGCTCCGATATGCCGATGAGAGGGGCGCCGCCGACATTTCGAATGCGCTGAGGTCATTGGCAGATGGTGGCGAGCTTCAATTTGAACCCTGCGACCTGTTGTGTAGCATGGCCGGCGAGGGGCGAACGTTCTATGACAAGAAGAGAGGTGCAGCATGAGCGACAATCAGGTCCTTGAGCCGGATCAGAAAGTTTCGGAGGAACTGGAGGGGCCGTCTGTCATCGACACTTCAAAAATGTCTGAAGGCAAGCGAGCCGCCCTTGAAATAACCGAGTCTTCGCGTGAGTCGACCTGGGAGTATCCGACTTTTGCCGGCCAGCTCTTCATGGGTAGATTACCATGGGACATAATTTATCCTTATCCCGCACAGTCGGACGAAGACCGAGCCAAAGGGGACGTTTTTCTCGAGCAATTGGAAGCGTTCCTTCGAGACAAGGTGGATGCGGACCGGATAGATGAAGAAGGTGAAATTCCTGATGAGGTCCTCGACGGCCTTGCGAGGCTGGGAGCATTCGGAATCAAGATTCCGAAAGAATACGGCGGTCTGGGTCTGTCCCAGGCAAACTATTGCAGGGCGGCTGTTCTTCTGGGCAGCCACTGTGGAAATTTGTCGGCGCTGATTTCGGCCCATCAATCCATCGGGATCCCCCAGCCGTTGTTGATGTTCGGAACCGAGGGGCAAAAACGAGAATACCTGCCGCGAATTGCCGCGGGCGAAATTTCCGCCTTCGCACTGACCGAAGAGGGGGTTGGGTCGGATCCTGCGAAAATGGAAACCACGGCGGAGCTTTCCGAGGACGGCTCGCACTTTCTGCTGAATGGGCGGAAACTTTGGTGCACCAACGGGACACGCGCCGGCGTCCTCGTAGTTATGGCGCGAACCGCATCGAAGATGGTGAAAGGGAAAGAACGCCGACAGATCACCGCGTTTATCGTGGAGACCGGTTGGCCGGGCGTGACGGTGGAGTGCCGATGCTATTTCATGGGATTGAAGTCTCTCTACAACGGAGTGATTACTTTTCAGGATGTCAAGGTGCCGCGGGAGAACATCATTCTAGCGGAAGGTAAAGGCCTCCGGGTTGCGCTGACGACACTCAACATCGGCCGCCTTACGCTTCCCGCGATCTGTGCGGGAACCTCGAAGATGTGTTTGCGGGTGTCCCGTGACTGGTCAAACGAGCGGGAACAATGGGGCGCGAAAATCGGTAAACACGGCGCTGTTGCGGACAAAATTGCGCGACATACTGCCGGCGTGTTTGCCATGGAATCCATCACCATGCTTTCCGCGGGCCTCGTCGATCGGAAGGCCACCGACATCCGCATCGAAGCAGCCCTGTGCAAGATGTGGGGGACGGAGGAAGGATGGCGAATCCTCGACGAGACGATGCAAGTGCGGGGTGGCCGGGGTTATGAGACCGCGGAATCCCTTCGGGCGCGTGGCGATAAGCCCATACCCATCGAGCGGATGATGCGGGATTCCAGGATCAACCTGATTTTCGAAGGTTCCAGTGAAATCATGCGGCTGTTCATCGCTCGCGAAGCATTGGATCCGCATTTGAAGATTGGCGCGGCGGTGATGAACTCCAAGCTGCCTGCTACAGATCGCATCAAGGCCGCGTTCAAGGCTGCAGGATTCTATGGGCTTTGGTATCCAAGACTATTTTTCCCGCGTCGACATCGCGTGATTGCAGGGATGGACCCCGCGCTGAAGAAGCACGCGCGGTATGCGGAACGTGCCAGCCGGAAGCTCGCGCGCAGCCTCTTCCATGCTATGGCCCGGTTCGGGCCCGGCCTCGAGGCTCGACAGATGCTTCTTCGCCGACTGGTCGATGTCGGCGCAGAGATTTTCGTGATTGCGTCGTGTTGTTCCCGGGCGCAGCACCTAATCGACCAGGGCAGGGACCGCGATGAAGTCATCGGTGTCACCGACTACACCTGTCGAGAAGCAGCCCTTCGGATTAAGGACCACCGCCGGGGTATTGGCGCAAACAATGACGCTCGGGGATACAAGCTTGCCGGAAAAGTACTCGATGGAACCTATGACTGGATGGAAGACGGCATCGTCGCCCAGGAATACTTTTCGTAGCTCAATCGCCGTACAGTTTTGTCAATTCCAGAACGGATTCGGGTTCGCCGATGATGGTGAGCCGGTCGCCGTTTTCAATGACGGTTGATGCGCGGGGAACGAATGTACTACTCTCGCGCCGAATCAGCGCGATCAGGCAGCCGGCAGGAAATTTCGCTTCTGCAACTGATTTTCCGATAAGCCGTTCAGTCTTGCTCTGCTCCGCAATTGCGAGCGCGAGATACCGGTCATTGTGCAGAAGCGTTTCCTTGAGCTGCTGGTCATTTTCGGCGCTCAGCCACTCCTTCATAAACCCGTCATCATCAACGCGTTCAGCGATTTGGGCCAGAATTCGCAAATGCTGCCCGGGGTTGTCTTCGGGGCTGATGAAAAAGAAGGCGGCTTGTACCGGCTGCTCGGGGTCGCGTTGTCGTCCCAACTCGTCCGCAAAATTAATATTCATACCACCGCGAGCTTGGACGAGAACCATCTCCGAATTGTGCAATCCGGGCATTCGCAGGTGCGGGAGGGCCGCTCCGTGCGAGACGGGCGTCATTCCGATCCTGGTGCCGCGCAAGTACCCGTCGAAGATCTCATCCACACTGCCGGTTACCCGAGCCGCCAGCAGTTCGGAAGCCTTTCGTGCAACGATTTCGAAATCCACGTTCTCACCTTCGTCGATCACTTGCGCACGGGCGACGATTTCGTCGAACGGATCTTCTGTACGCAGGCCTTTTTCCTTGAGGATTCCCCTGAGCTCGGGGTCCAACCCATCGAAGCGGCCTCTACCCAGACGTTCGAATACGTGAAGAATAGCGCCGCTACGCTTCGTATGTTTGCGGGCGTAATGGAAGTACCATCCGAGACTGGCGACGACGAGTCCGCCGGTGAAAATAACCGGCATCGGGCCCATGAAAGCGATAAAGAGAAATGGTACCACCAGGCCGGTGATTTGCATCCATGGGTAGAACGGAGATTTGTACCCTGGATCGTATGAATCGATGTGACTTTCCCGCATGACGATGACGGCGAGGCAGATCATTGCGAAGAGCAGGAGTTGAAACGCACTGGCGAGCTTGGCGATTTTTACCGCATCCAGGAAGATCAATACGAAGAGCATGACACCGACGGTGACGAGCACTCCGTTGACCGGGATGTTCCGCCGATTCAGTTTTCCGAAAACCCCGGGAAGCGTTCCGTCGCGGCTCATCGCCAGGGGATATCGCGAAGCACTCAGGATTCCGGCATTGGATACGGAGGAGAAAGCGAGAAGTGCGGCGAGGACCATAAAGAATTTCCCGATGTTGCCGGCCAGAAGTTCCGCCGCCCGCGCGGCGGGGGCGTATGCGAATTCCCCCGTTAACTCCGCCATGGGAACGATGCCGACCATGACGGTGGTGCCGACCACGTAAACGAAAATCGCGGTTCCCAGGGACAGGAAGACTCCGAGCGGCAGGTTTCGTCCCGGGTTCTTGACCTCCTCCGAAACACTGGCGACATGAGTGATTCCTACGTAGCTGATGTAGACCATGGCCGCTGTCGAGAAGATCGACTGCGTTCCGCTGCCCCAGAAAGTGCTGAAATGGCTTGGTTCGATTCGGAAGATCCCGGTCACAAACCAGAGCAGAATCAGGAGCAGTCCGCTGACGAGCACCAACTGCATAGTTCCTGCCCGCTTGGTGCCCAGGATGTTTACCGCGCCGAACAACAACGCGAAGAGAATGGCGACGGGAATTATGGGCAGGGACGGGACGATGAGGTTGATGTAGGCGCCCATCCCGACCAGCGCGAACGCGGCTTTCAGGATGAGCGCAAGCCAGATTCCGAAGCCCCCGGCGGTTCCGACGATCGGTCCGAGGCTGCGGTCCAGGAAATAGTAGACGCCGCCTGCCCTCGGCATAGCCGTTGCCAGTTCCAGCGCACTGAACACCGCGGGAATCAGCGGCAAGGCCGCAAGAAGGTACGCAACGGGTAAAGCCGCCCCCGCCCGTTCCGCCGCAAGCCCCGGCAGCAAAAAGAAGCCTGCGCTGAGGGTGGTTCCGGTGGCTAGCGCGTAAACGCTGGCGAGCCCCAACTCTTTTTTGAGGCGTTCTTTCTTTTCAAGTATGGCCATTCGATCTGGTTTCGAGGATGCGGGCAACAGGTCCCGGATTCGTCGTTCGGAACCATTCCAGTCACGTCAACGCCGATGGTTACGGCCCGATTTCGTGTCTTTTACTCCCCAATCTATTTTTCGGCAAGAATGTATCCATACCATGCCTCCCAGCCATCGTATTGCGTCCGACGTCGAAATACCCCGTCTCCTTCATCGTCGTCGTCATTCCAGCCTTCAAGGTACACATCGATATTCCGAAATCCCACTTCGGCCAGAAGATCTCGAAGTTCCGGTACCGTCCACAACCTCCAATCGTACGTGAACGCGCGTTTCATCCGAGTCCCGTCTTTGAATGCAAAGTGAATGTGACAGCAAATCTCGTGGGTCAGCGGATTGTAGTTCGCCTGGTCCCAGATGTAGGTATAAGGCTCGAGAGGCGTCCCATCCTGGGCCACACCGTCCTTTATTTTTCGCTTATCTTTTGTGGTTGCATGGCCTTCTGATCCACCGAACTCGTCGAGCACGAACATTCCATCCTTTGCGAGGGACTTGTATACGGCGGAAAAATAGTCCCTCAGCACATTACGGTCTTTGAAAATATTGAATGAAAAATTGAATGCGCCCACAAGATCTACCGGTGGTGTTTTCACGGATAGCACATCTTCCCGAAGCAGGTGGACGCGCTCCGCGGCTTCGCCGATCCGAGGAAGGTTGTTGGCCCGGCACCAGTCCAGAGTTGTCTTGTCGAGATCGATGCCCCAGGCATGGTTTGAGCCGGATCGTTTCACCCACTCGCAGGAAAGTGCGGCGGTTCCGCAGAAATCCTCCCTGAATGTTTGGGGCACCCGCCCTCGCCGCCGCCGAAAGATTCCGGACAGAAAGTCGATCTGCCCTTCGATACCCTGGACAGCGTTTTCATAAAGGACGTACCGGTCGGCAGTGCGGGAAGTCAGTGATTGTTTTCGTTTGGGCATATCCGAATCTTCTCAGTCTTTCGCTTTTCACATTGGTGAAGGTACATTATTACAGGAAAGCATCATGGGTGATCCAGCGAAGACTACGTCCGAATCCAGTTTGGACGAGGGATACGGATTCGGAACCTTCAAGGGAGTCTTCGTTCCAAGTGTCCTCACCATCCTCGGCGTCATTATGTATCTCCGCTTCGGATGGGTCCTGGGGCAGGTTGGGCTCGCAAAAACGCTTCTCATAGTAACGCTGGCCACTTTAATCACTTTTCTGACGGCGCTTTCTATGTCTGCGCTGGCAACAAACCGGCGGGTGGGAGGGGGGGGCGCATACTTTATCATTTCCCGATCTCTCGGGGTGGAAGCAGGTGCCGCGGTGGGACTTCCCCTGTTCTTTGCGCAGGCTTTGGGCGTGTCCTTCTACATTGCGGGGTTTTCTGAGGCACTGGCGGGTGTCTTTCCGGGCGTAGATCCTCGCACTGCAGGTGTTGTGACTCTATGTGCGCTTACCGCGTTGGCGTATATCTCGGCCGACATGGCGCTCCGGGCGCAGCTGGTTATTCTGGCTCTCATTGTCGCGTCTCTCGTTTCTTTCTTTGCCGGGGCGCCGGTCGGCCCTGAGCTGATCCCTTCCAGCGAACCGGTTGTTCGATTCCCGTTTTGGGCCGTATTTGCCGTATTTTTTCCTGCAGTGACGGGAATCGAGGCCGGCATTGCGATGTCCGGCGATCTGAAAAACCCTTCCCGATCCCTGCCTTTGGGAACGCTGGTGGCCATTGGCGTCGGCTTTTCGGTCTATCTCCTGATTCCCATATTTCTAGCGCAGCGGGTGCCGGATTTAGATCGACTTGTGAGCGACACCATGATTATGCGGGACGTCGCGAAGTGGGGCGGACTCATTGTTGTCGGCGTCTGGTGCGCGGCGTTATCCAGCGGGATGGGCGCGATGCTCGGCGCACCGCGCACCTTGCAGGCGCTCGCACGCGACGGGGTTCTCCCGAGGGCAATGGGCCGGGGCTTTGGCAAAAACAACGATCCGCGAATTGCTACGCTCATTGCGTTTTTAATAGCGCTGGGAGGAATTCTTGCCGGGGATCTCAACGTCATTGCCCCGGTTCTCTCCATGTTTTTTCTGACGTCCTACGGGGTTCTGAATGTATCGGCCGGTTTGGAAGCAACCATCGGAACGCCTTCGTGGCGGCCTGCTTTCCGCATTCCCGGCTGGGTTTCGTTGTTCGGTGCATTGGGTTGCTTCGCTGTCATGTTCATGATCAACGCCGGTGCGACCATCCTCGCGCTTCTCGTTTCCGCCGCGGTGTATGCGATCATGAAACGGAGAAGCATTCGCGGCCAATGGGGCGACATGAAATACGGGATATACATGCTTGCCGCCCGCTCAGCTCTCCGGCAGTTGGAGGGGATGAAGCCAGACGAAAGAACCTGGAAGCCGAATATCCTGGTGTTCAGCGGCGCGCCCACCCGACGGTGGCACCTGATTGAACTGGCGCATGCCATCTCCGGAAATCAAAACTTCCTGACGGTGGCCACGTTTCTACCCGAATCCGCGTGGAGCGCTGAACGTGAGGACACCGCCTCCGACGCCATTCGCAGCTTTCTCCATCGGCGAGGCATCGAAGCGCACGTCAAAATCTTTCGAGGTTCTGCACCGCTGCCCGGTGCCCTCGAACTTATCAGGGGCTATGGGTTCGGGTCGCTCGAACCGAACACCGTCCTGATCGGCGAATCGCAGGATGAAGATAGTTTCCCGGCCTTCGCTCGTCTCACTCTGGACTTATACCGGTCCCGTCGCAACCTCGTGATTGTCCGGGAGCCTGCTCACGAGGAGGCGGATGCTCCAAGCCTTCTCCATGGAGCTCGAATTGACATCTGGTGGCGTGGCGATCATGCGAATATCGGCCTTATGCTTACCCTGGCTTATACCATGAAGCGTAGTGCCGGTTGGACGTCGGCAGGGCTTGTCATCCGGCAGATAGTAGACTCGGATGAGTCCCGGGGGGATGCGGAAAGAATTCTACAAGAGTACATCCAAACGCAGCGAATCGAAGCGAAAGTGGATGTTATGGTCAAGGACAGGCCCGACGTATTTGAAATGATGCGGGAAACATCACGGGATACAGATCTTGTTCTCATGGGGATACGTCCACCTGAGGAGGGTGAAGATCTCGATGTCTACACCTCATCCTACCGCAGGCTGGTTATCAATACGGAAGGGTTGCCGCCTTCCGCCCTCGTTCTCGCTGCCCAGGATATCGAGTTTTTTCGACTGGTGGACCCGGAGTCGTAGCGCACGTTGCGGTCAGAGTGTCGTGCCGGCACCGATGTATCTGGCGGTGTACTCGTTCCACCGCGCCACGCTCGATAACGAGAGTGCGATGAAATGGTGCAGGGAGCAGGGTCTGAAGTAGGCGGAGGAGTAAGAGATTCCGAATTGGAACGCTATTCACTCCAGCATCATATAAGACGAATCCGGAATCAGGAAAAGGTTCGCCTATCAGTCGGTTTCGCGCTGCGGTCGCGGTGCATAATGATCCAGAAAGAGCGCGGGGTTGTACGCTTTCTTTTCCTCATTCCACACTTCGAAGTGCAGGTGGGGGACGACGGAGAGCCAGTTTCTTGCATCAGCGATTCGACTGGTCTGTCCCATCAATCCTATTCGTTCTCCCTTTTTAATCGGGCGACCCACTTCTGCATGTACTTCGGCCAGGTGGCCGTACAGCGTATAGAACGGCCGACGAGTGCCGGGCCAATGATGCATCAGCACGATGTGCAAGCCAAAGTCCGACTCCTTTTCAATCAAAACGGCTTCTTCAACGACTCCGGCATAAACGGAAAATATTTCATCATGCGGGATAAAGGTCGGCTCTTCGCTTTTGTATTCGGTCTGTGATTCGCAGGCAGAAAAAAATACGATCGTCGTCTTGCCGGTTGCAGATTTCCGGACCGGTGAGATATCGCAGCCGCGATGGAATCGCTTTCCGCAATTTCGTGTCCAGCCGGGCTTTCCGTAGTCGGCGTTTTCCCTCGTGGTTGCAAAGAAAAGTTCCGGCGTAGAGCGAAGGGACTGGTTACGCGTTGGCCAAGCGACATGAAGAGCTTGCTGCGCGGGCAGGGGGACGAAGCGAATAGGCTGACCGGCTAGGGACTCGTTCATAAAGCAGATTCCAAACAGCGGGAGTGCGACCCCCTTCAACTGTGCAACCTTCATTGCCCGATGATTCTTGATTTTTCGATAAATGCAAGAGAATCGGCAGCGTTTGCAGTGGTGAATGGCCCAAATGGCTACCTTCGCAGAAATGGAACCTCGAGTGCGCTGTTTATGGGCAAAGTGTCATCGGGATCTCCATTTCCCGATGCAAAAGGCCGTGCCTCAAGGAGTATTGCAACCTTTTAATTGTCAGTGGGTTAGAACTTTTACGGTCAGGCATTAGGATGGCTGTTCACGTTGCTTACATTGTGAGTTGTGAGTCGCGGTATGGATCGTGCTCCCGGGATAAGTTGCGCGGGAAACGGTGTGATTGTTTCTGCAGGCTTGGTCCAAACGCCGATCCAGGTAATCCGCACCGTTCTGTGCAAAGCGCGAGTAGAGATTATGAAAGTTAAGACCCGACTATTTGTTTGTGCTGTAGTCCCGCTACTTCTAGCCGGCTGTATCTGTTTTGGCGCCTTTCGTCTTTACGATACGATGACCCGGGCAACGGAGGATCAACAGGCCGCCGGCCGCCTCGTGGAAAAGGGCCTGGAGTTGAAGCGTGCCGCGGGCGATATGCTGAGCGACCCCAATGAAGACTCGCGGCGATTGTGGACCGGCAAAATGGGCCGGGTCACCCGAGACATCAACAACCTTGGAGGAATCGGAACCAAGGATGATTTTGTCATTGCCGGGCTGGTGGGCTCACTGCGGGAGATCAACCGTTCGTTTAAGACGCTCGAGCCGAACTTGCAGGATGGTTTGGTGAGCACGGCGTCTGCTGAAGGGCATGATCTCTTGTTTCGGACCGATGCCCTGATCGCGAATGCTTCAATGCTCATGGACGTGCGGGAGGCGGAAATCGGGGACATACTCAAGATGTTGTTCGTGTGGCTTGCTCTCATGATCGTCGTACTTCCCGGGATGTTGTCCATTACTGCTATTCTCGCCAGTCGTCGCATTTCCCAGGGAATCACCTTGCTGGGCGAAGGGACCCGGCGAATCGCCGCAGGCGACCTCTCACACAGGGTGGATATGGAAAGCGCCGACGAACTCGGGGAGCTAGCCGCCTCTTTCAACAAGATGTCGGATGATCTGCAGGAATCGCACGAAGCACTCGAACAGGAGTGTATCGCCCACAAAAAGAAGGCGGAAGATCTTCGAATTTCGAACGAGAAACTGGGAGCCGCGATGGACAAACTGAAGTGTGCTCAGTCGCAGAGCATTCAGCAGGAGCGCCTGCTGGTGTTGAAACAGATTTCTAGCGGCATGATGCGAGACTTAAACGAAGCGCTCACACCGATTATCGGGGTGACGGAGATGTTGAAAAGCGACGATGACCCAACTCGAGACCCCGAGGAGTTGCGGGATTACTTCACAATGGTCCACGACTCCGCCATCCGCGCCACCCGCGTGATAAAGCAACTTGCCGAGTTCTTCTCTCCGCACGAAAAGGTGCGAAAACAGGCGGTAGATTTGAGAAAGGTCGTTGGAAAGGCAATTTTCCTAACCCGGCCCATGTGGAAGGAGCAAATGGAAGCGGAGAATATTCGCGTCAATATCGTAGAGAAGCGGGAGAATATTTCGGCCATTGAGGGGGATCATGACAGCCTGGTCGAGGCCGTCACCAACCTGATCATCAACGCGGTCGAAGCCATGCCACGCGGCGGGGAATTGACGTTTTCCACCGAAATGGATGGAGAGGATGTTGTCCTGACGGTATCGGACAGCGGCGGCGGAATGGATGAGAAAACCCGGCAATACTGCAGCGAGCCATTCGTCACAACCAGGAAGGAGTCAGCGGGCATAGGGCTCACAGTGGTCACGGGAACCGTGCAGCGTCACAATGGGTCGATTGATTTTTCCTCCGCGACGAGTGGCGTCGGAACCAAGGTTTCGATGCGCTTCCCCTCTGTCGAAGGCTATGCGATAGAGGAAGCACCCGTGCATGTAGCATCGGAAAAGTTACCGAAGCTGCGATTGCTTGCGATCGATGATGACGCGGACGTATCCCGGGTCATGTGTAAAATGCTCGAACGTAATGGGCACGACGTAACGTCCGCGTCCTCAGGAACCGAGGGCATTCAGAAGTTTTTCGAAGGGGCTTTTGACGTGGTGTTGACGGATCGCGCGATGCCCGACATGAGCGGTGACGAGGTCGCAAAGCGTGTCAAAGAGTTGCAGCCCGATATATCGGTTCTGATGGTTACAGGATTCGGATCCATGATGAAGGACCAGGGACAACACCCGGAGTTCGTGGACAAGATTTTAAACAAGCCATACACCAAAGAAGAACTGATTGGAGCAATTTCGGAATTGCTGAGTTTGTCAGGCGCCGGCGCTCACTGATACGGATGAGCCCATGGCGCCGGGACCCGGATAGCGGAGTCGACACGGATGATCGATCTAGAGAGAAAGGTGCGTGTGAAGAACGGTCGAAAGGCGAGCGGGTTCTCCCTGCTTGAAATTTTGATCATTGTCGCGATTGTCGGCACGCTGGTAACCTTGGCACTGCCGTTCTGGTTCCGCGCACAAAGTAATACCGCCAAAAATACCTGTATCAACAATCTCCGAATCGTTTCAATCGGGAAGGAATTGTTCGCGATCACCGAGAACATGCCCAACGGGACGGTGGTTACCTCCGATGAGATAGCCCCATACCTCGGCCATTCGATGAGCTTATCGAACCGTTCAATAATTCGTACGAAATACACGAAGTCGGCATTGATCCGACGTGCACATACGGGGATCCTCATGTGCTGCCATAGCGCGTAGCTGGGGCTCCGGGTGGGCTTCGTTACCCGGGGACACCTGTTTCGCGTGAAGTTGCGTTTCGGACGATTGTAATCAATTGGTTCAGGCGTGCGTCTGCGGCGGGTGCGGTGAGTCTAGGGAACCGGGACCCATCTTTCAGGTAGTCATTGTTTCGGGTCATCATCACTCGATCTCCGCGTGTTTCGACGAGGGTGATGTCTTTGGACGCCGCGAGTATACGAACCCGGCACATTTTCAGCAGGCGATTCACGGCGGAGGGTACCGGGCCGAATCTGTCGCCAAATTCTGAAAAGAGGGCGTCGATCGCCTCTTCCGAACTGGTGGTTGATATTTTCCGGTACGCATGTACCCGAAGATCCTCGTCGTCAATGTAGGAGAGAGGAATGACAGCGCCGTCTTCTCCGTCCGCAGCGGCGGTGCTGAAGTTCAGAAAGTCCAGTTTCAGCTCCGTTTCGATCAGGGACGGAACTACTTCTCCCTGAAGTCGTGCCACAGTTCGGGTGAGGAACTGGCAGTAGAGCTCGAAACCGACTGCCCCAATATGACCGCTCTGCTCTGCCCCCAGAAGATTCCCCGTACCGCGTATTTCGAGATCCTTGAGCGCCAATTTGAAGCCGGCGCCGAGACTTCCGTATCTCTGCAGGGCTGAGATCCGCCTGCGCGCGGCGCTGATCATGGAGCCGCTCGGCGGGAGCAGCAGGTATGCGTACGCCTGGTGTTTGTAGCGGCCGACCCGACCCCGAAGCTGGTACAATTCCGCGAGACCGAAGCGGTCCGCGCGATCGATGATAATCGTGTTGACGTTCGGAATGTCGACCCCGCTCTCAATGATGGTCGTGCAGAGCAGGACGTCGATCGATCCTTCGTAGAATGCTCGCATGACCGTGGCCAGTTCACCTTCCTTCATCTGGCCATGCCCGACGGCAATTTTTGCTTCCGGCACGAGGTGTTTGAGGCGATCCTCGACGCGCCTAATCGAAAGTACGCGGTTGTGCAAAAAATAGACCTGCCCCTCGCGATTTAGTTCTCGCAGGACCGCATGGCGGATGAGATCTTCGCTGTAGGGGCTGATGAAGGTTTCGATAGGAAGCCGTTCCTGGGGCGGAGTTTGAATGGTGCTCATGTCCTTGGCGCCGAGCAGGCTCAGATACAAGGTCCTCGGGATCGGTGTTGCGCTCAGCGTCAGGACATCAACCAACTGACGGACCTGTTTGAAATACTCTTTCTGTTCCACGCCGAAGCGCTGTTCCTCGTCGATGATCAGCAATCCCAAGTCCTGAAATTCGACATCACGCTGAAGAAGGCGGTGAGTGCCGATAACGATGTCTACGGATCCGGCGCGTAGTTGCCCGGTGATGTCCGTCATCCGGGACCGGGTCTGAAACCTGCTCAACATTTCGATGGTGATGGGAAATGCCTTCATTCGCGCGCGGAATGTGTCGTAGTGCTGCTGGGCGAGCACGGTTGTCGGAACCAGCATTCCTACTTGTTTTCCGCTCATGACCGCCTTGAACGCGGCGCGCATCGCAATTTCTGTTTTACCGTACCCCACATCCCCGCACACAAGCCGATCCGTGGGCCGGGGGCGCTCCATATCGGCCTTCACGTCCTGAATCGCCTGGTGTTGATCCCGTGTCTCCTGATAGGGGAAGGAAGCTTCAAATTCGCGCTGCCAATCGTCGTCCGGCGCGAATGCGAATCCCGCGTGGGTGTCCCGCAGTGCCTGCGTTTCCATCATCATGGCAGCCAGGTCGCGCACCGCCAGTTGAGCCGCCCGTTTTTCGTTTTTCCATCGACGACCGCCGAGCCGGTGGAGGCCGGGCGGTTTGGCCCCGGTCCCAACATATCGGGAGAGTAAGTGGGTTTGGCCAACCGGGATATAGAGACGCGCTTTCTCTGCGTACTCCACTGATAGCACTTCCTGGGTCGTGCCGTGGGTCTCGATTTCCTGGAGTCCAAGGTATTTGCCAATCCCGTGCTCGATGTGCACCACAAATTCGCCCGGCCGCAAGTCGGTCCAATCCAGTACGTGCAAGCTCGCAAGCCGGCTTGGGCCTCTTCGTGACGCATGAAGGTCATATCGCCCGCGAACGGCTTTGCGCGTGCCGTACACATCGCTTTCCGACACCACGATTCGGCCGGTCCCCGGTACTTCAAACCCTTCCGATAGCTGTCCCAGGTGCCGTTCGGCGTGTTGGTGTAATCCAGGTACGTGCGCTGCCACGAATCCGGCAAACCGATCCCTGGTTCCCTCGGTGTTGAAGTAGAAGCTCACCCGGGCGCCTCCCGTTCTTGCTCCGTCAAGCTCGGCGAGAAAGCGAATTCTTTCTTTTTCCAATGGATCCGGGGAATCGGAAGGACCCGGGACCGCGGGAATTCCTTCGACGGCGCGGATGCCGAGAGCAGCGAACTCCGCATCCGAGTCCGGACCGGCGCCAATGTACAGACTTCCGAATGTCGAGCAATTCGCTGCGCGGGCCTGCGCTTCCTGGTAGGTGAGCGCCAGCGCGCCATGGGACAGTTCCTCAACCGTTTCTTCAAAGACCTCTGCATGCAGTGCCAGGATCGGAGGATCCAGCCACACGAAACAGGTGTCTCCGTGTATCGCATCGAAGAGATCCGCGTCGAGTTGTCCGGCTCCCTCCGCGGCCCATTCCGCCGCCGGAGAGATTGTCGCTTCCTGCCGCGTTTCGATGCTGCGTTGGGTGTTGGGGTCAAAGGCCCGGATCGACTCCAGGGAGTCACCGAAGAAATCCAGGCGAAGAGGCCACGGTTCGGAGAGAGGCCACACGTCGAGAATGCAGCCCCGTACTGCGGCTTCTCCTTTTTCCGAGATCTGCACCTGGAACCGGTATCCCAATGCGCTGAGCGAAGCGGTCAGTTTTTCCGGTCCGGTGTCGTCTCCAAGGGAGAGTTTCAGCGTGTCTTTCCGGAGCCGATCAAGTGAAATTGTCTTTTGCATGATCGCCTGCACGGTGGTGATCGTAACTTTCGGCGCGGCGGGTTGGGAGAGTGCGTGGAGAACCGCAAGGCGGTCTCCGACAATGTCCGGGTGAGGTCCGCTATCCTCGTCGGGCAGCGTTTCCCATCCGGGATAGAAAGCCAAATTCTCCTCGGAGCCGGCATCGAGAGAGAGGAGGTCGTGGAACAGCTGATCCTGGGTCCGGGGTCCGTCGGTGACGCACAGAATAGAATTAGTAAAATAGTCGCGGGCCCGGAGTAAAACGTATGCCAAGGCCGACGTCGACAGGGCCTGGACAGACCGATCCTCCCCTGGATCGAAGAGTGCCCCCAGGTGCTTCAAGTCCCGCTGAGCCATCCCAGCATCGTTTCGCAGGCTCATGATGTTGCGGGCAACCTATTATGCAGGGGAAGACAACGTCAACCCGCGTCATCTTTTGAGTCGATTTTCGCTCTGGACTTTGGTGCCCCAATTATGTACTTGGTGGGGCGGAAACGGGAGGGCGATCTCGCCTTCGGATAGAAAAAGGATACACAAAGGAGGATTCTTGATGAGGAAGTTTATAACATTTATCGCGGTCACGGCTCTCGCGGGATCGGTTTTCGCAGCCAACATCGATCAGGATACGAAGGAAATCGGCATTGTCGGCGGCGTAGATTTTGACACCGAGTTCGGAACTGAAGTCGACCTGGCGCTCAAGGGCGGATATTTCTGGATCGACTATCTGGAATTCGGCGGCTTGATCGGCATAAGCGACAACGATGTGGTAAGCACCTATGAGCTCGGCGCATTCGCTGAGTACAACTTTGTGCTTGAGGCGCCGGTCATCCCGTATATCGGAGTCGCATTGTCCTACGGATCAACCGAGATGCAATTAAAAAATACACCGAAGAAGGATGCATCCGCTGCGATCGGATCGTTCAATATCGGGATTAAATACTTCATTACCGAAGACGTTGCGCTCGACTCGGATATCATTTTCAGGATTGCCTCTTCCGAGGTGTTTCCGGAAGACAACACGAGTTCCGATATCGATGTTCAGTGGCGCATCGGTCTTCGATTCTTCTGGGATTGACGTACCCTTCATCCTGATTTTTTTGAGAAAGGGGCTTTCCGCCGTGTGCGGGCAGCCCCTTTTTGTTGTGAACCATTGGTCCCGTCCTTATGCCGAATAGGGGTGGGACGCCAATGACCATTTACGACCTGAAGCCCAAGTTTCAGAATCTGCTTCGACCGATTGCCCGGACGCTTGCCGCATCTGGTATAACTCCGAACCAGGTTACGGTGGCAGCGCTGATTCTTTCCATTGCGGCTGGGCTTGCCGTGTTTCGCACTGGTGCGGCGCCACGGAGTCTGTTCCTGATTCCCGTGGTCCTGTTCCTCCGGATGGCGCTGAACGCGGTCGATGGAATGCTGGCTAAAGAGCGTGACGCCGCTAGGCGGAATGCGGAACGAGCTTGGTGACGTAGTTTCCGATGCGGCTTTGTACCTGCCCTTTGCCATTGTTCCCGGCGTGCACTCGGCAGGGCCTATCGCGGTTGTGTTTCTTGCGATGCTGACCGACTTGTCATTGCCTGGATGTCCCTGGGCGGTGGCATTTCAGCACTTCTTCATAGGGATCGAGTGGTACGGGATGTTCATCCTTTTCATTCCCGTATACCTGTTTCTGCTGATTCCGCTGCAGATGATCGGCTTGGGGAATACGGATGGTTTTCTTCGCGCCGTCGGTTCGCTTCACTGGGGACTCATTATCACCGAGTTCAGCATCAGCCACATGGCGTACCATGCTCGTTCTGCCCGGCGAAAAGCCCACTGTAGCGGGTGGTGACGGGCTCGCGCTATACCTGTTGCTGATCACCGGCTTGAACGACATGGCGCAGTTTGTATGGGGCAAGATGATCGGGAGAAGAAAGGTTGTTCCAAGGGTCAGTCCCGGCAAGACATGGGGAGATTGATCGGCGGGTTCGCCACCACGGTCATCACGGCAATTCTCCTGGCGCCACATTTTATTCGCTACCTGTTTTTTGTGCTTTTCATGAAGCCGTTCTTATTCGTGTTTATAGGCATGAATGTCCGGCATCGTGAACGCCTCCCATCGAATGGACCGCTCATCGTCACCGCGAATCACAATAGTCATCTGGACGCCTGGGTGTTGATGAACCTGTTTTCGCAGTCCAGGCTTTGGAGAATCCGACCCGTGGCGGCGTCGGACGACTTTATGAAAAACCGATTTACTGCATGGATTTCCCTCAAGTGCATCGGGATCGTTCCCATATCCAGAACCCCTTCCCTTGCTGGCCGCGACCCTCTTCAAGCCTGTTGTCGAGAGCTCGAGGAGGGTCAAATTTTGGTGTTCCCGAGGGAACACGAGGTGAGCCGGAGCAGACGTCATCCCTCCGATCCGGAATGGCCCATCTCGCGCGTCGCTTTCCCGAGGTTCCGGTGTGTTTCTGCACGGAACGGGAAGAGCCTTGCCTAGACGCTCTCTGCTTCTGGTGCCGTTCAACTGCGATGTATTTGTCGGCCAACCTTTCTTGTTGAACGGTGACAGAGATCAATTCATGCCGAGCCTCGAATCAGCTCTCCATACCCTTTATGCCGAGCATCATCTCTCGAAGGAAAAAGCGCGAAGCGACAATGCGTTTGACTGAATTGGTATTGGCTATTCGGTCTTCGAAAGCGAGGCGATTTCCGGTTCTGTACTTTGCCGGAACGAATACTCGAATCCCGCTTTGGGGTCTATTTGGGCCACATGATCGGCACGTAAGGATCACGGTCCGGCCGTACGGATGCGTGGACGTGATGCCCGCCTCGTGTCGGTGCCTCGTAGTACACCCAGTCGAATCCGGCGGCCCAGGCCAGAATAGACAGGCGTTCGAGACCGAGTTCGTCACAGGTCAGGTCCACCGCGCGACCCTGCTTGTGCAGCGATTTTCGGGAGTGAACCCCGCTGGCTCGATAGGCGTCATGGACCTCCAGCGTGCCGCCTTCCCGCACGACCAACTCGATCACTCTGCGCAGTGATTCTTCCAATGAATAGTGAACAAGATGATCGTCTTCCGT
Source organism: Kiritimatiellia bacterium (assembly GCA_963578625.1). Lineage (GTDB taxonomy): Bacteria > Verrucomicrobiota > Kiritimatiellia > SLOV01 > SLOV01 > CAUZEO01. The sequence goes on along the minus strand of CAUZEO010000002.1, from coordinate 41,344 downwards.
ATCGCCGGATCGATCGTCGTTATCGCTTTCCCACCAGACCCGATCGTCGAACACCGCAACGAGGTCCCGGTCGGGGTCAAATGGAACCTCATCGATCGATACGGAGGTCGTTCCCTCCTTGAAAGAAGGAAGTCGTGTTCCCCTGGGAAACTTTGAAAGGACTTCGCGAACCGGTTGATCAATCGGCATGGGTGATGGCGATTCTTCCTCGAGCACTTTCTTTTCGATGACCACAGGTTCTTCGGAAACCGGTGCGCCGGGAATCTGACCGGTTCCGTCTCGGCCACCGATATAGAGGCCTGTTCCCACCATCAATGCCGATACCAGGAGGGCAAGACCGGGAAGGATTAGAAAGGGGGTTCCGGGCGGCAAGTCCGCGGAACATGCCGTGCCCCACGCCCGAAGAAGCAGACGCTTCAACTCGCGGAAGAATTCTTGGATCCACAGCAGCATGAAATGTTCGGGCGTCGCCGCTTACGGGTTCTCCGCATTCGCCGCCGATTCCGGGACAACAATGGAGACCGCTCGTTGGTCTGCTTTCAGGAGTTCCGCGGCGGCGCGCTGAATTTCCTCGGAAGGTACGGCTTCCAGTCGTTCGCGTGTTTTGAATGCATGGAGGTACCCCAATCCGTACAGCTCGTTCAATGCGCAGGTCTGCGCCAGTCCACCGTTATCCTGAAGTCCCTTCTCATGGGTGGCAATGAGTTGCGCTCGGGAGCGTGACAGTTCTTCCTCGCGAAGGCCTTCCGTGGACACACGTTCTATCTGTTCATTGAGGAGGTTTTCGACTTCCAGTAACACATCGGGCCTGGTACCAGCGTAGAAGACAACCGAACCGGGCTCTCGACCCGCTCTCTGGTATGCGCCCGCGTAGTAGGCCAGGCCGCGCTTGTCTCTGATTTCGATCACGAGGTCGGATGACAAGCCGCTCAATGCGTTCTCGAGAATGCTCAGCGCATCAACGCGCGAGTCAAGCACGTCCACCCCGGGGAAACCGATCAGGATGATGGCCTGTTCCTTTGGCTCCTCCCGTTTCCGGCTTGCGGGGAGTTTCGGCGCCGGCTGCGTGGTCGCCGGCGTCATCGGCGGCCCCGAAGGCGCGGCTGCCAAAATGCGAGTCGCTATTTCCGTTGCCTGCTCTACGGAAACGTCTCCGAAAATGGAAAGCACGAGGTTCGACGACACCACGAGCTTCCGGTGCAGCGAGACAAGGTCAGTACGAACAATTTCCTCGATGCTCTGCAAGGTACCCGCGGGAATCCAGCTATAGGGGTGGCCGGGAAACAGCATGTCGCGCAGTTGCTGTTGCGCCTGGTACATGGGACGTTCCATTTGCTGGCGGACCGCGGCGAGTTGGATATTTCTCTGCTTGTCCATCTCATCCTGGGGGAATTCCGGACGAACGAGGCAATCACCGAGAATATCAGCAAACGTCTCGGTATCTTCGCTCAGACATCGAGCGGTCAGCCCGAAGCTGTTTCGTCCGGAGTATGGGTTTAGCCTGGCCCCGATGGATTCGACGCTTTCCGCGATTTGGGAAGCGGTGCGGGTCGCGGTTCCGCGAGTCAACATGTCCGCCATCAATTGCGTGACCCCTGCGCGGTCGCGATTCTCCGCGAGGAGCCCGCCGCCGGCCGCCACTGCGAAATAAACGAATGGAAGTCGGTGGTCTTCCCTTATAATCAGCGTGGACCCGTTGGCCAGCGTAATTCGTTCCGGAAGTGTTGCATTCCTGCTTTCCGATTTTCGTGCTTCGCCTTTTTCCTCTACTTCAGGCGACAGGATCACGGTCGTTTGGTTTTCCGCGCGAACATACTTATTGAAGACGTTCGACAGGTCGTCCGCGGTAACACGGTTGACGCCGGCAAGGTAACTCTCGGAGAAGGATGGATCTCCGGCGTAAAACTCACCGGAGGCATAGTCGCGCGCTTGTCCGGCCGCGGTCTGAAGGCCCGATAATTCAGAGACCAGGATTTGGCGTTGAGCTTTCGATATTTCTTCGCCGGTGAAAATCGTGTTTCCCCAGGCGTCGATCTGCTCTTGAATCGTTGCCAACAAGTCCGTTTCGTTCTCGGGCGGAAACACCGCGCTGAAGCCGAACATCCCATTTTCTCCGGGCGTCCAGGACCACGCATCTGCGGACACGGCAAGTTTTTTCTCTTCTACCAGCTCACGAACCAGGCGCGAGCTCCGCCCGCCGCCCAGGATTTTTGCCAGAACATCCAGTGCCGAGGTGTCGGGGTGGTTCAAAGAAACTGTGTGGTAAGACCATTCGAGGCGCGAAAGATTGAATGCCCCGGTTTCTCGGCCGAAGCGGGGAGAGGCCTGTGCCGGCTCACTGGGAAGGACGACCGGCGCCCGGGGGCGGCGGTGGAAGTTGACGAAGGTCTCACGGATCGCGGCTTCCACTTCTCCGGCATCAATGTCGCCGACGATAACGGTGATCATATTGTCGGGTACGTAGTGAATCCGATAAAAATTCTTGAGCTCACTCCGGGTCATTCGGGTCAGCACGTTTTCGTGTCCGATGATGGGATGCCGGTACGGGTGGACTCTGAATGCTGTTCGCATCAGCAGTTTATGAACGATACGGTTTGGGTCATCGCGCCCCATCGCCACTTCGCGCAGCACGACCTCGCGCTCCCGGAGCCACTCTTCCTCGGGAAAATTCGCATTCATAACTGCATCGCCCAGGACTTCGAGCCCGACCCGCCATCGATCGCCGGGGAGGGTGGTGTGGTACACGGTGCGGTCATACGTGGTGTACGCATTAATGTCACCACCAGCGCCGTCGATCTCTTTGGAAATGCTTCCGGGAGGACGGTTGGTAGTTCCCTTGAACAGCATGTGTTCGAGATAATGCGAAAGGCCACCGCCCAGGTAGTCTTCTTCGTGGATGGACCCGGTCCCAACCCAGATTTGGACCGCCACCACCGGGGCGCTGTGGTCTTCTTTCACCAGGCCGATCATTCCGTTCTCCAGAACGAACTTGTGAAGCAATGCGTTTGACTCGTGCAGGACATCGAGCGGCGTCTCCGCAAGTGCGGATTCGGCGGTTATGATCCTGCTCGCGATGAGGAGGATAGGAACGAGTGAGAATCTGTGCTGGAGCCGGTGCGATGTCATAAGATCTAGATGGAGCATCCTAGGTTGAGAATTACGTGCCAAACTTGAGCCTAACACGCATGGGGCAACACAGAATACGGAATTTAGACCTCGTCGGACTCCGCGATGCTCTTCGGCAGCTTGGTTTTCCGCGCCGGCTTTTTCTCTTTCGGGAGGAATGGCTTGCGAAACGCTTCAACAAAATCATAACCGCTTCGGAAATCATCGAGTTTGTCCTCGTCCGTTTTCCCCAGGACGCCTTTTCCCACGAGATTGAATACGATGTGACCGAAGTCCGCGGTCTCGTTAATGCCCCAGGTGCCAAAGACCGTTTTGGTTAGCGGCCCGTACTCCTGGAGAGCGAAGGTTCGGATGCCCTCCAGCAGCTCTGTCCCGGACACGTGGCGACCGGGCCCCTCAACCGGTTTGTCAAAATGCTTGATCGTGAAATCGAGAGCCTCCCTGATAAACCCGTACGCCTGCACTTTGTACCGAGGATCCTCTTCCAGGATCAGGTTAAGCGCTTCATTGAATCCGACTTTTTGCATTTCAGTATCTCAAATACAGAAACTACACTATTTGCTTCATGATTGCCACTCAATTCACGGATTCCTTTAAAATTTGCGTTTTGACGGCTGCCTGCATTCTAACGGATCTGGCAATCAGGCCGATGACGAAAATGAGGCAGATCAGGCCTAAAATGATCTGTTCCGAGCGTCGCAACGCCAACCAGCCGGCCAGTTGGTGCAATTTCATGATGCGGCGATATTTACGAGGCGGCCGGGTACGACGATGACTTTGCGGACGGTCTTCCCGTCGATCCACTTCAGGACACTGGGGTGGGCCAGGGCCTCCTCTTCCAGCGACTCCGTGTTCGCGTTTACGCTTACTTCAATCTTTCCCCGATTCTTGCCGTTCACCTGGAGCACCATCTCGACCGTCTCCCGGTGCAATGCATCGGGATCCACGACCGGCCAGACAGCACTGAGTATGCCGTCCTCATGTCCCAGTTCAACCCACAATTCTTCCGCAATGTGCGGCGCAAACGGAGACGCCAACAATACCACCGTATCCACAGCGTGGCGAAACACGCTTTTAACGGAATCGGAGGAGTCATCGGCTATTTTCAGCCGGTCCAGGGCATTCATTAGCTCCATAATCTGTGCGATCGCGGTGTTGAAATGAAATGCGCCGTCCAGGTCGCTGGTAATGTTCTCAATGGATTCGTGCACTTTCCGGTAGAGGTCGCGCTCCGGTATTTCCATCGCCGCGGGTTCCACCGGGGCGGCGGCGGTGCTGCGAAGTAGATCCCGGTGGTCGTATACGATTCGCCATAGCCTCTTCAGAAATCGCCATGCGCCTTCGACACTCTTGTCGTTCCACTCCGCGTCTTTTTCCGGGGGGCCTATGAAAAGGGTGTAGACTCGAACGGTGTCGGCCCCGTATTTCTCGATAAGTTGTTCCGGGCTCACCACGTTGCCTACCGATTTTGACATCTTGTATAGCTTCGAATCCTTGTCACTCCGCTTGCAGATCATGCCTTGGGTGAACAGGTGTTTGAAGGGCTCTTCGAATCCGATGAGATCCGCGTCGTGCAGTGCCTTGGTGAAGAAGCGGGCGTACAAGAGGTGAAGGATGGCGTGCTCGATTCCGCCGATATACTGATCAACCGGAAGCCAGTTGTTGCAGACGGTCTTGTCCACTGCCTGCGTCTCGTCACGCGCGTTGAGGAAGCGAAGGAAATACCAGCTTGAATCAACGAAGGTATCCATCGTGTCACTTTCGCGCGTAGCGGGTTTCCCGCAGGCCGGACATGTCGTGTTCATGAACTCCGCCGAGGCCCGCAGCGGGGATTCCCCGGTGGGTTTGAATTCGACGTTTTCCGGCAGTAGAACGGGAAGCTGTGATTCCGGCACCGGCACGGTGCCGCAGGTTTCACAGTAGACGATGGGGATCGGTGCGCCCCAGTACCTCTGGCGGCTGATCAACCAGTCCCGCAGACGGTAATGAACCTTCGGCCCGCCAAAACTGTGCTCCTCGGCATATGCAGCCATTTTCGGGATGGCCTCGCGGTTGGTCAGCCCGGTGAAAGGGCCGGAGCCGACGACCACGCCGTCTTCCACGTAGGCGTCCTCCATCGTCTGCAGATCAAGGGACTGGTCTTCATTCTGAATGGAAATTCGAATCGGGAGGGCAAACGTTTTTGCAAAGGCCCAGTCGCGGGTGTCGTGCGCGGGGACGGCCATTACGGCGCCGGTACCGTATTCCATGAGTACATAATCCGCGACCCAGAGGGGGATGGTCTCTCCATTGAAGCGGTTGATGACGTATCGGCCTGTGAACACTCCGGTCTTTTCGAGCGAGTCCGACGAACGCTCAATGTTGGACCGTCCGGCCGCATCCAGAACGTATTGCAGGACTGCCTCTTCCGTCTTCAAGCCCCGAATCATTTGCCGCAACTCCTTGAATTCAGGAGCGAGCACCATGTAGGTGCAGCCGTAAATCGTGTCAACTCTTGTGGTGAAACAAGAGATGATGGATGTTGGATCCTTTTCTCCGTCATCCCTTTGGACCAGCCGGAAATCGATCTGCGCGCCTTCGCTTCGGCCGATCCAATTCTTCTGCATGGTACGAACCCTCTCCGGCCACCCATCCAGCTTGTCCAGGTCGTCGACCAGCCTCTGCGCGTACGCGGTGATCCTGAAAAACCATTGCTCAAGGCTCTTCTGCTCCACGGTTGATTCACACCGTTCGCAGGCGCCGTCCACAACTTGCTCATTCGCCAGCACGGTGGCACAGGAAGGACACCAGTTCACCGGCGCTTCTGCCTTGTAGGCCAATCCGGATTCAAACAACTTGAGAAACAACCATTGTGTCCACCGGTAATAGTCAGGCATGCAGGACGTAACTTCGCGGTCCCAATCGTAGCAGCATCCCCAGGAGCGCAACTGCTGCTTCATCACCTCGATATTGGAAAATGTGGATTCCCGGGGATGGATGCCCAGTTTGATCGCCGCATTCTCTGCGGGCAGGCCGAAGGCGTCCCACCCCATTGGCGTGAGCACGTGGAGCCCTCTCATTTTTTTGTAGCGGGCGACAGCGTCACCGATGATGTAGTTCCGACCATGCCCCACGTGCAACATGCCGGATGGGTAGGGAAACATCATCAGGCAGTAATACTTCTGTTCCGTATTTGATAGATCCGCGTGAAACAAACGCTTCTCATCCCAATACGACTGCCACTTTGGCTCGAGTTCGTTGAACGGATATTTTTCCTTCATCGCTTCTTTCTTAAATGGTTACCCACAATAGGTCCGGCTAAAAAAACACAGGCGATTAGCCCGTGTCACGTCCAACGTGGACCGGGATTCGGGCATGGGTCCGTCTCCTGATCCCAAGTGCCCCTTATTTTTGCATAAGTTGCTGTAAATACATGGATAACGCAGCGACGAACGAACGGGAGCCTGGATACGACTCTCAAAAAAACGCACCGATCCGAATCCGTTGTCACTAGGAGGAAAACCTTTCATTTTTGCGAATAGTACACCGATTTTTCCTAAACTCATCGAAAATCAGCGTTCGGTTGGCGATTCAGGTGAATTGCACACCCATCGACGCAGACAACGATTGAGGTCTGCGCTTGCGAGCGTGTTGCCCACTCGCCGGTTGGACGTGGCATCCTCTCTGCTTAGGGAGAACCAGCACAAAACCAGTGGCCCGTATTTGTGCCGGATACGAAATGCAAAGATAATGACGGAATCAGTCCTAGAGAGCACGGCTGGACTTGCCGGAGCCCATGACCAAGCAGGAGGCGAGCAGGCGACCCCAATTCGGGTTCTGCTGGTTGAAGACGAGCCACTCTATGCGAAGCTGGTAATGCATCGCCTGACCTCGTTCAGCGCAATGCCGATGCGCCCCGCTCATGTTTCTTCACTGACCGACGCGACCAGCCATCTATCCGCTACGCGGGTCGATGTCGTGTTGCTTGACCTGATGCTTCCCGAGAGTTGCGGAATCGACACCCTGGTTCGGGTTCGGGAGGTGGCTCCTCACGTGCCGGTCGTCGTGCTCACCGGACACGGAGTCGACGATCTGATCTCGGAGGCTCTGCGGAATGGCGCGCAGGATTATTTGATCAAAGGGAATGATGAGGGCTTGGTCGTGCGTTCAATTCGGTACGCGATCGAGCGGTGCCGGGCGCGGGAAGACCTGGAGAAATCCCAGGCATCCCTGCGGCAGACGCAGGCACAATTACTTCAGATCGATAAGATGGATTCCATCGGCCGGCTTGCCGCCGGCATTGCACACGAAGTACGCAATCCGCTCGCCGTAATTCAGATGGGAATTGATTTCCTCAAGAAATCAGCCGTCGAGTTGTCCGAGGACATCGCCGAAACGTTCAACGATATGGAAAGCGCGGTTGACCGCTCATACGGAATCATCAAGGGCTTGCTTGATTTCTGTGTCCCCACCGAGATGCACTGGGAGTCCCTGTCCATTAATTCCTGCATCTGCCAGATTATGCCGATGTTTCGACACGAAATTCGAAAACACGAAATCGAATTTGTGCCCGAGATGGATGGAGCGTTACCCAATTTGATGCTGGACCGCAACAAGATCAAACAGGCGCTGCTTCACCTGGTCCTGAACGCGATCGATGCCATGCCGGACGGGGGAATCCTGACCGTGCGAACGTTTGCAAGGCCGTTGTACCAGCCGAAGGAAGGAGCGGCGAAGCCGGCGCTCGACGAACCTGGGCAATACGCCGTAACGGTCGAAGTTACCGACACCGGATGCGGCATTCCCGAGGAGGTTCTCTCCAAAATTCACGACCCTTTCTTTACGACCAAACTGGTCGGAAGCGCCACGGGCCTGGGGCTGAGCATTACGAAGAATATTGTCGAACTCCACGGAGGGCGGATAGACATCAAGAACAGCAAAGAGGGAGGGGTACGGGCCACGATCACTTTCGTGCCCTAAAGGAGACCTGTCGATGAAACTGACTCTATGGAAAAAGAAAGACAAACCCGCGAAATCAGATGCGGAACAGGCGAAAAAGTTTTTCCGAAAGAAAGACAATAATGATGATGATACCAATAGGGAGCGGAAGATTCGCGTGCTGATGGTTGATGACGAAGAAGGATTCGCCCGGCTGACCAAGCGCAACCTGGAAACACATGGTGGATTCGTCGTGCACACTGAAAATCGAGCCAAGGACGCGGTCCCGGCAGCGCAGACCTTTCGGCCGGACATCATCCTGCTGGATGTGATGATGCCGGACGGAGACGGGGGAGAGGTTGCCGCGAAGCTTTCAGATTTGCCGGATCTAAAGGATGTCCCGATCATGTTTTTGACCGCCGCCATCAAAGGCTCGGAACTGGGTCATAAACCCGGTGGATTCATCGGTGGCCGATTTTACATCGCCAAGCCGGTGTCGACGAATGAATTGGTTGGTTACATCAACCAGCACGTGGTGATGGCCTGACGGGGATGATTTCTAAACGGCAACCCAATTGTCCCGTGGGGGATGCGCCGACCGTCGCTCGGTTGCTCACCAGCGTGGCATTCTGGCAGGGGATGATGTTCTTCATGCTGGTCTGCATGATTTGGGTCAATGAAGTGCTTGATCTACCCCGTGGCATATATAATGCGCTCCCGTCGGGCATCGACTACTTTGGCGCCGGCCTTTTGAGCGCGGGGATCGTCATCGTGGGATTCATTACCACGGCGCATACCTATCTTCTGCAACAGCGGATTCTCAGGGGAATTATCGTCTGCTGCTCGTACTGCAACAAAGTGCGAGTGGAGCACAGAGACTGGCAAGAAATGGAGCATTATGTGTCCCAGAAGACGCTTGCCACTTTCTCTCACGGTGTCTGCCCTGACTGCTATGGAAACGTACGAGAGGAAATGGACACCGCCGTCAGCGAACGGCAGCGCCTGATGATCGACCACCGGGGGGCTCCTTTCGAAAAATTCAAAATTGATGCGGGCTCCGATCCTGTTTGACTTCTAGGCCCCCTTTTCCCGTTCGATATTCATGATCAAGGTTTACGCCGGATCGGCCCGCTAGGCCAACCTGCGCCTTTCTCATTTACCTGCCGTCTTGAACTTGCCAAACAATAGACGTGCACATTTGGTGATAACTGGGTAAGGCCCTATTCTCTGGATAGACGAATTGAAACAGATCGAAATTCCCAGCATGCATTTGAAGCCCAGTGCTTTGTGTCTTGGCACTGCATCCTATGGGTCTACCATTCCACAAGGGGTTGTCTTCCAGTTGATGGATGCGTACCTTGCCGCGGGCGGAAATTTTCTGGACACGGCGCACGTCTACGCATCCTGGAGACCGGATGGGGCAGGGGCGAGCGAAAGGACGATCGGCGAGTGGGTGGTTGCGAACGGAAACCGGAGCGAGTTGGTGGTCGGGACAAAGGGTTGCACTCTCGATAAGGAAACGGGACGCTGGCCTTCGTTCGATCCCGAATTCGTTGCTCGGGAATTTAACGAAAGCCTCACGCGACTGCAGACGGACTACGTCGATATCTACTGGTTGCACCGCGACAACCCGGAGATGCCGATTCCGGAAATTCTTGGTGTGTTCAAGCCCTATCTCGATTCCCGCGTAATTCGTTCCCTCGCGGTTTCGAATTGGACTGTGCCGCGCCTGCGGGAAGCCATTGCGTGCGCGCGATCCTCGGATCTTCCGGAGATTTGCGCCAGCCAGATCGGCTGGAGCCTTGCGCGAACCACCGGCAAGCAGATAGGCGACGATACCATGCTGTTCATGGACGATGAGACCCATGCTTTTCATGTGGAGTCAAAACTACCCCTGGTCGCGTACGCGTCGCAGGCGACCGGATTCTTTGCCGGGAAAGGAGACCGGCTGCTATCGGGTACGCGCGTGCCTGGGGACCCACTCACCGATTACCGTAAACTTTATGGCCACGAAGAAAACTTTCAACGCCTGGCCCGTGTGAAGGAGCTCGCGGAGCGACGCGGTACAACTCCCAACCGCATCGCGCTCGCCTACCTTTTTCATCACCCCTTTCCGTCGTCGCCAATCGTCGGTCCCCGAACCATGGACCAACTATCCGATAGTCTGGGGGCACTGGATCTGGAGTTGTCTCCCGAAGAGGTGGCGATGCTCGAAGGCAAATAGATTGCGCGGCTACTCTTCCGCTATGCAATACAGGAATCGCTCGCCTCGAAGGTACAACTCGCCGCCGGCGGCGGCAGGAGAGGCGCTAAACCGGTCTTCCAACTTGTTTAACGCGAGAATTTCCGGGGCGTTCTTGTTGCTCAATACCACTGTCGCCCCGCGGATGTCGCTTGAATAGACCCGGCCCGCAGCACCAATCGGTGAGCCGAAAACCGTATTGATGCCATCAAGTCGGATCGGGCCCGGTCGGTCTTCCCCCGTCAGCGCATCGACTCGCGTGAGGATGCCTTGAAAATGGTGGTGATAGAAAAGGGCATTTCCGTAAAGGAGGAAAGAGGGCACATACGGTGCGCCACGGGTACGAGTCCAAGCAATCGGCGGCTCCTTGGAAATCTCACCTTCCGCACGATCGAGTCGAATCGCCATTACGATGTTTCTGTCATAAGTGCTGCCGGCGTATACCATTCCGTGTCCTGCCACGGGAGTGGCGACTACGTTTTCTACCGAAAGGCCTTCACGCTGCCAGAGAAGTTTTCCGGTGGCGAGGTCGTAGGCCATTACGCGTTTCGATCCGCTGACGATCACCTGGGGTTCACCGTGATGTTCCACCACGATGGGGGTAGACCACGACGAGAGCCCTTCGCGGGTGACCTTCCAGCGCTCTTCGCCGGTCCTTTTATCAAAAGCCGCCAGGAACGAGGGCCCTTCGTGATCCCACAGAATGACGATGGCATCGTGATGAAGCACCGGTGAACTTCCTTCGCCATGGGCGTGAAGGGGGTGCATCTTGCCGAGGTCTACTTGCCATTTCGATTCGCCGTCCAGGTCGAGGCAATGGAGGCCACGTGAACCGAAGAACGCGAATAGTAATTCACCGTCGGTTACCGCCGAGGGGGAAGCGAGGCTCGACGTGTAGTGCGCTCCTTCGTGGGGAAATTCCTCGTGAACTGTTTTTTGCCACAGGATCGCTCCGTCGCGGCGACTCACGGCCAGGACGATGAACTTATGAACCTGTGTGATGGGAACAACATCATGCGCACCCCGTGAATCGCCGTATGTGGGCGTCAGTGAATCACCGAAAGGCAAGGCTGTGGTGACGAAGACCCGGTCGCCCCAGATAATCGGCGTCGAATGCCCTTTTCCCGGGAGCCGTCTCTTCCACCGGATGTTCTTGCTTTCGCTCCACTCCACCGGCGGGTCGGCAAGGGGTGCCACGCCGGTGCCCATCGGCCCGCGCCACTGCGGCCAGTACGCTTCTACGACTACATTGGATGCGGCCGAGTCGAATACCGCGACGATCCACGCAAATGCGAACACCATGATCATCGAACTGAACTGGGGAGATCGCTTCACTGAACTCGCAGCCTGATCTTTTCTCCCTCGTTTGGAAATCAAAATTGATTTGGCCTGCCGGTTCTTGTACGACCCCTCCCGACTTTGCACAATTGCTGATCAAGGAAGGCCGGGGGAAATCGATGTGCGGAATTATTGGAGCCTATAGCGTACAGATTCAATCTGAACGGTCCCGTCCTGAAATAGGTTGTCACTTCCTCGCAGAAAGGGAAGTGGAATGCCAGCGACAAGAGTGAGGTATAGTGAGGCGTCCAAGCGTCAGGTGGTGTCGGAGTTAGATCTATCACTGCCTGGAGAAGGGCTGCCTTCATGTCGTTTGTGAGCGTATGGGGTGTTGATCCTGAGGACTTAAAAAAAACAACGCTATGACGCTGTCCGACAGGCGAAAGCCGGGGAAGAAGCAGTAACGCTGCCGGTGGTGACGCTGTGTGAGAGAGTCGGGATGAGTCTGCAACACGACTACAAGAGCCGCAAGGTTCGCGAGCGCAAGAAAGTGGATGAAGTGCTCGCAAAACGGCTTGTAGAGGCCGAACGGGAGGTGCAGCCGCGTGAGGGAAACCCCCGAGGGTCCAGAGCATGGGTCGAGCCAAACAAATTGATGGTACGCGATCCTGGTTTACATTTCGGGCACTTGCGGCCCATCGTGGGGTGCATGAATTTTCTCTTCTTTTTCATGCTGGAGATTCCCTGGAACCCCGCAACCCATGAGAACGGTGACCAGGCGATCATCCAAACCACGGATGAAGACAAGCAGCTCACCCCGGAGGACATTGATCGAGAGTGGAAGGAGACGAATTGTAGCGGCTGCCATATCGGCGTGCCTGTGCTATGATGTCCAACACGATGCCAGATGCGAATCATCGTGCCGTGTTGCTCCTCGCCTACGGCACGCCGAACGACCTCGGCGACATGGCCGCGTATCTTCTGGATATCCGCGGCGGACGCCCCACGCCCGAGGCTCTCGTGGAGGAGATGACGGAACGTTACCGCGCAATCGGGGGATCTCCCTTGAACCGCCACACCGGAGAACAGGCCGCCGCTCTGGGCGAGGAACTGGATCGCCGGGGACGACCTCTCCCGGTGTACGTCGGGATGCGGCACTGGACACCGTGGATCGCCGAGACGGTGTCGCGCATGCGGGAGGACGGTGTGAGAGAGGCAACCGCCATTGTGATGGCCCCGCATTACTCGAGTCTAAGCGTCGGGCGCTACGAGGAATGTATCGAAGCGGCCCAGGCCGAACAGGGCAACGGCATTGTATTCCACATGGTTCGCTCCTGGTGGCGGCAAACCGCCCTGCTTGCCGCGTTCGAAGAAAAAGCGCACAACGCCCTGGCTCGTTTCGATGAAAGGGATGGTATGCCACTGAAAGTCGTCTTCACCGCACACAGCCTTCCGTCACGGATTCTCGAGCAGGGCGATCCGTACGACGACGAACTCAAGGAAAACGCGCGCGTTCTCGCGGATCGGCTCGGCGAGATCGATTGGACCTTCGCCTACCAGAGCGCGGGCGCAAGCCCGGAGCCCTGGCTCGGACCCTCTCTTGAAGATGTCGTTCCGAAGCTTGCGGAGGAAGGATATCGAGGCATCCTGGTGGCGCCGCTGGGATTCGTCTGCGATCACGTCGAAATACTTTACGACCTCGACATCGAGGCAAAACAGATCGCCGAAACGTGTGGCATCCGTCTGGAACGAACGGAGTCGTTGAACACGACCCCTGCTTTCATCCGTGCCGTGGCCGACGCGGTCGAGGCGTCCCGATCCGAAGCAAACGCGGAAAGCGGGAGAACCAAATAATGGCGATTCGGCACGTAACGATCGTGGGTGGAGGCATTGCCGGACTGTCGGTGGCCTATTACTTGCAGCGAAAAAGTGCGGAGGAGGGAATCTCCATCGCGTACACCCTGCTGGAGGCGGGCTCATGGCTGGGAGGCAAAGTACGAACCCTTCGGCGGGACGGGTTCGTCATCGAGGGAGGCCCCGATTCCTTCATCACCCAAAAACCGTGGGGCCTCCAACTCTGCCGGGACCTGGATCTCGCCGATCGGTTGATCCCCTGCAACGAAGCCGCTCAAAAAGTATACGTCGTGCGCAAGGGACGCCTGGTTCTCCTGCCGGCGGGCTTCCGCCTTGCCGTGCCCACGAAGTGGGGACCGTTCGTACGGACGCCGCTGCTCAGCCCGGCGGGAAAACTGCGCGTCGCCATGGACCTGGTGATCCCCCGTCGCACCGGCACGGACGACGAAAGTATTGGCGATTTCGTGCGCCGCCGGTTCGGACGGGAAGCCCTGGAGGCGATGGCGGGCCCCATCATGGCCGGCATCCACGTCGCCGACCCGGAATCGCTGAGCCTGCGGGCCACCTACCCCATGTTCGCGGACGTCGAACAAGAGCACGGCAGCCTGATCCGGGGTCTCACCCGGGCCCGCAAGGCCCGGGCGGGCCAGCCGCCGCCGCCGCCCTTGTTCATGAGCTTCCGGGATGGCATGCAGACCCTGACCGAGCGCTTGGCCTCCAACCTCACCGGCGATATCCGGACGGGTGAAAAGGTCACTGGGCTGCGCCGCATCCCGGACGGGTATGAAGTCCTCACGGCGGATGAGGTCCCCCTCCGCACCGACGCTGTGGTCCTGGCGGCGCCGGCCGATGTCGCGGCCGGTCTCCTGGCCCCACACGATGAAAAATTGGCCGATGCACTGCGTGCCGTCCGCAGCGTATCCTCGGCCACCTTGTCGCTGGGCTTTCGCTGTTCGGATCTTCGTGGGGTCCCGCCGTTCGATGGGTTTGGGTTCATGGTGCCGCATCGGGAACAACGAAACATCCTGGCCTGCACCTGGTCCTCCACGAAGTTTTCTTTCCGGGCTCCGGAAGGGATGGCGCTGGTGCGCGTGTTCGTGGGTGGAGCGAGGCAGGAGCCGGTGGCCGAGAAGTCCGATGAGGAAATCCGGCGCCTGGTCCTGGACGAACTGTCCGACCTGATGAAAATCCGCTGCGAGCCGGTGATCGAGAAGCTGTTCCGGTGGCCGAAGGGAAATCCGCAATACGACGTGGGGCACCTGGAACGCGTGGCCGCAGTGGAGGAGCGGGTTCGGCGCTTGTCCGGGATCTACCTCGCCGGGAGTTCATATCGGGGCATCGGGATCCCCGATTGCATTGAGAGCGCGCTCAACGTCGTCGACCGGCTCCTCCGGGACACCGCCGATTCCTCGGCATCCGCGTCTGCGCGGGAGCCCCGGGAACGGGGCGAGTCAGCGGGCTTACCGGTGGATAGGAGGACCGTATGAATCACCCTGGCCATCCCCCCGTCGGTGTCGGCAAACGCCGGTCCATGAGCTTTTCGGTCGATTTCGCCCAGGTCCCATTGCGGGTGATCTGGGCAGTCACCCGCTCCTGTGAACTGGCCTGCCAGCACTGCCACGCCGCCGCCATCATTGGCTGGATCCCTGCGAACGGACTCTGCCGGAAGGAAAGCAACTTCTGGATCGAATCAAGGCGATGGGGACGCCCATCGTGGTCCTCACCGGGGGGATCCCATCCAACGGGACGATCTCGAGGCGCTGATCATGCACGGCAAGAGCGTGGGCCTGCGAATGGGAACCATTCCCGCCGGCACGCCGTGTCTTACCCTTGATCGCATCCGCTCGATCAAGGATGCGGGCATCGACCAGTTGGCCTTCAGCATCGACGGACCGAATGCCTTGAAGCACGACGAGTTTCGCCGCGTTGACGGGTCCTTCGATCTCACCATTAGAGGCCGCTCGCGGACGCACTGACGTGCGCCGGAGGACCTTGACGTTATCTGAATCGTTCGATTTGACGACGGAGCAGAAAGTCTGCGCCAAGTAGACAGCAGTGCAACCTTGCCGATCGAACGAGGGGTGTGTACTGACGTTGTCGTACGCGCCTTGCGCGAAGCTCTAAATGTGGACCTGCAAAGGCTCGTTCATGAAGACATGAATAGGGGATTTTCTCAGTACCCGACGATATGGGGACTGAAGAGGCCGGACCGAAACATCGACCACCGGCGTGTGCCCAATTTAAAAACCTATTTCGAACGCCGCGGGTATTCCGTGAGCTTGAGCCAGAAGCCAGCGGATTACCTGCCGGGAGATCTTGTTACCTGCACGGTCGCTGGCAACCGACCTCATATCATGATTGTGAGCGACAGGAGGACAACAACTCGCGTTCCGTTTGTAATCCACGACATCGGCGGTGGAGTCCAAGAGGAAGACCGACTGTTTGAGTTTCCCATCACTGGGCACTATCGAATCAAGGCGGACGGACAAACTCGAACGATTGAACCAACCCGAGTGCGGACATGGAGTAAGCATCCCGGATCGTTTTTGCCCGCAGTGCGGAAAGTCTTTCCCAAAATACGTTGGCCCAAGAGCAAGAATATGGCCTTGTGGGGTGGATTCTCCTGCAAACATTGCGACATTGAGTTAGACAAATGGGGACGGGAAATCCGCGTCGCAAGCTGTCTACCATCAACCTTGCCGAGATCGACGGTGAAGATCGCAGAGCTATTCTGAATAGCCGATGGGTCGGCTTTGGCTTTGTATTTGACGGTTCGCTGGCGTATCGTGGGGCGGTGTTTCACAGAGGATTTCGTCGATCTTTTGGCCATTTTGCACCTCGCTATTCACCGTGATGTGCGTGAAAAATCAATCCAAGAGTTAGAAAAACTTAAGAAAGTCAAAAAATATTACGAAGGAGGGTGGCAGAGTGGACGAATGCACCGGTTTTGAAAACCACATCTGCGTGTTTCGTAACCCGTTCCATTTGCTCTAATTACGTCGGCCGCACTATATTGCCAGATTGTCCAATCGGACGCATGAGGGCATTATCGACCCATACGGGCGCTTCAACACGTTACAAATGAGTTACACTTTTTGCATCAATGACACTTCGATGATGCCGGATAGGGAGGGGGTCGGGATGGATCGCACCGGGTCCCATCAATATCGGTCCCTGAGTGCGGCGTGACCCCTTGAATACTCGGTTGATTCGGACTTCGGCGACTCGAGAGCCGTCAGTGTCCTGCGCAGGATTTTCTACTCTCCAGGACGTTCGACGATAACCCAGTGAAAATCGACACCGGTAGGGGCCAGGTTAGTGTAGCTCATTTCGCCGCCCGATCCGGGCTCATTTACGAATCCCGGAACACTGCTACTTCCCACATTAAGGAGATTGGTGGTGTGTTTCAGGGTGTAGACCCTCCCCCCAACCGTATCCCAGGATACGACGACGGCGTCCGTGCCCGGCTCCGCAGTCCCAACATCCAAGGCGAAAAGGCTGCTGGGATCCGTCATGTCGGTTCCCGCCTCGTCCGCATTACTGCTGTTCCGCGAATCGAAAGAAGGCAGTATGCGCTACGTACTTTTTCAGTATTTCGGCATGTTCATTTACTTCGGTGACACGTCCTTGCAAGTACTTACCCGGCATCCGCAGATCGCGAAGCGATTTTTGAGCGGCTGCGATCATATTCTTGAGTCGTGTCCCTGATCGCCTAAGGACGCGACGCTTACTACTCTCGCTAAATTTTGTTCCATATCTATCTGGGAAAAGTTTTCTCTCCTCGAAAATAAACATACGACAAAAATTTTCAACTCGCTGCGCCCACTCAGGATCACTGTACCTCTTTAGCCCTATGTCTAATTTGTACCCCTCGATAAAATTGGTTGTCTCAATGGCAATCGAATCTTTATTCAGCGATCCAAATATAATGTGCTCAACTTCATTAAGAAATTTCTGAATATCAGCGATCTCTCTGGTGGCCTTTAGATATGAATTAGGAGAGACCTTCTGCCAGTCCTGCCCAGCAACTCTTACGCCGAACCTGCGCACATTCTCAAAGCGTGTCCCTTTTTTAATCCAGTCATCAAATTCTGGATGGATGGCATATGTTGCTACGGCGACAACTTGACCATCTTTGTTCAGCACCGGGCTTCCGCTATTTCCAGAAACGAAACCAGCATCGGTCTCAATAACGTCTGGCCCCACTCCAAGTATCTTCCCCTTGATTTCTGTTGCCACTTTTCCACCCTCGCTATTGCCGTAAACGGTAACGGGATCATTTATGGCTATCGAACCGCCAACGAGTGATAATGGGACGATTCGCGGATCAAGGTGCTCACTGGCCACATGGAAGCGGACTAAGTCCTGGTGTAATGAAAACTCGAACGAACGCAATTTCGGCTCGGTGCCGAATATGGAATAGAATTTGGCTTCGCGTGCGCCGAATATGATGTGTTGATTTGTTACGAGATAGACTTCATCTTGATCGCGCAGGAAGAAACCGGTCCCCGATGTTTTACCCGCATTCGTTTCGGTCTCGATTAATACAAGCGACTTGAGAACCTGAGACGAATCGATCGCTCCAGATGAATCCAGTTGTGCAATCAGAAGCACGACCCATACAACGCATCTTCTATGTAGATGAAGCTTCATGATAAAAGTTTGCTTTCTTGTTCCAACGAGCGGGAAAGCACTCTGATTCAATCAGAATCGCCATCGCGAAGTTTGTCAATCGCGGGTATTGGTAAGTGTACCGTAATCCTCCCGAGCACTCCGTGTGATCATTGCCCTGCGAGCTGTTGATTGAATTATGGAGTGACAAAGAGGATAAGTCTATAAGGGAATCCATGATCCTCCGCGGATGTACACCGAAACTACATTGGCCAGATCGAGCGTGGGGAGCAGAACATCACGATCGACAGCCTTGTCCGGTTGGTGAAGGCGCTGCGGTGCAAGCTGGAGGATCTGTCCACAAAGGCGGGTCTCTAACGAGAGGCAGCTAGAAGTCACCGTAGATTTCCGTAACACGGCCTCTACGAAAACCGTGCCGCGTGCGCGAAAGAAGGGGACGAGCGTTCCGCAATTTGCTGTTTACTTCAATTTTCTCTTGAATTGAGATCCTGTTGTCGAAGGGGGATAGGGACTTGATAAAGTGCTCAAGGTGGTCGTCAATCGCCTCCTTTGCGTCCTGCTTGGTCGGGTAGGATCTCTGGACCCGCTTGCCATTCGTAGTTCCAAAATCCACTTGCCAGGAATTGGTTCGTCTCCTGATCGTAACTCCCCTGTACTTACTAGCGTTCCTGGTCGGCATGGTGTTACCTTTGGTTGATAACTGTTGGAAGAATCTGTGACACAACCCGTTACATCTGGCATTTCTGAGCTAATCGTCGGCAGTGCGATTGTCATAAATTTGCTATTATACAAGTAAATAATCGAATATGGAGGGGTGGCAGAGTGGACGAATGCACCGGTCTTGAAAACCGGCGTGCCGCAAGGTACCGTGGGTTCGAATCCCACCCCCTCCGCCAACTTCATGCATCGGGTCGCCCATCCTCCCTGGGAGCCAGGACAACCAGTACGTTGAATTGCGCAGAGTTGACTCAGTCGCTCGCCCCGCCGCCGGGTGTCGGTAGCGAGACAATACATCGTGGTTTACGGGATGAATTGATGAGTGAATAGATGTCATCGTATTCGAAGTTGGCACGGGACTAGCGTTGGTTACAGCTGTCGCGGAGAGATTCGACTCGAGTTGCAGATTCAGGATTTCGCACTTGCAAGTCGGACCGCAGAAAGTATGGTTAATCTCAATATGCGGAATAAAAGCAGATCTGGGTTCCGTATTTGGGGCACCGGACCAACCGTTTTGGCAGTTTTCCTGTTGCTTCTGTGCCCTCACGCTACAGAGGGGGCTTCGATTGGTTGCTCGTCAGGGTTCCTGGACCCTGATTGCTCAAACTCGGAAGCGGAGCATGACCACCATAATGAATCGCACCAATGCGTGTTCGACCACGCCCATTCGCACCATTTTATGAACCATTCGAATCAGGAGATTTCCTGCAAACCCTATTACAGCAGGACCTTCGTGAATCTTTCGTTTTCGGATTTCACGGTGATTGCCGGTGTGCGCACTCGAAGTCTTCAATGCACATCTGTTTCCCTGGAATCTCCTCCTCTAGATTTTGACCCCTTAGTGGTCAATCTTCGGCTGTAGGATTCCCCTTCCTCGCGTGCGCCAGTCGTTCTTCGCGCCTTCCTTTTGTCTTTCGCATTCGAAGTTACCGCTTCGATCTGAATTCAATCCTTCGAGAAGTAAATGTACTTGAAATTTGAACTGATCTGTAGAGTTTCGATTTGCGTGCTGGTCGTGGGGCTCCTCGCCGGCTGCGCCTCGCAGCGCGGGGTCTCAATGGTACCTGAGCCTCGCCCTTTGGGAGCCGCGTATAGAACCATCGGGCCGGACTCCGTGGGCGAGATTGGATTCGTCGAGCCGGTTCCGGAACGTTTAGCCGGGCCGGTTGATCTGAATCAAGCGCTGTCTCTCTCGCTTCTGCACAATCCGGAGTTGGAAGCGTTTTCCCTGGATGTCAGGGCCTCTGAAGCTCGCCTGCTCCAGGCAAGCGTGTTTTCCAACCCTGAGCTCGAACTCGAGCTCGAAGAATACGATCGGGGAGGTTTGGGCTTTGACTCCGCGGAAACGAGTATTTCTCTGGGTCAGTTATTCGAGTTGGGTGGAAAGCGGCGGTTGCGTAAGCAGATGGCCGAAGCAGAAGGAAATCTAGCGGGGTGGGACTATGAACGTGTCCGCCTGGAAGTTTTTACCGAAACGGCACGCCGTTTCATCGCGGCGGAGGCGGCACAGCGCCGGCTTGAGCTTGCCGAATCGGCTGTCGCGTTGGGGGAGGAGATGTCGCGCGCAGTTGAAGCACGGGTGAAAGCAGGGAAAGAGCCGCCGCTCCAGGAAAAGAAGGCGGCCGGAGAGTTGGAACTGTCGCGCCTGGCTGTAGTCGAGGCGCAAAATGACGTCAAGACCGCGCAAAGCGGATTGGTCTCAATGTGGGGAGTATCACAGGTGAGTTTCCAGTTGTTGGAAGGTGATCTGGACAAAATCCATTCTTCCGTTCCGTCCCTGCAAGTCGTGCGATCACATGTGCAACAGAATCCGGAACTGGCACGCCTGGACGCTGAACGGAGACTCAGAGAAATTGCATTGGCGGCGGAAAAGGCGGCGCGAATTCCTGATCTTGAAGCGTTCGTGGGCTATCAGCAGTCTGAGGAGAATAACACGGATTCGATAAAATTCGGGATTGCCGTGCCGTTGCCTGTATTCGACCGGAACCAAGGGGGAATTGCCGCGGCCGGAAATGAATTGGCGCGGTCAGGTAGTGAGCGCAGATCGATCCACGCTTCGCTTGCAGTTGAAGCCGATGCCACGCACGCCCGGCTCCGTGCAGCATTATCAAAAGTTACCGCCTTGCGACGGAAAATTTTACCGACCATGAATGCTGCATTCAGTGCGGCCCAGGAGGGATACCGGCAGGGTAAATTCGGTTATATGGACGTCCTCGATGCCCAGCGAAGCCTGATTCATGCCGAGCAAAGCCTTCTGGACGCCCTTACCGAATATCACACTGCCGTTATCGAACTCGAAAGTGTAACCGCTACCGGAATCGAGAATTTAATCAACGCTTCTACGGAGGACTAATCATGGAGTTCAAGATACGAAATTTTGTCCCGCTATTACTCGCAGCGATGCTGATCCTGGGCGTTGAGATGTGGCCCGCCAGGATCCCTGCCGGCGATGCATTTGCGGAAGAACCCAATCGGAATGCGCGGGGCGATGGACATGATGATCACGAAGGGCACGATCATGATGCGCATACGGATGACGATCATGCCGAAGAAGAAGATGATCACGAAGGGTCTGATCATAGCGCGCACGCGGACGGCGAAGGTGCCGAAGATGAGGATCATGATGACCATGGCCATGGCGATCATGAGGGCGAGGGCTTGCGTCTCTCGGATAAGCAACTGAAACGGTTCGGAATTAAGGTCCGGCGCGCCGGTGCGGGCATTCTCCGGAGCGAGGTGAACCTCCCTGGCGAGGTCGTATTTAATGAGGACCACGTGGTCCACATGGTGCCCCGGGTGTCGGGGATCGTGCGGCAGGTTTCCGCATCGGTCGGAGAGAACCTTTCGAAAGGAGATCTGTTGGCGGTGATCGACAGCAGGGAGATTGCTGACGCCAAGGCAAAATTCCTCGCGGCGAAGGCACGAGCAGTCCTTGCGGAAACGAAATTTCAGAGGGAAACGGCTTTGCGCGAGCAGGAAATATCCTCGGAACAGGATTTCCTGGATGTCGAGCAGGCCCTGGCCGAAGCGAAAATTGAACTACGATCCGCTGAACACCAACTCCATGCTCTCGGATTGTCAGAGGATGCAGTTCGGAGAGTGGATGGCGAGAATGGCGAAGCCATGACTCGATATGAGGTTCGATCGCCCATCGACGGTATGGTTACGGAAAAGCACATTTCCCTCGGCGAATCGCTCAAGGACACCTCGAATATTTTCACCCTGGTGGATTTGAGCAGCATCTGGATCAACCTGGCCGTCCACACCAAGAATCTAACCACCGTTCGGAAAGGCGGAGCAGTGGAAATTCATGCGGAGTATGGCGGCGCGCAGGGGCGCGGAGAAGTTTTTATGGTAACTCCTTTCGTGGAGGAGTCGACACGGACCGCCACTGCGCGCGTTGTCATGGACAACTCGGATGGTCGTTGGATTCCAGGAACGTTCGTTACCGGATTGATCAGCTCCTCGGATCAGAATGCGGCCGTTGTCGTACCGAAAGACGCGGTACAGAGCATCGAGGGCGAGTCCGTCGTGTTTGTCGAGCACAACGGCAGCTTCGAATCGATCCCGGTAGAGACGGGGCGAACCGACCGCGAACATGTTGAAATCGTGGTGGGGCTTCAGCCCGGCATGCGCTACGTGGCCAAGGGCGCATTCGAGCTCAAGGCGACAATCGTCACCAGCACCTTTGACGCACATGCCGGTCATGGGCATTAGCGGGACACCTTTTTATGATAAACAAGATCACTGAATCCGCTCTTCGACTGCCGGGGCTTGTCCTGATCGCGATCATTGCCCTTTTGGTGGCCGGAATCTATCAGTACCAGCGCATGCCGGTGGATGCCTTCCCCGACATTTCGCCGATCATGGTGCCCATTTTCGCTGAGGGGCACGGAATGGCGCCGGAGGAAATCGAGAGGCTCATCACGTACCCGATCGAATCGGCCATGAACGGATTGCCCGGGGTCACGCAGATCAAGTCCACATCCGCGTTCGGCATGGCGGTAATTTACACCTACTTCAAGGATAGCGTTGACATCTATTTCGCCAGACAACTGGTATCCGAACGATTGTCGAGCGTGATCGGAGAATTGCCCCAGACGGACGAACCGCCGGGCCTGGGGCCGATCTCCACGGGCCTGGGGCAGATCTTCATGTACTATCTGACCGCCGATCCCGACAAAGTCGATACGGGTGGCAAGGACCTGGACACCTGGTTGCGAGAGCTCAATGACTGGGTCGTCAAATTCCAATTGCAGTCCGTTCCCGGTGTTACTGAGATCCTTTCCATGGGCGGTCACGTCCTGCAGTATCAGATCCGCGTCAATCCGAACGCGCTCCTGAAGTATGAGCTTACCCTTGAAGATCTTGTCGATGCGGTCAACGCGAACAACAGGAATGTCGGCGGACAGTTTCTGGTGCTCGGTTCCGAGGAGCACCTGGTTCGTGGCCTTGGGCTGGTGGAGTCACTCGAGGACATCCGGAGCATTGCGGTAAAGCAGGAGGACGGCCGACCGGTCTTGCTTTCCGCCATCGCCGAGGTCGAATACGGCAACGAGATACGCAGAGGCGTGGTCACGCGCAACGGGGAAACCGAGGTCGTCGCCGGCCTGGTACTCAAGCTCTTCGGCGAAAACACCTCCGAAGTCATTGAGCGGCTGTACGTAAAAGTTGAGGAGGCGAAGGAAGCTTTGCCCGAGGGGGTCGAACTTCATCCGTACTATGAGCAGGCGGAGTTAATCCGAAACGCAACCATGACCGTAAAGCGAGCGCTCTTGATCGGTGGGCTCCTGGTCATCGGAACGCTCGCCTTGTTTCTGGGCAATTTCCGAACTGCGTTCATTGTCGCTATGTCCCTGCCGATCTGCGCATTGGTGGCGATTTTGTGCATGGGAGCCCAGGGGATTTCGGCGAATCTGATGTCGCTCGGCGGAATCGCCATCGCCATCGGGATGTTGGGAGACGGAGCCATCGTCATGGTGGAAAATCTTTTCCGGCACTTGGGTGAGCGCGCCGGCCGGGACGAATCGAAGGCCAGGGTCATCACGGAAGCGGCCGGGGAGGTGAATCGTCCGATCGTTTTTTCGATCGCAATTATCATCATCGTATTTCTTCCGCTTTTCACTCTCGAAGGCATCGAAGGCAAGATGTTCGCGCCCATGGCGTTCACGATCGCATTTGCCCTTCTGGGGTCTCTCCTGGTGGCCATTGTGGTGGCTCCCGTGCTTTCGCTGTTGCTGCTGAAGCAGGAGTCTCACAAGGAACTCTGGCTGGTACACGCGCTAAAGGCCTTGTACAAGCCCATGCTTCGGCGAGCAATCAGGGCAAAGGTTCTGGTCGTGCTGGCTTCGGGGGCGATTTTCGCCGGCAGTTTGTTTGTCGTTCCTTTCCTGGGGTCCGAGTTCATTCCTACGCTCGAGGAGGGATCGATTCAAATCGGGGTGACGATGGCCCCATCCATTTCCCTCGAGAAAGGAACTGAACTCATCATGGAAATGGAGCGGGAGATCGTAAAACTCGGTCCAGTGCAGGAAGTCATTTCACGGATTGGACGACCGGAGGCCGGAAGTCACCCTCATCCGGTCAACGTCGCCGAGATGCATATCGAGTTAAACCCGATGAAGGAGTGGGGATCGTTACGGACCAAGACCGACCTGGTCGAGGCGCTGGACGAGAAGCTGAAGGACTTTCCCGGAATACAGGTCAATTTTTCCCAACCGATCCAGGCTCTATTCGGAGAACTGCTGTCGGGAATTCGCGCCGACCTGGCCATAAAACTCTATGGGGAAGACCTGGAAGTTCTACGGGAGAAGGCGGAAGAAATTCGGGGCGCCATCGTTGATGTCAGGGGCCTGGCAGATGTCTCAACCGAGCAAAGCTTCGGGCAACCCCAGATCCAGGTGATTGCCGATCGTGAGGCATGCGCAAGGTATGGCGTGTCCGTCAGCGAAATCATGGAGATGGTTGAGTTGGCTGTCGGCGGTGAAGTCATCGACAATATTTACCTCAATACGCGTCGTTTCGGGATTCATCTACGATTCCAGGAGCCGTTTCGTTCCCATCCTGACGCGGTTCGTAATGTCCTGGTTCACACGGGTAAAGGTGCGGTGATTCCTTTGTCCCAGGTCGCCGAAGTGCAGCAGGTCACCGGTCCGATCCAGATCAACCGTGAACAGAACCAGAGGCGATGGATCGTGCAGGGCAATGTGCGAGGGCGCGATATGGGAAGCGTGGCGGCCGACATTCAGCAGCTCATTGAAGACGAGGTCGACCTGCCGCCTGGATACACGATTGAATACGGAGGCCAGTTTGAAAACCAGCAGCGCGCGATGAGGCGTTTATCGATCATCGTACCCACCGTAATCGGTCTTGTGTTCGTCATGCTGTGGATGTCGTTCGGCGTAGCGCGGCACGCGCTGATTATCATCGTCAATGTTCCGTTGGCATTGATTGGCGGCATTCTGGGGCTTCTGGTTACCGGACAATACCTGTCCGTACCCGCATCGGTGGGGTTCATCGCGTTATTCGGAATTGCGGTTCAGAACGGAATGGTCCTGGTCACATATTTTAATGATTTGCGTGTCCGCGGAAGATCCGTGGCACAAGCGGTAGAGGAGGGCGCGTTGCTGCGCCTGCGACCAGTCTTGATGACTGCGATGACAACCGTGCTGGGACTCATGCCATTGCTGCTTGCGCGAGGCATAGGGTCCGACGTACAGCGCCCATTGGCAACCGTCGTTGTGTTCGGACTTACGACATCCACGTTTCTGACACTCGTGGTGATCCCCGCGGTTTATGCATGGGTAGAAGGTCGCCGCGAAGCCGTGGAAATGTAAAGTAAGAGGTCTTGAATGAATCGCATCGCAGTGGTTCAATTCAAAATGAAAAGTAGGAACGGAAAACGAAGCGACAACCTAGGAGGAATGAATGAAGAACGTCCGAATGATGTTGGCATTGCTGATGACGACCGCGGCCTTTGTTGGGGCTGGCTGTGGGAAAGCGGATTCGTCTTCGGAGGAGGCACCGGAAAATGCGGCAGAGCCAGTCTCCGAAGAAGTGGAAAAAGTCCAAAGCGAACAGGCTGGGTCTGATCATACCGATCACGAAGGCCACGACCACGACTAACCATTCCCATTCAGGTTCGGTAGGGCAGGGCTTGTCGTATAGCCCTGCCCTGCGGCTGGGAGGAGAAGAAAGGGGAGAAGCCCACCATGGCGGCCGGCTCGGGCATGGTGTGAATCGCAATATCCCGATGGATACAGTCTGGAGTTTGACGGCGCCGACGACTTTGCATTTCGTCGTCACGACGACGCTCTGCGCTTGAGGGCCGGATTGACGATGGAGGCGTGGGTGAAACCTTCGCGGACCGGTGCTGAGAGTACGATTTTTGCAAAGGCGTCCTCTCCGGTGCTTGCGCCCTACATCTTATCGATGTCCGCCGCACACCAGACCGTGTTACGGCTGCACAACAGCAGCGGCGCAACGTTCGTAAATCTCAACAGCAGCGCGACCTTCGGCACCGGTGTCTGGTCTCATGTCTCTGCTGCCTGCATTGCCTTCGTCGTGAAATTCGTCATTTCTGTTTTCGACAAAGCTCGCGAGTAGGCTCGCGACGAAGGGGGAAACTCTCATCCCTGAACACTGACCACTTGTTTCTGAGTACCACCCAGTCACCTCTGAAAACTCCGGCCCCGAACTCCGACAACCGGAAACGGCGAAATGGTCAGGGACGACTTGTTCCCTGGGCCCCTTCGGCAAACCATTTCGGTGGGGCGCGGAAGTCAGATGTAACCTTCTTACGCGGACGGGGTCGAACCTGGCCGAGTATGCGACCGGGGAGTAGGGCGGAGAGCGGAATCCCGGTGTTTGCCGCCGGGTTACAATGTAAATATAGAAGCCGACGGCGATCCGAGTCACGCTTTCAACAGCACATGGTTTCGGCGGTGGAAGTGAACCCAGTGACCGATAAGGTTATGGCTGCTACTGAGAACCAGCATGTTACGGCAGTCCTCGGTGAGCTTGGCTCATCGGAAGATTCCGAGGAGCAATCGGAATTCGAAAAAGGAGGGTCGTTACGTGGAGGCACTGGAGTTTGCAAACTCCGGATGATCTCCTGCTTCGTGCGGACGGAAAAGCGGGCCGTACGACTGTAGAGTAAATGCAACATGAGGGGTAAGAGGCAAGACCCGTAACCTTGGGCCAACGTCCGGCCAGGAACGGGAGCCGACCCAGGGAAAACGGCGGATGCCTTTAAAAGCTTTGCAGGCAGGTATTCGCTACGTCGGATCGATTTTCGATGAGCAACCGAAGCTCGACGCCGGCGAACGCCCACTCCCACACTTTGAACGGTCCCTCGGATTATCCGGGGGCGTTCATGTTTTTACTGAAAAAATATCGGCAGGATTGCCATTTCCGGAGGAATATCATCGCATTCGGAGGCCGAACTATGCCATGAGAAGGGAGCTTGGGATTCTTGACACCCGATGGAATTGATCTATTTTTGGGAAGATGCCTATGTTCGACAATCTGGTTACACATAGGGGGGGATGTCACTGTGGCAAGGTTCGGTTCGAAGTCGATGCGGAGCCCTCGATCGATGCCATACTTTGCAATTGCTCCATCTGTGCGTTAACCGCACATCTGCATCTCCATGTTCTCAAAAAGAATTTCCGGTTGTTGACGGATTGGGATCAAATTTCCACGTATTCCTTCAACACCGGCGTGGCCCAGCACTATTTCTGTAAATCGTGTGGAATTAAATCGTTTTACATTCCCCGGTCCAATCCGCATGGGTACAGCGTCAACGTTCGATGCCTACAGCCGGACACCATCGAAGGTCTGAGGGTTACCGAATTCGACGGCCAGAACTGGGAAGAGAACGTGCATAAAATCAATAAGCTGCCGGAAGAGGATGCCTGAACTTCCCGTTCGGTCAGGCCGTAGCATCCACGATTCGAATCTCATCCGGTAAATTCGGGACCATGCAGAGGAACTCGAACGGGACTTCGCCCGTGGCCTCGTACCAATGCGGGACGCTCTCCGGGATGTAGACAACATCCCCCGCTTGCACCATAAATATTTCGTCGCCGATGCCGATTCTTGCGCTGCCGCCCAGGACGTACTGTTCATGCTCGACCGTGTTGGTGTGCTTCGGCATTCCACCACCCGGCTCCATAATGAAACGGCGCAACGCAAAATGCGGGGCTTCTTCGGAACTGATCAACACTTGACGCGAAGTTCCTGAGCCGGCCCCTACGGCTTCACAATCTACCTGATCAGACTTTCTAACGAATGCGTTCATGCGGGTCGTCCCTCACTTCTCAATTACGATGCCGATGCGTGGATCGGCACGGCCTGCGTCATCACACCATCGTCCATGTCATAGGTTCCGACTCGCGTGGCCGGCCCGGTCATTGTTACCTGGAAATCGGCGTCGATTTTGATGCCTATGTTGCCTCCGGGGCAATGGACCATGATGTCCCCATCGCACGCACCCATTTTATATGCCACCGCAGCGGCCGCGCTGCTCGAGCTTCCGGACGCAAGGGTATAGCCGGCCCCGCGTTCCCAGATTTCGATGTGGATATTCCTGCGATCCTCGACCCTCAGCAGTTGAATGTTGGTTCGGTTGGGGAACAACTCGGTCATGTTTTCAATAACCGGTCCGATTTCGCAGATAAGTTTCCGGGTGTGTGCTTCCATCGGCAGAACCACGTGCGGATTGCCGATGGTGGCGGCATAGTATCGATAGCTCGTGCCGTCTACCGTCAATTCTTCGTCCAGGACGTCACGTTCCATCCCGGTCACCGGAATGATCGCGCTGTTGAAGCTGACGCGTCCCATTTCGACTTCGATAATTTCATTGTCCTGGTGAACGCGGCAGGTGACTTTTCCTCCGGCAGTCATCACCGTGAACGGATCGTGAGAAACAAGGCCCTCGTCCAACATGAAACGGGTGAATATGCGAAGACCGTTGCCGCTTTTCTCCGCTTCACTGCCGTCCGGATTCCAGATCTGCAGGCCGTAGTCAGCGACTTCGGTCCGCAGAGGACCATAGAGGATGCCATCGGATCCTAGCCCGAAATTTCGGTGACAAATCAGCTCGATCGCCTTCGGGGTGGGCAATGCGCCATTCCTGGGGTCGAGCACCAGGTAGTCATTGCCTAGTGCATGATATTTGTGGAATTTCATGACACCTGTATCTAATTCATGATGGGGATCAATTTCAAGCGAACATTTAATCCTGTCTCGGTCAATTCCGCTTCGATTGGATCGGGAACGGGTAATTTTCCCTCAAAGAGGGTAGATCTGGAGTATGGTCCTGGTGCATAACTTTCATCCTTTTTAACGGCTTTCCATGCCCACAAGAATCGGCGCGGATCGATGTTTGGTCAAGGAGGCCCAGAGCTGATCTATCGGGCCTGAATGGTATTCCATGGTCACTGGCGAATTCTTTGATAGGCACTTTATTCGGAGGACGAAAATTTTGTTATCGCATGATGATTCTTTTCTGGATCGATAGACCCGCCATGACCGATCTACGGCCAGCGATCCGTCACGTCGGTAACGGTTCGCCGACCGATTGCACCAACCAGGGGTTCGCTCGGTGCCTCAGCGCGACCGGTACAATTGCGCAGAGATCCTGGTTGCGGGCGACTATGGCGGGACTCTCGATCGAATCGAGGTGGATGTGATGCCCGTAGTCGGCTACGCTGGAACCGCGGTGCTGCGGCATACGCTGTGGATCCGTAGCCGATTGTAACCGGCTACGGAGGATCCCCTTGGCCCGCTTCTGG
This sequence comes from Kiritimatiellia bacterium, assembly GCA_963578625.1. Classification (GTDB taxonomy): domain Bacteria; phylum Verrucomicrobiota; class Kiritimatiellia; order SLOV01; family SLOV01; genus CAUZEO01. The sequence goes on along the minus strand of CAUZEO010000002.1, from coordinate 11,782 downwards.
AGATGAACTTGCGCCGGATCCCTGGATGTGCCTGTCGGAATGATCTCGGTTGCGCGGGGCGGCTCGAGCGTGGAAGAATGGATTCCTGGTTCGACGCACTATCCTCGAATGCTACAGGCCCTCAATTTCTTCGGCCCCCATGGTTTGAGGGCCGTACTGTGGCACCAGGGCGAGACGGACAGCCAGTTTGGAACCAGCACGGCTGACTACGCGCAGCGTTTCGAGTCCATCATCGCCCAGTCGCGAATTGACGCCGGCTTTGATGTTCCCTGGGGCGTTGCCATTGTCTCGTATAACCCGACCGCTACCGAAGAAAATAAGGAGAAGGTGCGCGTCGCGCAGCAGCAGGTGATCGCCGCCCATCCGCTGGTATTCCTCGGTTCGCAGATCGACGCCTACCATTTGAACGGATGGCTGTCGGATACCATCCCTTTTAATGCCACGGGCCTTACCGACCACGGAAATCAATGGGTACAGCAGATTCAAACATTCCTGTTCCCCAAGCCACAAGCGGCGGTTGTCCTGACCGAGATTGCGAAGGTCATATCAAACGAATTGTAGCTGTCCTGGCAGGCTGAATCGAATGTTACTTACCAGGTCGGGTTTTCCGCCGGACGCCGGACAACAGCCGCCGGTTTGGGCGCCCTACACGAACTGGATCGTGGGTCCCCAAGATACCCTCAACATCCCGATCGACTCCCTCCCGGAAGAAGGCCGCTTCCGGCTCATGTTGCCGCACACCAACTACTAGAGCTTCAGGTTCTCGTGGATGCTTGCGACCGATGTTTCGATGTTGGAGCGGTGGCCGAAGGCGCTGAGACGGAAGTACCCTTCGCCGCTGGGGCCGAATCCTGCGCCCGGCGTACCCACGACGTGACACTCGGAGAGCAATTTGTCGAAAAAGGACCATGAATCGATTCCGCCCGGCGTTTTCATCCAGACATACGGCGCGTTCTCGCCGCCGTATGCCTCGATCCCGACCGACTGCACTCCCTCGCGAATAATGGCTGCATTCTCCATGTAGAAGTCCGCCAGTTCTTTCATTTCGCGCCGGCCCGCATCGCTCAGCGCGGCGAGGCCCCCCGCCTGGACGATATTGGAAGCGCCATTGAAAAAGGTGTTTTGCCGCCGCGTCCATAGCGATTTTATTTCACCCGCAACGGTCTCTTCCACCGTGACTTCATCCGGGACAATGGTCCATCCGAGGCGGACACCTGTGAAGCCTGCGGACTTCGAAAAGCTGCTGAACTCGATTGCGCAATTTCGTGCGCCGTCGATCTCGTAGATGCTGCGGGGAAGGCTGTCGTCCTGGATGTATATCGAGTAGGCGGAGTCGTACAGGATGACTGCCCGGTGTTTCAGCGCGTAGTCGATAAACCCCTTCAATTGCTCCCGCGTGGCGACCGCGCCGGTAGGGTTGTTCGGGCTGCAGATGTAAATCAAGTCGACTTTCGATCGGGGGAGATCCGGAAAGAATCCGTTTTCCGCCGTACACGGCATGTACACGAACCCTTCGTAACAACCGTCCACCGCCTCTCCGGAGCGACCCGCGATCACATTACTGTCGACATACACTGGATAGGCGGGATCCTGAACGGCGACAATATTTTCCGTACCGAAAATAGACTGAATGTTCGAGCTGTCGGGCTTGGCACCGTCGCTCACGAAAACATCGTCCGCCGACACGGCCGCGCCGCAAGCCTGGTAGTGGGCGGAAATCGCCTGGCGCAAATCGGGATTCCCTTCAGAGTCGCCGTACCCGGAATACCCCTCCCGTGTGCCGAGCGCGGTGACTGCGTCGTGAAGACCTTTTATGACGGTTTCGGTCAGCGGTTCGGTCGTATCGCCGATTCCGAGTCGCATAATCTCGACATCCGGATTCTTCTCTTGAAAGAGTTTCGTGCGTTTTGCGATTTCCGGGAAGAGATATCCCGCGGCCAGTTTGCGATAGGAGGTATTGATTCGAGCCATGTTCTACTATCCCCAAATTCGCCGCTGATTGCGACCACTTTTCTGCCACGGCATGCAATGCGCTGTCGGTAGCGCGGAATTCATTCCGCGTCCAGGAGCTGCGGACTTCACCCTAACGATGCAAAAAAAATGACGGTGTGCAAGTATCCTACGCATGAATATCAGTTTGAAATCGTAGTCTTGGATTGAAATTGAACTTCACGGACGGGAACCTTGGATCGATGGACCTGACTGTGTCCAAGCCACTTCGCTTTTCGTGAACTTTGCGAGGTTTCTTTAGGGTCTGCAGTGAGAGCCTACGGATGGCAGGGCCGACCCGAAGATGCCGGGGTTGTGATTGATCTGAGCATGAATCTCAGGCTTTACTTCCCTGAATTCCGATGGAGAAGGCAGAATAATTGATGGCAGAGTGATTTCCTCTTGGCTCCGTGGACTCCGTGCGCCCCGAGGTGGATTTCGTTTGGTTGCGGCTTTGATGGTTTGGGTATTGCGCGGTTCCTTTTCTAGGTTGGGATTCTGCCGCTCTGGGGGCCGTTTTGTGGCTCTGTCGAAGTTGTGCGTCGCCAATCAGAAGTCTTGGCGACTTTCGCTACATGGGAATTCAATCGATTTGAAATCGAAAAGCAGAATTCCGGGAATCTTCTTCGTTTTCTAGTGTCAAAGACATTTCCGGCCGCGGGAATTCATGATATTCTCCTGACATGAAGTCGATCATCCTCAAGCTCAGGTGCTGGATTGCGGCCGCCCTGCTGTGTTGCGCGCCATCGGCCCCCGCGTTCCTGTTGTACGAAGGGGACGGATCGGACGAGCCCGGATTCGTTCCACCCGAAATAGGCAAAGCGCCTCCGCCTCCGCCGGCACAAGTCTCCTCCGCGGAGACCTACGTTCCGTATCCGCCGCCGCCGGTGGTTCCACAGGCGCGCTCCGAGAAAAAAAAGCCGCCAAAGCCGCCGGTCCTGTACACCAAATTGACGTCTCCGCACGGCCAGCTCGACTGGAATACGCGGCCCAACGACTTGAACAATCTCCTGAAGTCGATGAAGGGAATGATCGATGTCAATTTCAGTATGGACGTCAAGCCTCTCAGCGCCGTCGACGTGAACTCGGAAAAGAATCCGATTCTGTACCGATCCGGGCATTTCCATTTCAGCTGGTCACCGGGAGAGCGAAAACGAGTTCGGTCACTCCTTCTTAACGGAGGGATGATTGTCATGAACGCGGGCCTCGGCTCGAAGCCGTTCTATGACTCCGCGCGTGCCGAGTTGCGGGAAATTTTTCCAGAGGCGCCCATCAAGCGATTAGGGCCGGACCACCCATTGTTTCAAGCATACTACGATGTTTCAACCGTGGAGTATTGTTCCGGCGTTCGCGAAACCGGGTACCTTGAGTCGGAGCCGTGGATCGAGGGTGTTGAATTGAACTGCCGTCTTATCGCCGTGCTGTCCCGATGGGACATGGCGGTGGGATGGGAAGGGGACGCCCAGAGGACCTACCGGGCCTACAAGCCGGATTCCGCAATGAAACTGGGCGTCAATATGATGGCGTATGCCGCTGCCCAGAGAGCCTGGGTGCAGAGTATCGCAAAATCCATGGAATATACCGACACCGACGAGCGTCGTGGCGGGAAGGTTCAGATTGCCCAGATCATGTATGGCGGCGAATGGAAAACCCGGCACGCCGCTCTTTCGATGTTGCTGCACCGGTTTCATCAGAAAACCGAGGTGCCGGTTCGTTTCGAGAAGACGGAAATTCGCCTGTCGGATCCGGCGTTGTCTGACATTCCATTGATCTATATGACCGGTCACGAGGATTTCAAATTGGACGCGAAAGAAACCCAGAGCCTTCGGGGGTATCTTGAACGTGGCGGGTTGCTGGTGGCGGAGGCGTGCTGTGGCCGGCAGGGATTCGGCGTGGCCTTTAAGCGTGAGATCCGGAAGGTGCTTCCGCGGGATACACTGCGAAAAATACCGGCCGGGGACATGATGTTTGCTTTTCCCAACCTGCTTCAAAAAGTGGAGGTTACGCCGGCGCTCGCCGCCGCGAATAGTGGAGGAAGCACGATTGAACCGGAGTTGCAGGGAATTCAGAAGCAAGGCAATTACGTGGTCCTGTTCAGCCCCTATGGACTGTCCGGCGGGTGGGAAATGTCACAGTGCCCCTATTCCTTTGGCTATCAGAATGCCGATGCTCTTCGCGTTGGTGAAAACATTCTCATGCACGCCCTGACGCATTGAATCGCGTGGTCTACAAACTCAGTTGTTTCTTCCTGATCGGTGTCGCATACGCATCCGGGGCCGATGTGCCTATCGAGTCCAGGGTACGAAAACTTTGGAACTATGCGCGTGCCGGGTCGACGAATCACATCGAGATTCTTGCCGCTTGCGCACACTTCGAGAGGGACCCGTCCGCCGCATCTTTTTTTCCGGTGAGCCGCGGAATCGCTGCATGGGCCGAAACGTCGGAAGGACGGCTTAAAAGGGCACGCAAATTATGGGGGCGCTTGAGCACGAGCGGCTCCAGCGCGATGGCGAATTCCGCAAATGAAATGTCCCGTCGATGGCAGACTCGCCTGGACCGCGAGAATATCAAGGCGGCATTGCAGCGGTATTACCTCCGGGAGATCGAGTATCCGCGACGGCTGAAGAAGCTTCAGGATACGGAGGGTGACTTCGCAATAGAGCTGCTCGATCGCTGGCAGCGGCCCTGGGTGTATCGGGCTCAGACACCCGAACACCTTCCGGGTGCGCGACAACAGACCTACCTCCTGGAAAGTGAACGGATGGGGGACAAGTCGGATCTTGGTGCCGCGCTGGGTCCTCGTTATGGGGGAGATTTCCAGCTTCGGGTAAAACAGCTCCGGACCTTGGAGGCGGGGAATAAGGAGGTTACCCTGTACGATGAAGCGCTTGACCTCGATGTGGTGCTGACGCAGAGGTTCGGAAGCGGTCAGTTGGAATTAACCTACGTCGGGACCACCATTGTCATCGTTTCGTCGGGCGACCACTGGATCGTAGTGTCGGAATAATCCTGTATGGAGAAAGGCCGCCGGGCCGGCGAAGGTAATAGATGTCACGCGGAATCACAGACCTACTCACCGATCGGCAGCTCCAGCTTCTGGACCGTCTGGTCCTGCAGTCCCGCTACGTGGTCGAGGGCAGCCTCGCCGGCCGCCACCGCAGCCCGCTGAAAGGCGCGAGCTCCGAGTTTTCGGAGCACCGGTCGTACATCCAGGGCGACGATCCTCGTAACATCGATTGGAAAGTCCTGGGCCGCACGGACCGGTATTATGTGCGTCGCTTCGAAGATGAAACGATTCTGCGTGTTTACTTTGTCGTCGATCGCAGCGCATCAATGGGGTACGGATCCGGGCCGCTGACGAAGTATGAATACGCGTGTCGGCTCGCCGCGGCCCTGGCCTACGTTACCGTGAAAGACCGGGACGCGGTCGGGCTGTATTTGTACTCCAGCGAGACGAATGCCGTGCTTCCCGCAAAGAATTCTATGTCCCACCTCAATTCGTTTGTTCGTACCCTTGTGCAGCAGCAGCCCGGCTCAAAAACTGAAACCGCTCCGACCTTGCACCAGATTGCCCGCAGCGTTCGGCGGCGGGCCCTGATCGTCATTCTCTCTGACCTTTTCGACGATGAAGATGACCTGGTGAGGGCGCTGGCGCATTTCCGAAAACAACGGCACGACGTCATGGTTCTGCATACCCTCGATCCTCGCGAACTGGATCTTGGATTTCCCAAGGGCGGCCGGTTTCAGGATCCTGAAACCGGGGAGGAAATGGTCACCGATCCCCGCGCGATTGCCGATGCGTACCGCGAGGTCTTCGGGGAATTTCTCGAACAGCAACGGAGGCGCTGCCGCGAACTCAACATTGACTACCGGTTGGTTCAGACTTCCGACGAACCTGAGAAATTCGTCCGGGCCTACCTGGAGGAGAGGAGGAGGTATGCCTGACGGTAGTCACCAATCTCGCGCATGCTGACTTTTCTCCACGGCATCTTTCTCTGGGGTACGCTCGCGGTTGCCATTCCTCTGCTGCTTCACCTGTTGAGTCCGCGGCGCGCGGTGCCGGTTCCTTTCGGCACCCTTCGTTTTCTGAAGGCGGCGCAAAAACGATCCTCGGCAAGAATTCGGCTCGAGCATTTTCTGCTTTGGCTCATCCGTAGCCTGCTGATTCTGCTGTTGGTCCTGGCGTTCGCATTGCCCGTGCTTCGAACCGCGGGCTTCGGGGGATGGCTGGGACGTGCCCGCCGCGATGTCGCGATCGTGCTCGACGTATCATTCAGCATGGGGTACGCCACGCCGCGCGGCAAAGTCTGGGAGCGTGCGCTCGATGCCGCGATCGCGATTGTCCAGGGGCTGCACGACGGGGACCGGGCCTGTGTTTTTCTTGCGGATGAAGAGACCAGACCCCTCATCGAATTGCCGACCGGGGATCTCGACCTGGCGATGTCGCTTCTCCGCGAGCAGCAGCCCGGCCATGCATCATCCGACCTTCGCGGCGCGATTCTGGCGGCCTGCGACGCGCTGGAGGTGGATCCCGAACGCGAGAAAGAGCTGTTTCTCATCACGGACGGGCAAGAGGTTCCCTGGCGGAAATTGGGTGCGGCGGACCCCGCACGGGAGATGGATCCGGATCTGAAACCATTTTTCGAGAAGGTCGCTTTCTTCGTCGTTTCAGTAGGATCCCCGCGCCCGGTCAATACCTATGTTGAGGGCTTGCGTGTTGATCCCGACCTCTTGATTGGCGGGAAGCCCGGGCGGCTTGTGGTCACCGTTGCCGGTTCAGGGGAGGACCGCAATCTTCCGGTTACGCTTTCGGTAAATGGTGAGGCGGCAGGCCGGCGCGATGTCTTGATCCCTTCCGGCGAGTATTCGGATGCAGAGATCCTTTTGCCCTCCTTGCCGCCAGGTACCCATGAAGCTTTTGTAGAAATTCCCCCGGACGGACTCGCGGCGGATGACCGGTTTCATTTCCTTCTCCATGTTTTCGATCAGGTGCCCGTGCTTTGTGTCGGTGAACCTTCATCAGTTTATTTTGTTCGTCACGCGCTGGACCCGGTAGGCGGTGAATCAAGAATCGACGTAACCTCCCTGGCTCCGGGACGCCTCGGTGAAGAGACTTTGCATCGATTCGTGCTGGTGGTTTTGTGCGACGCGCTTCCCCTGGATGGTCAGCACATACTCGCACTCGAAGATTACGTTCGGTCCGGAGGAACGCTTGTGGTATTCCCCGGCGATCGGGCCGGTGTTTCCGACTATCAATCTTTCAATACCTTGCCTGCCCATCCGACCCGCATCGACAACGTTCCCGAGGACGAGGCCTATTCCCCGTTGTTTGCGTCAGAGTCGGGTGACGATCTTTCCCTGGCGCAAAATAGTGTTTCCGGGATCACGCTCTCACGTCGTCTCTTCTTCAAAGTTCCTATTGAAAACGCGCGTGTCCTGCTGAGGACGAGAGAAGGTCACCCCTTCCTGCTCGCGCGCAACGACGGGGACGGCCTGGTTTTGTTTTTTGCGGTGGCTGCCGACAGGAGCTGGAGCGATTTTCCGTTGTCACCACAGTTCCTTCCGGTTTTGCATCGTGCGGTACGGCGGGGAAGTGGCGTGTCCCGAAGTCTGCTCGTCGCGGAGGCCGCGAGGGAACTCGCCCTCCCACCCGGAACCCGGCCGCTGACCGATGGAGCCGCGATCATGGGGCCAGGTGGTGAGCCGGTCGAAGTGCGTTCCCTCCGGGAAGGGAGGGGGGAGATCATCTACTTACAGGATGCAACTACGCCGGGCGTATACCGGGTTGGCGCGGAGGGCTCGCCACTCCTGGCGGTTCACCTGCCGCCGGGGGAATCGGACCTGACGCCGATTCCGAATACCGTGATGGCGCGGCTAATTGGAGGTGATCGCGATCGCGTCGTGACGTCGGTCGCTGAAATGTTGCAGGCCGTCGAAGCGTATCGAATCGGCCGGCCACTTGCGGAGCTGTTTCTCTGGATTGCCCTTGTTCTCGCCGTCCTCGAGACGCTGCTCGCAAATCGCATGAGCAGGACTTCCAAAACTTTGCAGGATACAATCATCGTCGATGCGTCGGGCAGGGTGAGCGAAAGTGGGAAAGCGTAAGTGATATGACTGCTGATATCCAATATGGGCATCATGCCGCGAGCTGGCTGATCGGATTTTCCGTGATTCTGGCGGCGATCGTAATCGGATTCGCCTACTATCGTTTTTTGCCGGGGCGGTGGCGCAATTACGTGCCCGGTTTCCTGAAGTTCGGTTTTCTTCTTTTGCTCACTTGGTGCCTTCTCATGCCCTATTTGCGGAGCGTGACCGTGGATCGATGGAAGCCGCGATTTCTCATCGCTGTGGACCGGTCCGCCAGCATGAGGATGTCGCCGGAGGAGGGAACGGCCGATCGATGGGACGTGGTTAAAACGCTTCTTGCGGAGCCGTGGACAAGAACTCTCGAAGCGCGGTGCGACGTCGATGTTTTCGATTTCTCCTCTGAACTGGGGCGGAAACGTCCGCTTTCGGAGGTTGTGGATTCGGAGCCCGATCACCCTGCCACGCATTTACGTCAAAGCTTGGATACACTGCGGGAGCGTTACATCGGTCAACCGGTGCTGGGCATGTTGGTGTTATCCGACGGACTTGATACGCGGGAAGCGAATCAGGATTGGGCGGAGGCTCAGGATTCGATCCCGATTTATACGGTCCGGCTTGATGACGAGGAGGCGTGGAAGGCTGACCCCGATGCGCGAGTGGACATGGTGGATACCTCGCACCGGGTAACGGTGGACTGGGATTCCAGCCTGACCGCCGTGGTGTCCGGGCAGGGACTCCAGGGCGATGCGCTTCGCGTTCAGTTATGGAAAGATGAGGTGCTGCAGCAGGAGATTCCGACGAGATTGCCGGCGGACAACGCGTCGCGCTCGGTGGAATTTCGGGTCCCGCATCCCGAGGTTGGCGCGTTTACCTACACGGTTCGAATTCCGGTACTGCCCAATGAAGCGTTTACGAACGACAATCAATTTTCGGTTTCCGTGGACGTTGTCGATGCGAAGAATCGTTTGCTGTACCTCGAAGGATACCCGCGCTGGGAATCGAAATATTTAACCCGTGTGCTCCGGTCCTCCCGGGATCTCGAACCGTTGTGTTTTCTGCAAGGGCCCGGCGGCAGACTGCTCACGATAGGAGAGCGGGAGTCCCTCGATCCTGATCTGGCAATGCAGGATCTCAAGCGATACCGGATCGTTATTCTGGGTGACCTGGAAGCCGACGTTCTGGGGCCGGAAAGGAGCGATGCTTTGGTTGAATTTGTCGACAAGGGGGGAAGCCTGGTTTTGCTCGGTGGGGCCTCGGGGTGGGGTCGCGACGGCTTTGAGTCCACGTCGCTCTCGAAGCTCCTGCCGTTGCGGGCTGACGGCGGATTATCGCTGGAGGAGGGAAGGTTCCAGGTGCGTTTTACCCGAGAGGGGCTGGGACACGCTGCGTTTCAGGATGAAAACCAATCGTGGGAAACTGTTCCGCCTATTCTGTCGGTATTTACGGGCGGGTCGGCGGGACCCGGTACACGAATCCTGGTAGAGACAAAAGCAGATTCGGGAGTGGGGCCGCTGGTCGGGGAAATGCGGTACGGACAGGGGGTTGTACTGGCAGTTATGACGGATTCACTCTGGCGCTGGCAGCTCGACCCGTCGACGCTTGGCGCGTACCAGTCGTTCTGGAAACAGATCCTCTACTGGCTCACGCCGGACGAGGAGGCGCTGGATGCTTTTGAACTGGATCTATTCGCAGATTCGGGACGTATTTATCTTGGTGACACGCTGGAATTGAATGCGCGAATTGGTGTCGCACAGGGAGATCGGATACCGGATGTAGAGGTTGTTTGTGAAATCGTGGGGCCGGAAGGCAGGACGCTTCAGTTCGACATGGCTCCGCAACCGGTGACGACGACCGGCGGCGAGACATTGCCCGGCTATGGTATGCCATTCGAGGCCCGGACACCTGGTCTGTACAAGGCGCGGGCAAAAGCGGACCACGAAGGGGAAGAAATTGTATCGGCGCCTTATTCCTTCTACGTCAAGCCGTTTACACCGGAAACACTGCCACGACCGGCCGACAACGAGCTGTTGAAAACTCTTGCCGAATCGAACGCAGGACGATTCATGGAGCCGGAAGAAGTCGGCGATGTTCTCTTGGCATTGGAAGTCAAAGCGCAGGACCGGGAAGAGGTTACGTTCGCTTCCTTGTGGAATACATTTCCAGTGCTGTTGACCCTGATCGCCTTGCTTACAGGAGAGTGGGTGCTGCGGAAAATTCAGAACCTGGCGTGATGAGGAGAAACTTCTTTCACTTGCCGGCAAAATCTTTGAAAAGACTAGGTTGCTTTATTATGCTGTTTTTCGAATGTAGACTCATGAGATTGTTATACTGCGTACCCCTTGTTTTATTTCGACGATAACCACTCTCACCGCCAGAGTCCCACCGCAAATCAATTACCAGGGCCGGCTGTTGGACGCGCAGGGCCATCCCTTCAGTGGTCCCGCGTTGCTGCAGTTCTATCTCTATCCTCCCGGCCCCGGTTCTACCCCCGTGTACTCCCAGGGCCGTCTCGTGACCGTCGTGGATGGATTGTACAATCTGGCCTTGGGGTCTTGGTCAGCCTGGCATCGTGGATGCGTTGACGAACGACACGGTCTTCCTCCTGGAGATCGTCGTAAACGGTGCCGCGGAAGATGTGCAGTTCATGGTGATTCGTGTGCTCGGGTGCGGCGGAACGGCCACGGAGCAGCGCCTGGTGGGTGCGATCGAGTACGCGAATGCCAATGGGGCGCAGCTTATCCAGGCCGTAGTTTTCATTTCACATGCGTGGGGAATACCCTGCAGGAATCAGCCGGGATGCGCGCCGAATCTTTGCGCTGCCATCGACAATTCAGGAATTCTGATTGTTAGCGTGGCAGGCAATGAAGGAATAGATATCTATTCGACCTTCCGTTATCCTCCCTCGTGCCCATCGTCGAACCAGGTTGTCGTTACCGCCAGTGACATGAATGACACCGTGGTCGGTTCCTCCGGCTCGCTAACCGTGGATATCGCGGCGCCGGGCGTCGACATCTGGAGCACGACGCAAGCGGAGGGGAAACCATTCTGGAGCGGGGACCCGTCTGGATACATGCAGGTGACAGGATCCAGTTATGCGCCCCCCGAGGTGACCGCCCTTGCTGTCGGGCTTCTGCAACTCGATCCGGATTTGGGGGTTGCCACGCTCCGCCAACGGGGATTGAGCAATACTCGAAACGGGATTCTTTCCGCGTTTTACGAGGAGGGAGATTTTGCTAGGGTTCGGAATTCATGAACGATCCTAATCTACACCTGTTCGTCGACGACCACGAAGTCCAGCACTACAAAAATCTTCTCCGGGTATTGAACAAGCCCAGAAAATACCCGATCCCCGTGGTGGGGGTCGACAAACCGTGGGAGGGATGTCGAACCCAGGCGTGGGGCAGCGTCATCCAGGAACCGGATGGACTGCTTCGCATGTGGTATTTCTCGTTCCCGTCCCGGGCCCCCGATCAATTGGATTGGACCGGTTTGCAGGATTTGCCAACACCCGGGCAGATCCCGGACTCCTCCTTACCAAGCCGATGAGCATCGAGCACGGAATGATCGAGGTGAACGTCAAATCCCACTTCAGTTCGTACAACGATTCTCTCCGTGTCGCAATTCGTGATACCATGGGAGACGATATTGCCGGATATACGCTTGAAGACAGCATCGTAGACTACAGTGCCGAAGGCATTCGCAAACC
>CAUZEO010000001.1:0-80508 GCA_963578625.1 Kiritimatiellia bacterium | reverse complement strand
ACTGGATCGGTCGTACTGCTCCTGGCGTGTTGTGCGCAGGCATCAGTCCGCCAGGCGCGGCCTGCCACTATCATTGAACCTGATCCCGGCGTGTTCGTGGCCGCGGCGGACTATTCGTTCTACAACTACAAGGATTACAGCCACGTCACCCAGCGCTCCCCCACAGACCGGATCAAGAAAACGTTGGATCTGACCGATCTGTCGGAGCAGGACTTCGCCTCCATTGAATCCGCCACGGTCAGTATCTTCATTCACGTCCAGGATGGCGCGGGCGACGGGCTCGACGAGACGTTCGACGTGGTAGTCAACGGCCACAGCAACACATTCCCAACGGAAAACCTGGCCAGCACCGGGTGGGGCTGGTTTGACACTCGATTGGCTATCAACTGGTTCGATTTCGACATTTCCGGCGAAGAGCTCGTCCACGGCGCGAACGAGATCGTCATTCACCTCAGCCCGAATTCTTCCAAGGACGACGATCAATTGGTCATCGGCATCGACATGTTCGAGGACCAGGGCTGCAGCGCCCGATCCACGGACGCCGGCGCGACGTGGATGCCCCGGCCGCTGAACAAGGCCGGCTTTTCCGGAGAGTACATGGTTCGGCTGGTTCTCCTGGACCGAGACGCCGACAAGGAGAATCTCTCGTTCAGCCACGAAGATTTTCCCGCCCTGCCGGCGGTCGATATGGCGCCGGCGATCAAACCATTGCCGGCGGCCCCTGATGAGCCCCCCCGCCTGGTGGAGGGCGACGATAGCGATAGTTTCGAGAATGGGGCGATGCGCGTTGAGCTTCGACATCGCGACGGCATCGCGCTGGAGAAACTGGTCCATAAATCCATGCAGGCGGACGCGATGCGGGAGCCGATGAAACAAAACCTCTTCGCACTGGAGGTCGACGGTAAACGTCTGACCGGTCCGGATTTTTCGGTGTTGCGCAAGGAGATCATCGAATCAACACCGGAACGCCTGGTCGTTGTATACGATCTATCGCACGATGCCGCGCAGATCTCCGGACGCCTTAGGGTTACCATGGACCGCTCCGAAGAATTGCTCATTGGGCTGTCCATCCAAAACCGGGCCGACCAGAATCGGGTCATTAAAGCCGCCTTTCCGGTACTGGGCGGGTTGGGATGGAGTGACGGGTTCGTGGAAGATCGGTATCTCTATCCATACGGCACGGGCGTCGTACTGGACCATCCCGGCCGGTTCAATTCCGGGTACGGCGGAGGGGGCACCTATTTCCAGCAGATGGCCTCCTTCAATCCGTCGCAGGGCGGCGGTCTATACCTTCGAGTGAACGACCAGACCGGAGAATACAAGATCCTCCACCTGCTCAAGGCTGATCGCAATGAGGACGATCCCACGTTCATGATCAATCCGATCCTGTCCGATGGCCATCACGGCCGGGCTCCCTATGAGCTGATCCTCTGGGAACCGTTCGAAAAAACCATGGGGACCAGCATGGCGTTTTCCTACTTTGGAAGGGACATGAAGCCCGACGAACGGTGGCGGTTTGCCTCCGCGACCCTGGGCGTCATGAACGGCGATTGGCGGGTGGCCATGAACGCCTACCGAAAATGGTTTGAAGGATTCTCTCACAAGAACCGCTATCCGAATACCATGACGAAGATCTTTAATTACGCCAGCACGGGCACGGAATGGGGATATCGCGGCCCCGGCGACAAGGAAGCCTACAACCCGGATCCGACCGTGTGGGGGCACACCCCCATGGATCACGTGGCCGATGATTTCATGACCAAGATCGTGGGCGGGCTGGAACACTCCGGGTATTGGGAGCACGAGGAAATCACGGACGAAATGATGGCACGGAACAAGGCCACGGCGGCAAAGTACGGCCTGACCTTTGAGCTCTTCCCGTCTCGTTACGGGATGCTGGAAGGCAAGTATGTCCTCTGGGGAAACCAGGGCGACTACGGCCTGCAAGGCTACAACGAGCGCTGGGGCGGCCTGCCCACGTTCCGTAAGTACATCGCCGATCTGAAGGCCCGGGGATACATTGCGACCCTCTACATCAACAAGGCGGAGGCCGGATTCGACACCCTCCTGGGCAAGGCGCATGGACCGGACTGGGCCACCATGTATCCGGAAGGCCATTACTTCTGGCCCTACTACGACTGGCAGATGTGCATGGACCATGCCCCATGGCGGACCTACCTGGCGGAGACCTGCGCACGGCTCATCGAGGAAACCGGCGCCGACGGAGTGCGCATCGACGAGATGGGCGGGGCGGCACGAATCTGTCTGAACAAGAAACACCCTCACACCTTTGCCCGTTGGCGCCACTATAACGAGCTTCAGGCGCAGTCCGATGCCGCGCGGCAAGTGCGCCGTGCCATGGACGGCGTGAATCCGAATTCGGTCCTCCTCTCGGAGTCCCAGGGTATCGACGTGCTGGGCCAGTACCTGGACGCCAGTTTGTGCTACGACCTGACGGAACAGCCGTTCACCGCCCACGTGGCGGCAAACTGGGAGGGGTTCGTCGGCATCAACATCCATCATTTCTACTTTCCCCGCCACAAGATGTTCGACTACCAGATCAGCCTGAAACAGCCTGAGTGGCGTTTCTTTAATGCCACCGGAGCATTTAATCGGGAATGGTGTTACCGCGAGCACCAGCGGCATATCCTGCGGGACAACAGCGATGCGTTCGGGTCGCTGGATCGGGAGCCGATGATCAGGTCAAAGATTCCCCTGGTGTACGTGAACAAATTCCCGGCGAAGGACAAAACCGTGTGGACCGTGTACAATGCGGCGAACATCCCGGCAAAGGGTGCTCTGCTGGACATCCCCGCCCGCAAAGGCACGCACCTGGTCGATCTGTACCGGTACCGCAACGTCAAAGCCTCCACGAGGGGCGACAAGACCGTGGTCGCCATCGAGCTCGAACCGCGCTCTGTCACCTGTATTGCCCACCTGTCGAAGTTGATGAAGGTGAAACAGAAAGGTCGCGAACTCACGGTTCGTCTGTCGGATGACTTCGAAGACGCGACGCTTAAACTGGTAGACCTCTCTGGAAAAATCCTCGCGGAAGAAGAAGCGGGGACCGGGCGTGCGACGCTTACCATACCTGCCGATTCAGGAAGAGTGATCTGCAAACTCTACCGGGGAAAACTGCTGGTGGATGCAGTGGTCCCCGGCGATTCCTGACTTCGCGCTACAGTACGGCCGCGTTCGATTATGGCTGGATGGAGGGCGGATTTTCAATCCGCCGTGAAAGGGCCGAAAACATCGTAGATAATGGCGGATTACAAATCAGCCTTCCGTCGCTCTTCGATCCAAAGCTGCGCTTAACTAAGCGCCATTCGGTTTTCCCCATATCTACAGCGTTAGGGATTGCACACCAATGTGAGTGCAGGCTATTGTCGGTGACCGCGATGTTGTTATCCGTGACACATTCGAATTTCTGTCAAGATCCCGCCCACCCGAAACTTTTCCTCGCCCTGTGTTTTGCTCTCTTCGGGCTCCAGTCCGCGGTCGCCGCCCCGGCCCAACCCGCACCCGATCCGGTAGAGCTTTCGATCTGGGAAGTGCCCAAGGTGAAATGGAAACTGGAACGCCCGAACCGGCTTGTTTACGAAGCGTTCGTACAGAAGCATCCACACATCAAGGTCCGGCAGGCCGGCGGCATCAAGATGGAGGACTCGACCAATCCGGCCTCGCAATCCATGTTCCTGATGGCCATGGCCGGCAACACCGCACCCGATGTGGTTCAGGTCAACAGCGGATCACTGGCAACCTATGTGGAAGAAGGATTTCTTTATCCCCTCGATGAATTCATCAATCGACCGGAAAACAAGGAATGGTTTGACCGAATCTTCCTGCCGCAAATACGCGCGGGCCTGACCCATGACGGGCACATCTATGGGATTCCCTACGATTATGTCCTGTCCGGCCTCTACTACCGGCGGGACCGGTTTCGCGATGCAGGTCTTGACCCCCACCGGGGCCCTCACGACTGGGACGAGCTTTATACTTTCGCGCAGAAACTGACGGATCACGATCGAGGCTTGTACGGGTACGGCATTATGACCGGGCCCCATAACACGTCGATGTATTTCCCGTCCTTCATCTATCAAGCGGGCGGGCGTCTGGCCATTCCGGGCAAAGAGTGCCCGGCCGGCGCGGAACTCGTGGATCCGATCGAGCTCGACAATGAAGGACAAAACCACCTGTTCCCCGACGAGTGTCCAACACACCAGGTCCCCCTGGCGGATGCACCGGTGAGGTGGCAGGTCGCTTTCAACCGGGACCCCGGGGTCATGGCGCTGAATTTCTACAAGAAACTTCGATGGAGCCGGTGGACGCGATGTCCCGAGGACAACGAACCGGTGGATGTGCGTGGCGTGGACTACCGAACCGGAAAATTTGTCAGGCCGGAAATCATCAAGTGCCCGAACGGCCATGTCCTTTCGCAGGAAATTCTCGATCAGAAAAAGGCGGATCGGAAAATTTACACCGGCGTCGTGACCCTCTCGTCTTACTATCACATGAACGATAAACTGCTCAACGGGCAGGTCGCGATGCTGATCAACATCTGCAGCGAATTCGTCATCGGCGCCCAGGTCTTCCAGCCGCCCAACTTGTTCGGGTACGCGCCGTTCCCCGAGGGACCCGATGGTTTCGCGGCCTCGGGATTCGGCGCCAACTGCGGAGGCATAAATTCGCAGGTGAAGGACCCGGAAGTGCGCGAAGCGGCCTGGGCGTATATCCGGCATATTGCCTCCGACCAGGCAAAACGGATCAAGGTGGATTTCCACGTGGAAAGTGGATACGGCGAACTGGTGGATCCGCAATACCTGAGAAAATTCGGGTACGACGACTACCTCGACGACGCCCCGCGCCAGTGGCTGTCGACCTACGAAACGCTGCTGCAAACCGGGCGCAACGACCCTTTGCCTACCGGGTTCAAGAGCGTACTGGTGGATATCGCCGCGCCGGTGGACGCACTCTTGTATGCGAAGGAAGACGAAATCGAATCCGTGGACGCGCGCGCACTCCTGAATGCATGCGCGGATCGAGGAAACAAGGTTCTCCTCGGAGCATCGGATCCGGCCGAAATGGCGCACAAGCGGAAAGTTGCAAATTACGTGGCCATCGGGCTCGTACTGGCGGTGGTCTTCGCACTGGGCCTCTGGTTTGCAGCCTACCGACGCCGCGACAACGCGGACGCGGTCATGATGCCTCCGAATCCGCGTCCCAGGCGCCAATTCGAGGCCTGGATGCTGATGTTTCCCGCGCTGCTGGCGATCGCCGTGTGGCAATACTATCCTCTCATCAAGGTCGCTATCATGGCGTTCCAGGACTACCGGGTGCTCGGCGACAGCCGGTTCATCGGGATGGACAACTTCATCAACATGCTCAACTCCGACATCTTCTGGCGGTCGATCCTCAACACCCTGTATTACGTGGCGCTGACCCTGGGCCTGGGATTCTTCGCGCCGATCCTCCTCGCCATCCTGTTACAGGAAGTTCCACGCGGAAGCCTGTTCTTTCGCGTCGTATTCTATTTACCCGCCGTCACCAGCATGCTGGTGCTCATGTTCCTCTGGAAAAATATGTATGACCCTTCACCGGTGGGGGTCATCAACAGCTGGCTGCTCAGGTTCGGCCTCATCGAATCCCCGCTTGGATTCCTTCAGGATCCCGACCTCGCCATGCTCAGCGTCATCGTCGCCGCCATCTGGACCGCGGCCGGGCCCGGAAGCATCATCTATCTCGCGGCCCTCAAGACCGTGCCCGACGATCTGTATGACAGCGCGGACATGGACGGGGCGTCCCCCGTGCGCAAAGTGCTGCACGTGACGCTCCCCTATCTCACCCCGCTGATCCTCATCAATTTCGTAGGCGCCTTCATTGGCGCTTTTCGCGCCACGGAAAACATCTTTGTCATGACCGGGGGCGGCCCTTCCTATGCCACCCACGTGCTCGGACTCGAGATTTACTACAACGCATTCCTGTACTTGCGCTTCGGCTACGCCAGCGCCTTGTCCTGGGTGCTTGCCAGCCTGCTGATCGGATTCGCGATCTGGCAATTGAGAATTCTAAAGCGGGTTCAGTTCACCACGGCGAAATAACGACTCATCAATTTGCAATGCCTATTATCAGTACCGTAGGCCGGAAAGCCTGGACCACACGCGCGGTCATCGCGGGGGTCTACCTCGTGCTGACCCTTGGCGCGATCACCGTGCTGTATCCCTTCGGCCTGATGCTCGGCTCGTCGATTTGCAGCGCTGTCGATGTTTCGGAGCACCGGCTCGTGCCCAGGTATTTGTTCAACGATGATGTCTTGTTTCTGAAGTACATCAACGACCGGTACGGCTACTTCCAGAATTTCATGAAGCAGGGCGTCAACATTCAGAACCTCAACGACTGTTACCGGACCGAATTCCTGAGCTACGAAGACGTGGGGCTGAACCTGGACGAAATCGATCCAACCTCGGCCCGGACGATCTCGCGCGTTGAAGAGTGGATTCAGTTCAAGGAAAGCCTCCCGTCCCGGTTTTTCCAACGGGCTTTCGAAGTGAAGGTAGCCTCAAAATATGCAGGCGCCCTGCGAAACCGCTTCCGGGGTGACATCGAAGCGCTGAACCGGGTGTATTTGGACCAGAATACCGAATTCGAGGACGTATTGTTGCCGTACGAGGACCCCATGGTCCGCTCATGGGATCCGGATGATACACCCCATTGGCGGCATTGGGAGGAACTGCGGGACAGCCTTCCCCATCCATACCGGATCGTTGTGTCGGGAGATGCAAAGTTTGGAAAATTTCTCGAAGGGAAGTATCTACAGCTTGAATCACTGAACGAGGCATACGCGTCCAGCTACTCATCCTTTATGCGGGTCCCGCTTGTTGTGACCGCCCCCCCCTCGGGGGCAGCGCGTGAAGACTGGGAAGAATTTGTCAGGCGCAAATGGCCATTCCGGTATCTCACACTCGAAGGCGGAGGGGAGGCCTTCACTGATTATCTCCGCAATAAGTACGGCAGCGCGGAGCGGCTGAACCGTGAGTACGGCAGCCACTACGCGAAAATCGCCGATGTCCAGCTTTCGAACACCGAGCCCTCCGAGTCTCTGCCGCGCAGGGACTGGCAGGAATTCGTGGAACAGCACACTCCGGCTGAGACCTTGCGCGTGGACAGTGCCGACACTCGATATCGAGTCTTCCTTGAGAAAAAGTTCGGCAGCGCTGAACAGGTAAATGCCGCGTACGGCACACAGTACGAGTGCTTCTCCGAAATTGCCCCGCCCTACCTGGAGGCCGACGTGCTGGCGTTCAGCCGGAACAAGATTGGCATTCGGCTGGATTTTCTGACGCGGAACTACCGCATGATGGGTAAATACATGATCACGCGCGGCCGCGCGTTCTGGAACACACTGGTTCTTGTCCTGGGGGTCGTCATCGGGCAGGTGACCATTGGACCCCTCTGCGCATATGCCTTGTCACGGTACCGGCTTCGATACAGTTACAAGATTCTTCTTTTCCTTCTGGCGACGATGGCATTTCCGGCGGAGATTGCCATGATCCCCGCTTTTCTCCTGCTGAAGCAGTTCCACCTGCTGAATACCTACTGGGCCCTGATCCTGCCGAACCTGGTGAACGGGTTTTACGTATTCCTGCTCAAAGGATTTTTCGACAGCCTGCCCCAGGAGTTGTTCGAAGTGGCGGAACTGGAAGGGGCGTCGGAGGCGCGCATATTCCTGACCGTTGTCGTGCCCTTGTGCCTGCCGATTTTCGCCGTTATCGCGCTGTTCGCATTTACCTTCGCCTACGGAAGTTTCATGTGGGCATTTATCGTGTGTCAGAATCCTGAGCTCTGGACGATCATGGTCTTTCTGTACGAACTGCAGATGTACAATCCGGAATACCTGGTCATGGCGGCGCTTACCCTCGCCTCGTTGCCCCCGCTCATCGTCTTTATTCTCGCCCAACGCATCATCATGCGCGGGATTGTGATCCCGGTGATGAAGTGAGGGCAGGTTACGGGCATCAGCGTCCCGGTGGGGCAACGTCCCCGTTGCCCCTCCAGATGAGGCGGGTCTTGCTTCGGGCCACTGGAATTCGGTCTGTCTATGCCCGGCAAATTCAACTACCTTGCCCGAACGCATAAGAGAGGAAGGCATGATGCCAATCAAGCGAACCTGGGTGTCGTGGATGTCCGTGGCAGCTATCGGAGTCCCGATGAGTATAGCCGCTTCCCCGGTGCCGGAGATCCTGGCAACGGATTTCGGCTACAGCCTTACGGGTCCGGACGGCTTGGAGCTGTGGTGGTGTGAAGGAACGTATAAAGTGGGCCGGGAACGAGAGACTCCCACTTCAACCACAACGCATGTTGAAATCGCGGCCGCCCGAAACGAGTACGAACCGTTCCAACTCGTACTGCGGCCGGCGGAATCGATGCCGGGAATTCAAATCAACATCAGCGATCTGAAGGGCCCGGGCTCGGCGTCCATTCGTGGAGAGTCGATTCGAATCGACCGCGCGGAGTACGTACCCGTGACGGACTCAACCGATGCCTTCGGCACGGCAGGCGACTGGCCGGATCCGCTGCCCCCGACGGACGGGCCGGCAGACTTGTCGGGCGGAAAGAACAATCCGTTCTGGATTACCATCCATGTGCCGGCGGACGCGGCTGCCGGAGACTATGCGGGCACCATCATTCTGCAACGGACCGGCACCGACGATCATCGGGTGCCTCTCCGTTTGAAGGTCTGGGACTTCACATTGCCTGAGGATACCCACACCCGGAGCGCGTATGGAATCTGGATGGACGACTTCGCGTACCATGGCCTCCGAACCGGCGCCGAGCGGGCAGAGGTTCACGATCTCTACATGCAGAATTTCGCCGAGCATCGCGTTTCTCCGGTTACGCACGGCTTCAACCTCACGGATCTTGCCCGCGTAAAGCTCAGCCCAAGCGAACTGGTGAATCGCAGGAACCGGGAGTCCGGCGACCTGGAACTGGACCTCACCGAGTTCGACCGGTTGGCCACCCGCTACCTGGATGAACTGGGGTTCAATTCGGTTTGCCTGTTTTGGCCCCCCAACGACCTGTTCGGACCACCGCGGTTCAGCCCCCGACGCAGCGAGGGGAAATGGCGCGAAGACCCGGCTTACGACCGGTATTTTGAACTCATTCTCGGTCCCATCTGGAAACACGTGCAACAAAAAGGTTGGCAGGACAGGGTTTACTGTTATCTGTGGGACGAGCCCCCCGAATCGGATTTTCCGCTGATAGTACAGGAAGGCGAACTGGTCCGGCGGATCTGTCCCGGGCTGAAACGCCTGGTGACGCTGGGGATCGGACACGAGATTGACGACGCAGTTGATATCTGGGTGCCGCTAACCTCACACTACGACGAATCCAGGGCCCAAAAGAGCCGCGCGGCCGGCGATGAAATCTGGTGGTATATCTGCACCGGCCCCAAGCACCCGTACGCCAACAATTTCATCGATCATCCCGCCATCAACCAGCGGATTCATTTCTGGATGATGAAGAAATACGAAGTGACCGGGACCCTCTACTGGAGCGTGAACTATTATAAAGGTATCGGAGAAGCCGTCGCCGATCGTGCCATCCGCAACCCCTGGGAGACCGCGATGGCGATCTCACCCGGCGGAGGGCACTTTGGCAACGGGGACGGGTTGCTGCTTTATCCACCGGCCCGAGGTGTACCGGACGAGCCGCTGATCGCGGGCCCGGTCAACTCCATCCGATGGGAAATGATCCGCGAAGGACTCGAGGACAAGGAATATTTCTGGGTGCTCGAACAAGCCCTGGCACGTGCCCGGGCCGGTAGATCCGAAGATCCACGCAGCGCCGCAGCGATCGTCGCCGGCGAGGCGGCACTGGCCACCGTCCACGAGCTCGTCCGCAGCATGACGGACTATGACAGCGATGCCCGCAACCTCTACGCGGCCCGGGCGCAAATTGCGGAGGCCATTGAAGGGCTGGGGGCTATTGCGGGTCGTTGAAAACTCACCACAAGCACCCAATTTCCCAGCGATAAGTCCAGACGTGGGAGAGGTCTGAGTTCCGCCTTCAGGCGGAAGCCCGGGGGAGCTTCAGCGACCCGGTAACAGGAATGATTCCGGGCGGTGTATTCCCGGCTGAAGCCGGATAACTGCTTCCGCCTAAAGGCGGAACTCAGACATAAATGCGTATCCCGGGCCTGATCGATTACATTCCATCATTGATGCCTCCAAACTATTTTCGAATGAACGTTTCGTTAGGACGGCGATCTCCTCTTCCGGTATGGTCCGGCCGCGAAAGAAACCTATTCCATCCGCATCCAGTGGGGATACTGGTTCTGGTATGCCCAGCACGCCTTTCATCACACGGACTTCTGCTGGGACGGGTACGTACAGGCCCGCAACGGACGCATCCTCGATTGTTCCCTGATTGAATTTACGGGAATATTCGGCCCGCAACGCGAGCACATCAGTCCCCTCGAAGGGTCGAGTTGGCGCGGGTGGCCAAAAAGAAATTTCAGCCGCGCCGCCGGGTGGAAGGGGCCGAACTCCCGCCGGCGTCGAACGCATGCGCGGGTTTTATCAGAAGGTCGCATCGCACCTGATGGGAGAAGGTCCGGTTCCGGTGGATCCGGCCGGCGTCCGCGAGTCGATTAAGATCATTGAGGCCGCCCAGCGGTCATCGGAATCCGGGTGGTCTGTGGATGTTGGCGGCTAGTCCACCACCACCGCATCCACCAGCCTCGATCCTACCTGCAGCTTGATGATCATCGGGTCCTTGATGTTCCCGATGAATTCGATGTGATCGAGTTTCAATTTCAGGCCTTCAACGGAAGCAGGAGGCAGCACGGGGCCATCGCGCTTCATCACGTGGAACGTTCCGCCCGGGACTTCTCGATTCAATTTCACATCGACGCGCCCCCTGCTTCGCTTGAGCGTTAACAGCTTTGGCATGTGGGCGACGAGGGTGGCGCTTCGCGCGGGAAGATGGATTGGAATAATCTCCACGCCCTTCTCTTTCCGTGACCCCACCTCTTCCATGTTGACCAGGTCCACGAAATGAAATCCGGGCCTGTGCGGCACCGCCAGCAAGTCTCCCGAAACAGCGGCGTGCCTGCTGTTAT
Organism: Kiritimatiellia bacterium; assembly: GCA_963578625.1. Lineage (GTDB taxonomy): Bacteria > Verrucomicrobiota > Kiritimatiellia > SLOV01 > SLOV01 > CAUZEO01. The sequence continues at coordinate 69,389 of CAUZEO010000001.1, read as the reverse complement.
ACACCGTGTAGATCGTCTTTTCCTCGCCGGGAAACTCGTTGACGTAGACCCTGGGCAGCAGCGTGGGAATCATGGGTTTGGGATTCAACGTACCGACCGCATCGGCATTCTCCTTCAAAATGGAGTGTTCCAGTTCCTCGTAGAAAAACTCATTGTTGTATGCCCCGGTGGCATTGAACAACCGCCATGCAGGAAGCTTTTCCGGGATCTGGTAGTCGAAGTGCTTGTATCTTGGAAAGTAGAACCGGCAGATGTTGAGCCCCACGAATCCCTCCCAGTTTGCGGCCCGGCCCCCGGTGTACGAGGATTGCGTGAGATCGTAATTCAGCGCGCCGTCCAGGTATTGCCACATGGTGTCGATTCCCGGCGTCTCGCTCATCACGATCGCATCGGGGTCGACCTGGTCCACGGCCATCCGGATCTGCCGGCACGCTTCGGTCTGTGCCTCGAACGTGGCGTAATGACCGGGGCGGTTGAAGGTGTGCTCATGACCTGGATTGGTGCAGATGCGCGATGCCCCCCCGAATTCGTCAATGCGCAAGCCGTCGACCCCGGTCTCCGCGATCAGCCGTCTGCAGAAATCCGCCTGGTAGGTTCGCCACCGCGGGTTGTCGACGCACATTTCCCACATCCAGTAGGGCCAGAAGTAAACTCCGTCCGGATACATCACGCCCCAGTCCGGCCCCTTTTCCCGCCCGATAACGCTGTTCAGCCCGGCCTCCCCTTCGTTGACATAGAGGGTGGCAAGAATGCCCTGCTTCTTCACCTCATCGATGTATTTCCGGAACGCGGGAAGACCGCCCCAGCGTTCGTTGTACCCGGTCAGGCCGTAGTCTCCCTTTCTGCTTTCGTGATAGTAATGTGTTCCCCCGTGGATCCCGTGACGGCCCGGCCACAAGGTGAACTCCTTGCCGTAGCGGGCGGCGAGTTCCCGCATTTCGGCCAGGTACTCATCCGTTACCTCGTCCCACTCCCAGTAGGATGTGTGCTCGAGCCCATCCGCGGGCCGGCTCCACGCTTCGTGGAAATCCGAATGGTATCCATCCTCCTTGTGGTAGCCCCCCGCTGCATTGACACCGTCGAGGTTAAAGACGGCGGCGAGTTTGCTGGGATAGGGTCTCTTGTGCGACCAGCCTTCGTACCATGCACGGTAGCTCTCCATCGCCTGGCGCCAGTCGCCGTTCATGATTCCGATGACGGACTGGGGAAGGATCCACCGCTCGCCGGGCGCCAATTCACGCTGAATGTAGCTGACCGCCATGCTGGTGCCGGCGGCCGGTTTTGAGGGCTCGAGAAAGACAAGCTGCGGCGTGGCCTGGCCATGCAGCATATTGTGGATGATTCCCTGGAACGAAAACGAGGGCGGCGATCCGGTAGCATCGGTTCGCGTGAGATGAAAAAGCTTGTACCCGCCACTGGAATCGTTCGCTCTCATGTACAGGCCTCCACCCATCGAAGGCGAGTAGGACGTCATCTGTTGAAAGAACGTGTTCCCCGAGCCGGTTCCCCCGCCATAGGGATTTACGAATTTCCCCGGGTGTTTCAGCATGACTCCGGTCGTGGTGTAGGGGAACAGATACCAATCGTCCTTGAATCCCTCGCTCCACCCCAGGCCGGTGAGCATCGGAAACGCCACCTTGATGCCGCGGGGTGCCGTACCCGCATTCTTCAAATACAGGCCTGCCGTGAGCTCGGACTCGTTGTCCAGTCGCAGTGAGAGGTTCGCTTCCACCTCGCTGGTCGGATCCCGGAGAAAGTAAACAACCTTCACCGCGCTCGAACCCGTAGCGAGCTGCTCGCGGCCCGTCACTTCCAGTTCGGCGCTTTGCACGTGCCGCCCGTCCACCTCCAGCGCAAACAGGCTGGTTGGGCCTTCCTTTACCACGTTCCTGCGCATGGGCTTATGGATTATCTCCTCCAGGGCCAGACCCTTGGCATGCCCAATCTGCAGGCGCATCCATCCGTTCTCCAGCCGGTCGATTTCCCCTCCAAGTGCAACACTTGCCGGGAAGGTTGATGGAGTCGGCAGCAGCTTTACCGGAGGGTTCAAGTCCACAGCCGGCAACGGCAAAAGATCATCGTGGGAAAATCCTTTTCTTCCCAGGCGGGTAGCGTCGTCGTAGAGATTGAGACGAATCATCAACTCTCCGTAGTGCCCGTAGTCGGGATAGCCCACACTCGCCAACGGCCGGTTCAAGGGTCCCGGGCTCCAGCTGGAACCGCGATCGAACGAACACCAGCTCCGGCCCCTGTCTTCGAAAATATCGATACCGATGGTTAATACATCGTCTCCGGCCTGTGCGGAATCGCTTCTCTGAACCACGATCACGTTTGTTCCACGAACAAGCTGGTCCGCATTGATTGCGAAATCGAACCAACCGGTGGGCAGGTAGTGCCCGAACCATCCCATTCCAGTACGGCGTAGGCCCTCGGTAGCGAATACGTTCACGTGGCCGTTAACGACAATTTCAAAATGTTCATCGAGTCCGTCCCCTGACGCATCTTCGGCGTGCAGGAACAGGCTCACTTCGGCCGCGCCGATCCTCTGCCAGGCCTGCTCATCAATGCCGGACAGGTCCAGCACCTTCCTCAGTCGTTGCGACGGCTTCGCGAGTACCACGTGGGCAAAATTTTGAAAATCGTAAAACCCCATGTCGGCTACGGCCACGTGGACACCGCCGGTCGGCTGGAGAATTGTGGTGCCATTCGCCTGCGATGTGGACACAGCCGCAAGCGCAAGGATTGCGATAATGGGTGACAACGATCTCGAAAGGGTTCGGCGAGCTGAAGTGAAACTTGATCTCTGGTTCATGAATGCAGGACCGTACGCTAATGGAGCAACAACTTACTGTTCACCGTTTGAACCCCGCGCATCTTGATCTGGGCTGATTCACGAAACGTTAGAATTTCAGAGCGCATCAAAAACGAAGCCAAACAGTATCATACATGTATAAACCGCGCTACATGACAACGTTGCTTACTCAGGCGGAACGCTTCTCAAACGTATAATGTTCGTCATGCTTTTCGTCGGCGTGCTGGTACCGTGTGTCGGTGCTGAGACGGTAACGGTTCGTGGTGTTCTCCAGGGAGCCGTGCAGGATGTATTTCGTGAAGAGGAGCATGTCGCCGGGCTCGAAAATTGTCGTGGCGAACTTGAGGCCATGCGTGTTTACGACGTCGAACGGATCGTTCGTCAAATACCCGGTGGACTCGCCGCGGATCGCATCTTCCTTTCCATATGCAGCTTTCAAGTGATCCAACCGGTTTGATCCGGGTACAAGTGTGATCGGCCCCATGTCGAGGGAGATATCGCCCAGCGGGGTCCAGGCGGTGATCACCATTTCCGGCGCGTCTCGGCCCATGTACGGTGCATCGTAATGAATATCGGTTGCGTGGCCCCGTTGGTAAATGCGGATCCACTTGTGGGTATAGGTGTTGGCCCGTCTACCCAGGAGCCCGTCGAAAAACCCGAGCATTCGTTCGCCGTTCGTAAGGCCGAGCAGCGAAGGCATCCGGCGAACCACTTCATCTTGAATTCCGATACGGGTTCCGTCTGGAAGGTACCCGTTGTTCTCGGCAATCACCGCATCATCAAGCGATGTTCCGGGCGCGATGCCGCCTTGCCTCTCTACCTCTTTCAATATTTCCAGGCGCGCCCCATGCACCAGCTTCGGATCGTGGAGCCCCCGAATGAAAAGAAACGCTTCGTCAACAAGCTGCTGACGCATTGTCTCTACATCATCCAGCATTGAGCTCGCATCAGGGAGGTTGACAATGTGTTCCCCGAACACGAGCTCCTTCCCGCCCATACGGACGGTTGTACCGTCAGGAATATGGTGGTTATTACTCATGGGTTCCGTGTACTCTCCCTTCACGCTCTTACGCAAGGAAAATACGCCGTCAAGGCCGAAGGTTTCTACAAATGTTCTATTACCGATAATTCCCGTCCGAAAAATGCCGATGACTGATTGAGAATTCGGCTAAGGCGTCTCAACCCCAGACCTTCGCTTGAGCTCCCGTACGCAACCCTCTTCGGGGTTGGTCGTGGGGATGGTCCCGGAATCCTTACGATGCCCCGTTGGGGCAAGAAGACGCGATTTCCTATAAAAGACCGGCCGATTCAACCAAATCAAAAATCGCAAATCAAAAATCCCTTATCGCCTTCCCCGTCTTCATCGACTCGTCCGCTGCACAGGCAATTTGAACCGACTTCAACCCGTCCTCGTAGCTGCACAAAAGGCCTTCATCGCTCCCGGATTTGACCGCATCAATGAAGGCGCGGTCCTCCCTGGCGAAGATGTTCTCTTCCCCCTTGATTTCAGTCCGCGTCCCCTCCTCTTCATCGATACGCACGGAGTGTTCCCACGAATCAAACCGCGCGTGCATGGAAGTCGTCCACACATCGAGGCTGATTCCGCCGCCGGCAGGCGTGCAGCACGAACTGTACAGATTGCCCGTCGCGCCGTTCTCAAACCCCAGCTGAACCATTGACGCATCCTCGATCGTAAAGAAATCCGGCCGATCTTTCCGGTCCCTGACCGGAGTCGCGTAGACGGATTTCACCTCGCCAAAAAGAAAACGGGCAAGATCTATGGTGTGAACGGTCTGCTCCAGAAACTGGCCGCCCGATTGGTCCTTTTGCACCCACCATTTCCAGATCCCTTCATACGCTTCCGGCCCTCCGCCGAGCCATCCTCCGTGCATCATGACCGGCATGGAACGGCTGACAAGCTCGCGCACCCGCAACACCGAATCCCGGTACCGGTTCATGAAACCGACCGTTGTTGTCAGACCCTTGCGTTTGACCGCTTCATGGATGCGGACGGCGGTCTCGACATCGATCGCCACGGGCTTTTCCACGAAGAACGGAAGATCGTGGTCCAGCACCAGGTCCTCCACGGGCCCGTGGGCAAAGGGCGGAAGCATGATGTAAACTGCGTCCGGCTTCGTCTCAGCGAGCAGTTTCTCCGGATCGTCGAAAACCAGCCCCTGGCCGTCTACCTGGGCGCGCCGGGCCTCCGCCTGCTCCAGGTTGATATCGCACCAACCGACAAACCGCACGTCGGGAAAAGAACCCAGGCCCTGGTCAAGATGAGACTGCGTGATGCCACCGCAACCGATGAATGCGAGGTCTACTGGTTTCGCCATGTGCTCCGGATCCTCCTCGTGGATAGGGATAGGACATGGGACTATGCCACCCGGGGACCGGGAATGCAAATCCTTTCGTAAAGGCCGGCGTGAAAGAAAAAGTGCGTAGTTTGATGGACTTGATTCGCAGAAATGTCATAACCATCTCGATTTATTACTGAACTTTCAAGTAGGGGTGACCGTCGGCTCGCGCCGGAAGCATTGGGATCAAAATATCAAGGAGTTCTTCGCCGTGGCACGCACACTCATTTATTCACTGTATTTCATTCCCTGCCTGGTGGCCTCACAGGTTCATGCCGCATCGAGCGGAGCAAAGTCGATCGACTTGAATCCGCCGGTGCTTGAACTCGAATCGCCTGCATCGCAAGCTGCAACCATCACGTCTCAATCCGGCGCGGACACGCTGGAGAACGGGTGGTTCCGTATGCTCATGGAGACCGATCCGGGACTGGCGGTCCGCGAATTCCACCATCGTCCCGCAGGGGCGTCCGTCATCGAATCAGAAGAGGGCAGCCCGTTTTTCACGTTGATGATCGACGGGGACCGGGTGGACAGCCGCGCTTTTCGGGTCGCCTCGCGGACCGAACCGGTTTCGCCTCCCGGGTCGGCCTTTGTCCGCTACGAATTGGAAAGCGATCAGCGTATTCACGCGACCGTGGAGATCCGCGCCGACGAGGGTCCGGAACTCCGCATCAGCTTGTCGTTGCAGAATACGGGCGCTGCCGCGAAAGATGTCAACGTGGCCTTTCCCATGCTCACCGGCATCGCCTGGGACAGCGACCCAACGGAAGATCATTTCTTCTACCCGTTGCTCACCGGTATTCTATCCAAGTCGCCTGCCGTGTTCGCCAATGCCTACGGCGGCGGACAGGCCTACTTCCAGGTCATGGCATCCTATCGGCCGGACAAGGGCGGGGGGCTCTATCTCAATGCCGCAGATCAGACCGGCGAATTCAAGATCATGCACCTGAACAAGGCAAACGTCCCCGACGGTCGGACGGAGTTTGGATTTCGGACCACCGAGGAAGCCATGAGGCATGGCCGGCTGGTGAGAGAGTTGGTGTTTCACGATCCGCTGGAAGCGGAACCCGGCACCTCTATGGCGTTCACGTATCAACAACGTAACCTCGAACCCGACGAGCGCTGGTTTCTTCCCACCGCCGTGCTCGGCGTCTGCAATGGGGACTGGCGCCAGGCCATGGAGGCCTACCGGTCCTGGTTCGAGAGCTTCGCGCATCAGCGGCCTCATCCGGGAAAACTGATCGACCGGTTCAACCTCGAGGGAACCAGCGCGGCGCATCATTTTCACAATGAAAACGGGTACAACACTGATATAGGACAATGGGGGCACATCCCGATTTTCGAAGGCGAGCACTCCCGCGAGTATCTGAGCTCCCCGCTGGACATGGTGGAGCACACCTCCTACTGGGAATGGGATGTGGTCACCGACGAGTATCTTGAGAAACACCGGAAAACCGCCATTGAGCAGGCAGGCCATACCAACGTGGTCACGTCGGAACGGTCCGCCATCATGCAGGATGGGAAATTTGCGTTTCAATTTCCTCACGAACCGGAAATTCGGGGGGATCCATTCATGGAGGGGACCCGGTATTTTTGGGGCAACCAGGGCGACTACGGCCTCCAGGGGTACAACGAGCGGTGGGGTGGACTTCCCGCCTTTCGCGGCTATCTGGATGATATGAAACGGCTGGGCTACGTGGTCACGCTCTACATCAATGTCGGTGAGGCCGCGCTCTCCAGCATCATCGGTGCGCGCCACGGCCCGGAGTGGGGCGTCATTGAAAAGCACGAGGACTGGCCCGAACCCCGGTACCAGTGGCCCATGGGCGCCATGTGGGGCATGGACATGAACAACCCGGAGTGGCGGGAATACATCGCCGAAACCTGCCGTCGATTGACCGTGGAAACCGGGACCGACGGCATTCGTATCGACGTCATGGGTGCGAACAATCCGATCTGTTACAACGACCGCCACACGCACACATTCGGTGAGCCGAATCACCAGGTCGACGCCCAGGCCCAGCTTGCCGCCGCCCGGCAGGTACGTATGGCTGTCGACCAGGTGGACCCGGACACGGTGCTCATGACCGAGAATCCCGGCTTCGACCTGATCTGGCAATATTTCGACGGCACCCTGTCCTACGATCTATCCGAATGGCGGCAGATCCTTCCCACGTTCGGCGAGGTGGAAGGATTTGTGGGCATCAACGTCGCACGCTTCTATTTTCCACGCTTCAAGATTTTCGATTACCAGGTGTTATCCAAAGTTCCGGAGTGGCGAATATTCAACGCCACCGGGGCGTTCAACCGGGAATGGTGCTTCTCGCCGAAAGAACTGGCGGTCATGCAGGAAAACGCCGATGCCTTCGGCGCGTTATACCCAAAACCCATGATTCCCACGTTAATGCCGCAGGTCTATGCCAACGAATTTCCTGCGGGAGAAAAGACGGTCTACACGATCTACAATGCGCGGAACGAGGCGGTGGAAGGCGATCTGCTCTTGCTGGATGCGAAACCGGGCACTCACGTTGTCGACCTGCTACGCCATGCGGAATTGTCTACCTCCCGGAAGGGTAATCAGTCGGTGCTCCCGATCAGTCTTCCCGCCCGCAAAGCTGCTATCGTTGCCCGACTGCCTGAGTTGGCACAAGTGGAGTGGAAGCGCGACGGCGGCAAATTGCATCTTCCCAAAGACGCGAAAGGAATGACCGGCAAGCTGGTCGGCGATGATGGTACCGTGCTGGCTGAATTCCCGCTCACCGGCGGAAGGCAGCGACTGGACTGGCCGGCCGAAGCACGCGATCAGCCGGGCCTCGTCCTGAAAATCCACCGAAACGACCGCCTCGTGGATGCGGTCGTTTGGCCGGGGTCTGATTCGACGGCTCCCTGACAGCACTCGAAACGGATCCGCGTGAGTAGATTCCTCACCCCCCCCCAGCGTAGGTGACCAAGAGTAGATGAAGTCCACACACAAGGAGAGAGATTGAAATGACAGTTGGGACTCATGCGTGCCTTGTCCGGAATGCTGCCGTCGCATCGCTTGTTCTGCTCCTGCCCGGGTATCCGCGGTAGTCAGCGCGGCGCAGCCTGCAACCATCATCGAACCCGAACCCGGCGTGTTCGTGGCCACCGCCGACTATTCGTTCTACAACTACAAGGACTACAGCCACGTCACGCAGCGGCCCTCAGCGGAGCGAATCAAGAAAATCCTGGATCTGACCGATCTCTCGGATCAGGACTTTGCCGCCATCGAGTCGGCCCGGGTCAACATCTTCATGCACGCGCAGGACGACGAGGGCGATGGTCTCGACGGGACGTTTCAGGTGATGGTGAACGGTCATACCAACACGTTCCCTACGGAGAACCTCGTCAGCACCGGATGGGGCTGGTTCGACATCCGGCTGGCCATCAATTGGTTCGACTTCGACATTCCCGGGAAGCAGCTCGTCCATGGTCCGAATGAGATCGTCATCCACCCCAGCTCGGATTCACCGGAGAACGACGACCGGCTGGTGATCAGCATCGACATATTTGAGGATCAGGGCTGCAGTTCCCGATCAACCGATGCCGGCGCGACGTGGATGCCGCGCCCCCTAAATAAGGACGGCTTTGCCGGCGAATACATGGTCCGGATGGTTCTCCTCAACCGCAACGCCAACAAGGATGATCTTTCGTTCAGTCACGAGGACTTTCCGCCCCTGCCGGCGATCGATATGGCACCGGAATTTACCCCACTGCAGGCACCGCCGGACACGGCGCCCCGCTTTGTGGAAGGCGATGAGAGCGATACCTTTGAAAACGGCGCGATGCGTGTCGTGCTTCGACATCACAACGGGATATCCCTGAAAAAGCTGACGCACAAGTCCATGCGGGAGGATGCGCTCCGGGAGCCGTTGGAGCAGAACCTCTTCACGCTGGAGGTCGACGGCCGGCGCTTGTCCGGCGGGGCTCCTGAATCGTACCTGCGCCGATGATTCATCACCAGGTTCGCGGCTCGCAGCGGCCCCGACGAATCCGAAATTCGAAATTCGAAATCCGGCATAGGCCAACCGCAAACGCACGTACATCACTTCACCGCCATCGTTTCCTGCACGTCCGCCCGCAAAACCCAGGTGCCCTCTTTTACATAGTGAACCGCGAACGCAAGGCGGTCGGTATCGGATCGATTTGCGTAGGAGCCGTGAATCGTCAATCCCGTAAAACAGACCCCGCCACCTTTCGGAACATCCAGCTTCACAAGGGACGACAGATCGATGTCATTTATTTCAAATGAAAAAAACTCCTGCTCCCACTCTTTCCCGGTACGGTCGCGCATCAGGTGAGTCTTCGTCCAGCTGCTGTGTTCCCCCTCCCCGCTCTTATGCGCCGTACGCAAGCCATCAAGATGGCTGCCCGGTAGAATACAGAGGCCCCCGTTGCCGGCCGCCGTGTTGCTCATTGCAATCCAGCAGGCCATGAGCGTGTTTGATTCGTTGGGCAGGTAGAGCGTATCCTGGTGCAGCGCTACCCCGACCTCTCCTTCGCCCGCTTTCTTGGGTATGTACATGGATTGCACGATCCGAGGAGGCCCGCCGAGCAGTTGCTCCGCTACGCCGGCTACGTCCGGATGTATAGCCAGGTGTTTCCACTGCGGATCCACCTCGTGGGCCCGTAATCCGAGATCCGGCGTGCCTGATCTCGTTGTCTCGTGGGCAATGAAGTCATCGATCTCTTCGTGTGACACGAAATTTTCGATGACCAGAAATCCGTCCTTCTCGTATCGCGAGACCTGCTCCAAGCTTAACCTGATTCGATTTTGAAGTGTCATATGGGTGTTCGACGTTGCTTTCATTAATTCTATGCCAGATGCTGCCGCTGATGAAGGCGAATCTGCATTGCAGCTTTTCTTGGGCAATTCTGCCGCTCTGCTGCGTTTTCACAGCGACCGGTAGTGGTTCCGCGATTGCCGATCTTCAAAAAGACGGGACTGATGACGCGGCAATGCCTTTCTATGAAGATCTGAGCGGAGATGGCACGGTCGATACGCTTCACACTCTATGGAATCAAAAGCGAGTCGTGGTGGTCGATGAGGGAAGCGATTTTTTGCCGCGGTGGCAGGCGGCATCCCTCGACCCGGCAGAGACATTGACGGAGGCCTTCTCGGCCGGCGCCGAGCCGCCGGTGGTGTGGAACCCGTTGCGCGCGAACTGGGGCAGCTATTTGCTGCTGGCGGATAACGACGGCGACGGGGAGTTCAGTGGCAAGGCGGATTTCTATTACCGGATTGTGGATCTGAACCAGGACGGGAGTCCGGACCTGGAGTACTTTTGCGCGAACACGGTGGTCGAAACCATGGTCAATCTGAATGGCGAGCGTGACTTCAAGCACTTGAATTTTGCAGGGTTCGGCTACGGAAATGAGCATGGCTACGCCGAGGGCGGGAGATACTTTCAGAACGTCCACGGCAGCGGATTTTTTCTCAACACCAGGATCCATTGGGGCGACGTCTCCCTGGCCTGGGAAACGCCCATTGCCTGGTATGACTTCAATCACGACGGCTTCACCGAGATGGTCATGCGCATCGCCGACGAAGGGTATCCCACCCATGACCTGCAGGGGCAATCGGCCCGGGCTCATGAAGCCGAGTTTGCCTTCGAGCTCAATGGCGAGCTGAGCCGCGAGAAGTGGCACAGCCTGGATTGCCAGTTGACCTATACCGCGTACTGGACGCCCGGGCTTCCTCTCACGAACTACCTGGACAAGATCGAAGCACTGCCTGCGCCGGCCTATGCCCGGAAGTTTTTCGGCAGCGGGTGGGAGCAGATGGCGCGTGAAGACAGGCGCTTTTATCTTCCGTACCTGGACGGGTACAAGATCGCGACGGACTTTGACGGATGGATCGGCACCTGGTGGCTCTTTGATGAGGACAATGACGACAATCGTTGGGAAGAGATGTTTGCCCGGAATGACAAATACTCGGACACCCGGATCTTCTCGGACAAGCTGGGGGATCGGGTCGAACACGACACGGATTTCGACGGGAAAGGGCAGCTCTACATCGGTGCATTTGACGGAAGGATCCACCTGTACCGGGCAGACGAAGCCGACTGGAACGTTGACTACTATGGTCATTTCAAAGGCGCCATCGACCGCTCAAGCGCATGGGGCGCAACAACCGATGAAGGCCCGGAGCCCGGCAAAGGACTCCTTCACGACCTCGTACGCTACCACGACACCGACGGAAACGGATTTATCGACCGCATTGAGTATGGTTTGGCGGAGTACGGAAACGTGCAACAGACGTGGCGTGTGAACCGGACTGTGAACCTGCTAACATTTGCCAATTCCGAACACCCTCACCCCGACGTCCAGCCGCTATTCAATCTGAGAGTCGATACGCCGATGAATGGATGGAAAATCTCGAACTGGGACGGCGAACCGATCCTGGACTGGTCGGACACGGCCCCGTATGAAGCCTACCGAAAACTCAAGAAGATCTACGAGCAGTTGTGCGCCCGTCAGTGGCTTGAAGCGAGAATGCTTTATGACACGGCGGTATCGCTTGGATTGAACGTGAGTGAACATTCCGAAGAATGTGCGGTGCCGCCGCAGCTCTCAAACGAGGAGAAGGCGGGGATTACAGACGTACGCGTTCTGCGTGGATATGCATCGCTCACCGCCGCCGCCGGGTTGAGGGAAAAGTATCATCACGGGTACTGGCTCAAAGAAAAAGTGCTGCTGGATCTGCTTGATGCTGTTGAGCCTGAGCGGAAAGCCGCCATCCAAAAACTGTTTTACACAGGCCGGATCCCGGACTTGTGTAAGGAATTGCAACATGTAGGTTGGGCTTCCAAGCCCGACCCGGAGCAAGGGGTGATCATAGAAAGAGAATAACGAGATAATCGCAACCCATTCTCAGGCCCATGAACTTCCTTTGCACGCGCTCGGGCTTGGAAGCCCACAAATAGCGGGCCTGCCCCTTTATTTACATTAAGATGCTTATGATGTGGGCATGGTGTCTTGTACGTCGGCGCGGAAGACCCAGGATCCTTCGCGGATGTAGTGGACCGCGAAGGCGAGACGGTCGTGGTCGGAGCGGTTGAGGTAGGAGCCGTGAATGGTCATGCCGGTAAAGAATACACCGCCGCCTTTTCTGACCTTCAGGGTTTGCAGAGTCGACGGGTCCAGGTTGTCGATCTCGAACGAATAAAACGTCTGCGTCCACTCTTTCCCGGCCTGGTCTCGCATCAGGTAATCCTGCGTCCAAGAGTGGTGGTCATCCGGCGAGGATTTATGCGTTGTGCGCAGTTCTTCGCGATGGCTTCCAGGGACGACGGAGAGTCCCCCGTTTCGCTCGTCGGTGTCGCTCATGGCAATCCAGCACGCCATCAGCGTGTTGGGTTCGCTCGGCAGATAGTGCGTATCCTGGTGCAGCGCGATTCCCGGCGCCCCTTTTCCCGCTTTCTTGGGCAAGTACATGGTCTGGACCACCTGGGACGGGCCGCCGAGAAGTTGCGCGGCTATGCCCGCCACGTTCGGATGGGTAGCTAAATGCTTCCACTGTGGATCAACCATGTGCGCTCGCAATCCCAGATCCGGTGTCTCGGGTCTCGACGCCTCATGCGCAAGGAATGCATCGATTTCTTCGTGCGAGAGGAGGCGGTCCATGACCAGAAAACCATCCTGCTCGAAGCGCCGCACATACTCGCGAGTCAGCTTGATTCGATCCAATGGCTTCATTGCAAAAATTCTTCAGACTGGACTTAGCCACAAGGATTTCACATCGTGGATGCCAATGAAATATGATTTGTCAGAAAGATGGTTGAGCAGGTCGTGACGAATCCAGTCCAATGGTACACGCAGGATCCGTGGAAGGCGTACATGTCGTGGTTCAGTCCGCGATGGGCACAGCCGATCGAAGACTTCGATCCCGCGGAGTGGGTCGAGAAGCTCAAGCGCGGGGGGTTCCGGATTGCCGTGCTGCACTGCAAGCACCACGACGGGATCTGCTTCTTCGAGTCCAAGTACCGGGAAAAGCAGCCGAAGCGGGACTACATCGCGGAATTCACCGCGGAAGCGCACCAACAGGGCTTGCGTGTCATGGCCTACTATTCCGTTACGATCGACGTCTGGTCGGCCGAGGTGCACCCGGACTGGCGCTGCGTCGACCGGGAAGGAATGGCTCACGAATTCGGCGCGCCCTATCCGGTCGACCATGGCGTCTGCTGCGTCAACAACCCGGGCTTCCGCGCGCTGATCCTGGGCCAGATGGAGGAGATTCTGGAAACCGCCGAGCCCGACGGGTTCTGGCTGGACAGCATGGAATACCCTCGCGACGGGTGCTTCTGTGATTACTGCCGCCAGGCATTCGCCGATACGCATGGTGGCGCGGACCTTGCCGAGGCGTGGGGCACGGATCAAACCCGCCGCTGGAGCCGGGACTACCTCCTGGATCTCATGCGCTCCATTCGGGAGATCGCGGATCGCGGTGGGGTGCGTCGGCCCCTCGTCTACAACGGATGCGGGTCGAATCTCCTCCCCGGATTCGATGAGATCGACGCATTGTGCGATAGCCTTTCCGCGGAAGCCGATGCGCCGGAAACGAAGAGCTTCGCACCGAGATTCCTCGCGCCGCGCAAGAAGCCGGAGCACAACTTCGAACACTACACCCCCGTCTCCGATAGCGTGAATAGCTGGACCACGCGGCCGACAAACATGCTTCTCTCCGAGGCCGCACTCCTGACCGCGCACGGCGGTTCGGTCGTCGGAGGATTCGACGTCACACCGGGCGGATTTTTTTCCGGGCACCAGATGGACGAACTGGGCCAGGTCGGGGCATTCCTGCGGGAGCGACAGGAATACGTGATCAACACCGAACCGGTGTACGACGTCGGACTCCTGATCCCGTTCGCGCGCGAGTACAACCCGGCGTGGCCGTTGACATTGCTCCGGCATCACGTCCCCTTCGGCGTCGTGCTGCCCGACCGGATCGACATCGACCGGTACCGGCTTCTCATTGTGGAAGATGGATTCCCCCTCGAAAACGCGACGCTGGACGCGCTGGAAACGTTCGTCTCCGGCGGCGGGAGCCTGCTGGTCGACGGCCGGGTCCTTTCCGCCCATCCTCCGCAGCGCCTGATGAACCTTCTGGGATTGTCCGGGGCGACCGGAACCGGGTTCAGCACCAACTACGTCGGTGATCTTCATGGCGACGTCATCGGCGAAATGAGCCGGGAGCCCGTCCGTAGCGACGGCGCGGCGTGGAAGCTGGAGCTCGCCGACGCGGAATCGCTGGCGCGCTACGTTTACCCGATCGCGGAACGGTCCCGCGAGACGTATATCTGGTGGGGCCCCAATCCCCCGCGCCCCGCGCCGTCATCGGATGTTGCGATCACTCGCAACCGTGTCGGCAACGGGTCGGCCGTGTGTATGGGATATCCAATTGCCGAAGCCGATCAGCCCGAGAGCCGCCATCGTCACCGGCTGGTGCTCATGGTGGAGAATCTAATCCACTTGTTGATCGAGGAACCACTTCTCCGCTCCGAAGCACCGTCCGGCGTCGAGGTGATCGTCAACCGCCAGGGGAACCGGCACATCGTGCACTTCGTCAACCGTTACCCCATACTCACCGGGTTGAATGACCGTCCCGGAAATCTTCCTTCGCTCGCAAATGTCACGGTATGGATCAATGAGAACCGAGTCGGAAAAGTCCGAAGGATTCTTCGCGCGCCCCGCGACAGGGAGATCGGTCTCGAACGTAACGGTTCGTGGGTGCGCCTTCGGGCGAAGGAATTGGCGATTCAGGAATCGTTCATTCTGGAGCACTCTAATTGACCCGAAATTTGATGAGCCTCATCCTTTCATATCCACTCATCTGCTCTCCGAAAGACTGAGCCATGGCGGATCTCTCAATTGATGGAACCGAGATCCAAATCGAGACGGATTCGTTTACCGCGACTGTCGCGACGGAGGGCTATACGATCGGTGATCAGTCCGTCGGCGCAGGATTCGTCAGCGGTGTGAAGGGCGGTTCGTTCCGGGACCGGAAAACGGGGGGAACCGACCTCGGATTCGGGCTCGACATTATTGACTTTCTTCTCGAGCCCGCGGAAGGCGTTGAACAGGATGCCACGCATCCCTATCCCTGGGGAGAAGACGAGCCGTCACACGGCAACCTGATCAAGCGATATATCGAACTGCCCCAGATTTGCACCCAGGCAAGGCGGCTTCCCTACGCCGTTTATCGCGGGGACGGCTTTGTTGCGGTCCGACAGTGGTGGAATTGGAACCAGTCGATTGAGGGGTCCGAGTCCGGTTCGCGATGGGAACAGGTGCTCGTTTTCCCCGACGGGCGGCGCTACTTTTTCGCGAGTGACCGGGTCACGAGTGTCAACGATTCCGATGCGCTGATCTTGCGAATCGATATGCCGGGCCATTTGAAGCACCGGGCCGCGGATTCATTTTCGGAGATCTACCTCAGCCACATGGGTACGCTGCCGAGTTCGGAGTTTCTCGAAGATTTTCCACCGGATGGAAAGACGCTCTACCAGCGGGATGACGCCAACCTTCCCGACCGGTTTATCCGCGCCTATCGCATACGAACGGAATCGGGAATCGATCCCTGGCTCGCGGGGATGACCCTGGATCCCGCCGACGCATACGAAGGCTGGTGTCATCAACGCGGGTACGTCTGCTTCATCCAGGAGATCGGCGGCCGTCCGGTCAAGGCAGGTGGCACGTTCGGCGCAGCTTACGTCATCGGATTCTTTGATTCGATTGATGAAATGAACGAGATCTATGACGGGCTCAAGGGTGCGAGAGGTCTGTCCATACACGGGGACGAAAATGATTCCCGGTGGGTATGGGAATATAAGAGCTAAGAACTCATCGACTGCCTTAACGACTGCGGAATGAATTCCGCGCTACGCCTCCAGGTAGCGTGGGCTTTAGCGCAGGTTAAGCAAAATTCATGGCCACAAAAAGGCACAAAGTGATTTTCTCTCGGGTATTTTTTGTGCCTCTTTGTGGCCAATCCTGTGTTCTGTCTCGCGGCCATGGGCTACCTTAAACTGCTTTAGCCCGCGTCTGTGGTTGCGGACTTCAGTCCGCAGTGCGATACATCCGCCCCATCCCTGGTTCGCGTCCCACGCTTTTGTGGACGTTGTGCATTCCCACCTGAAAGGGTATGCCGACCGGCTGGTCGTCCTCGATGGCGATGCCGAAGTCCTGCCCGGCATCAACGTGATGCTGCTGGGCGGTCACACCATGGGTTCCCAGGCCGTCATGGTGCAGACCGACGCCGGTCCGCCGGGTTACGCGACCTGCAGGCCTGTTTCCAGGGATTGGAACGCATCCGCCGACTGAACGCTCCTGTCATTACGGGCCATGACCCGGAATATCCCGAATGAGACAATTTGTTCTCCGCATGGACAAGGCGAAGTAATCTATAGGGCGTGAGTGAAATTCTTGACATCCTTCCAAGGTTAGGGCAGATTTTTCGGAGTTTAAAATTCGCCTACAGGAGAGATCCATGCCCGATTTGCCTGAATTGAAACTGCAGCCCATCCCCAACAAGGCCATCGTCCCGGAGGAGGGCGAGCGGTACGAACAACTGGACCCGAAGCCGGTGGCCCGCCGCGACCTCCCCAAGGATTTCCAGGAGAGCGTGCAGATGGGGTGGAAGGACTACCTCATCCACAACACCATGTTCGACTACGATTTTGCCACCGCCATCCGGCCCTTCAGTGCCTACATGTGGTCCGATCAGATCGAGGACGAACAGCCGGGGTGGCGGGCGATCGCGAAGAAGTACGCCGAGAAGGGACTGATCCTCAACAGCATCTGGGGCATCCGGCACGGGATGGACTTTTTCAACGGCACCGGCGAGGCGGTGGTGCCGGAGGAAACCCACCGGTTCCTGCTCGACATTTTCGGGCCGCGGTTTCTCGGATGGGAGAACGGGGAGCAGGACGGAGAGTACTGCGCCCAATATGTCTTCGGCTCCTACGAATGGCCTGAGCAATCACCCGACCGAAGCCGCAAGGAGGCCTACGGGGATTTTGTCCGGTTCTCCAGGGACACCCTCGACGCCCTCTTCCATCACCACGTTGTCTCCATTGGAAGCCTGGGCTTCTGCCACTACTACGGCGAGATGGGTCACCGCATGATCGGCCTGGAACTCGGCACCGGGTTGCAGAGCAGCATCATGCGCTGCGCGTTCTTGCGCGGCGCCGCCCGCCAGTACGACCTGCTCACCCACGCCCACATCTCCATGTTCATGCCCAGCATCGAGCAGAAACCCGACTTCTACAACACGAAGTGTTTCCCGAGGAACAGCCCCGGCATCAAGGTCGAGTTCATGTTCGGCCACCCCGACGGCGGCGTTCCCACCCACCTCGCCAAGCGCCTCTGGTTCGCCGGCTACATGTACGGATTGAGTCTGTGCGGCACCGAGGGTGGGCTCTTTTACGACGACATGTGTGCCTTGCCGAAGGAGTTCTCGACCATCGAGGCGGAGGGGATCCGGCCGGAGATCCCGGTGAAAGGGGAAGACTCCTGGGTGGGCGACATCAAGGGCGCGATGAAGAAGCAGAACGTCCAACGGGGGCACGACCTGGAGGCCAACCTCACGCCGTTCGGCCGGGAGTACCGCAAGTGGGTGTGGACCACGCGGACGCGCCCGGACCGCGGTGTGCAGTACTCGCCGGTGGCCCTGGTGCTCGACTTCCACCACGGGTGGAACCCGCCCATCCACAAAGGCATGGGGCAGGGCCATCCGGAGAAAGTCTGGGGTAACATCGACTACACCCTGGGCGATTTCCAGATCGATCAGTTCTTCCACTGGATCTTTCCGAACTATGGCGAGTACGCCTACGCGATCAACGGCCGGGGATGCCTGACGCCCACCCCGCTCGGCGATTCGTTCGATGTGATCCTGAGCAACGCGTCGATGGATGTCCTCAACAAGTACCAGGTCGCGGTCCTGCTGGGCGGGATGCCCGACGACGAGGATTTCGCGGCCAACGTGGAGTCGTTTGTCCGGGCCGGGCGGACCGTCGTCCTCTGCACGCGCCAACTCAGGGGAACCCTCGCAAACCTCGCCGGCTTGCGCGTGAAGGAAACGGACGCGAAGGGGACGGGCTCGAAGAGCCTGGTCACGGGAAAGAGCTACAAGGAGGCGGAGTACATCTACGACAAGGTCGAATCCGACGGCGCCGAGGTGCTCGCGGTAAACGATGCCGGCGATCCTCTGGTTTGCGTGAACCGGGTGGGCGAAGGCAGCGTCTATGTGGTCACGCCGGTGTTCTGGGCCACCGGCGAGCGTCCCGACTACGTCTGGCACAAGCGGGACGATTTGCCCTGGGACATGAACTACCGGAACGACTACATCCGGGGCCGTCCGTTTCCGCCGCCGAACTTCCTCAAGGTCGTGCAGGAGATCGTGGGCTCGGTGATCGAGTCAACCTCCCTGATCAAGGTCAAGGGGCGGCCCATCCAGTGGATCGTGAACGTTACCGACGACCCGCGCAAACTCCTGGTCACCCTGGTCAACAACGGGGAGGTAACCTGGGAGGGAACGGTGAAGGTCAAGGGCCAGAAAATCGAGTCATGTCTCGAGTGGCTCTCCAGCGGGGAGGCCATGATCAAGAAGGGCAGGCTGAAGGCCGCCGTGCCGGCGACAGATGTGCGGATCTACGAACTGACCTGTGAGGAGTCGTTCCTCGAGTTCGCCTGATTGTTAATGAACGCGACTCCGCGTCATTGGTCTGAAACGATATCGAAAACCTCTTCCTTAACCCGCTTAACACGTCATTGACTCGCTTCCACCGACAATCTGGACAAGCAATGCGTTTCGAACAACCGCGCCACCTTCTCCGGCGTCAACAGCTCGTCATAGATCGCCGCTTCGTCAATCAAGCCATCGAATGAATCGGTGGAGGAATATGAAGCACCGGATGCCTGCTTCTTGATGGTGCTGACACCGAAGAAAAGCGGATCGGTAAAATCGAGATCCGCGCCGATCCAGCCGGGTCCGCTGCCGGCGTATTCGCCGTCGAGATACACCAGGGCGATGTGTTGCGTTCCGTCCTTCACCGCGACCAGGTGATGCCATTCCCCATCGGCCAGGTCCCGTCCCGTCCGTGCCTGGCTGTTCATGACGAAGATGGGAGAGCTATAGTTGAATGCGATGGACGGTACCGGATAGTCCGTGCCCCATTCACCCCCGGAGTACTGCACCGCGAGCCGGACCGACTGGGTTACGCCCGGCGCGTTCGCATAGCGAGTGCCCCATGGCGCGACCACCGGTTTCTCCTGCAGTGTCGATTTCATCAGGATCACCCCGCTGGATTCAGGTCCGTGCAGCTTGAACCACAACGAGACGGCGAAATCGCCGTCCTGCTTCGTCTGAAACAGGGTCGGGGACTCGACGACCATGGCCGCGCCGCCACCCAGTTTCAGGGCCGTGCCCTTGATACCCGCGGCCAGCCTCGCATCGTTCAGGAGTTTCCCGTCGTGGCCGTTTCCAGAGTCGTCCGGCATCCGTTCGCCCTCCCGGCGGTCGAAGCTCCAATGCGCGACCGGGTCCGGCAGCTCTTCGGGTGCAGTGCCTTTCGGCGCATACCAGTCCGGTAAGGTCAAGCTCGGCTCTCGAGTGATCGTGCAGGAGGGCGACGAAACGTCGAACGATACGGTTTTGAGATCGCCGGACCCAAGTGATGGAGTGCGGTCTTGAACAATGATAGACGCGACCACCGCCATGAACGGGTGGCCGTTGTCCGCCGCGGAGAAAGTAAGCTCGTTCTGTTCCCTAAGCACGGAACGGTCTAGTTCCAGTTCGATGGAGTGGCACCGGCCGAAGCCGTTGGATTTCCGGTACGGGGGTAGCGCAAAGGAGGTCACGCCGTTGACGTCGACCTGGGCCTCCGCCGGCCTGACGCCGACATATCCATAGTTGTCCTGGTAGTACGTGCCTTCGTATCCGACACGCAGCAGGTACCGCTTGTTGCCGAGCAGGTCTTCGGCGGGAACTTCTATGTGAAACGTTTCGGTTTCACCGGGCTCTACCATCTTCGTCACACGATCCGCGATGTGCCGCCGTACCCGATTCACGCTGCCGGCGCGGCCGGTCTCCTTCAGCACAGCGTCCAGGGCGCAGGTGCCGAACGGGGGAAGAGTCAATCGCACGGCCAACCCTTCCGCTTCGCTCACCATTTTCGGTTCGAAAGCCGCGCACCGTGCCTCTTCCGCCCGGGGATCGAACCAGGTTATCCGGGCCTGCACGCTTTCGAATCCCGTATTACGCGGAGAGCGAATGCGAAACTCCACGTCGCGATGTTTTCCCCGATTGTTCAGCGCCACGCAAATCACCGTCTCCCCGTCCATGGACGCGACTGTTTCAATGTCCGGCGAGTCCGTTTGCACGTCGATATACCGGCCCCGCAGCGTCATGAACATGTCCCGCCCCAACGCCGGAATCTTGGCCTGCCCGAAGCCGTCGTAGTACGAGGGCATATCGATGGGCGCCCAGCCAAAGGTCAAGTCTGGGTTCCGCAGATACCCGAACCACTCCTGCTGATTCTTGAGTGCGTTCATGTACTGGGTGACCGATGCGCTTCCCTTGTGCCAGGTCAGCGATCCCGACTCGCTGTCCACCGATCGCACGGACCAGCCGCGATTCTGTTGCATGTACTGGTCCGCCAGTTCCAGGAAAATCTGGGTCACCTCCGGATTCAGAGCGTAGTGGAAATCGAAGAAATCCATGCCCTCGGCCCCGTCCAGCACCGGCATGACGTAATCGAACCAACTCCGCCGCCCCGCTTCCTCCCAGGTGAAATGAATGCCGATCACGTCCGGACCGCCTACCTGCACATCGGGATGACGTTCCTTGATCTTTCGGTAGAGCGGATTGTAGAGACTCAGCCACTCCTCCGCGGCAACGGGACCCGCGCGGTAGTCGCCGTGCTTCTCCAGGGAGTTCCAGAAATCGTCCAGGATCCTCTTTGACGCATGGTTGTGAATTCCGTTCGTCTCGTTGGCCAGTGTCACGGAAATCCGCGTATCGGGCATCAGCTCCTTCACCTTGGCGATGACGTTCACCACGAACTCGGCGAACAGGTCCCGGTCCTTGTTGAGCAGCGGCGCCTCGTCCTCTTCGCCGACTCGCTCCAGCAAGGAATCAAGCGATCGCTGCTGCCCGGTACGTTCGAGAAGCGCCAACTGCTCGGGTGTCAGCGCGGGCGGTCGCGACCCGAAAACCGGCTCGGCCTCGAGCTGAAACACGCGGCAGGCGAGAAGCATGAACAAATTGTCCGGCTGTGCCTCGGCCAGGTGGCGGATCTGGGCCCACGGTGCGCCCGCCTTGTCCATGTCCACGTTCTTCCAGAATTCCGGGTCGTAGATCATCGCCCGCTTTTCGGCCTCGGTTTTGCCGATGAATTCCTCGAACGACCATCCGCCCCACGCATATCCGAACTGGAAATAGACGCGCCCAAACAGACCGCTTTCCTTCTGCCACAAGTCGCGCATCGGGATGCTCACCGACTCGTTGGGCTGTACGCCAAAAGTTTCTCTGACAATCGTGTCGTGACCGTTGAAGCTGCGCACCGTGTCGGCATCGACCTCGATGATCGCCCGGTTACCGCCCGACGGACGCGCCTCCCGCTCAATCAGAAATGCCCGCGCCCAGTGCCCCACTTCCAGTGAAGGATTTCCGCACTGGTACGTCATGGCCGCCAGCTGCCCGGACGACGTGGACCGGATTCCCGCATCCAACCCGACAAGCATGCCGGGCGTGAAAGACACCCGCCCGAAATTCCGCAGCGGGATCGTGGCCTCAAGGGCATAACCGGAACCGTCTTCCTTGGTGAGGACCTTGATGCTTCCCCCATCCGCCGCCGCGCCGTTGGTCCCGCGCACCCGCTCCCGTTCGATCGCGCCCAGCCCGCTGGTGCGTTGCATGAACCAGATCTGCGGCTGGTTGTCGTCGCTCCCGGGATTCAGCACCAGGTGATATTCGAACCCGGATTCCGTCTCCGTGCCGGACCACGCCAATTCGCAGATCTGCGCGTTATAGTCGATCGGCGACACGTTGCGCAGGTCCTGCAGGTTCAGGAACAGTTCGATGCAATCCCCGGAAATCGCTTCCGAGTCTCGGAATCCATTTCGGTGCGGTCCCCGTTGCGTTACGTCGGCAAAAACATGCAAAGCGCCTTCGCCTATCGCGAGCTTGACAACACCGCTGAGCTGTTCGGGTCCGGCCCAGGTTCCGATTCGAAATTGCCAGGGATTGTCCAGGTGGAGTGCCGCAAACGAACCTCGCTCTCCCGGAATCACCATCCCGGCGCCGGCGGGATCGCTGCGGATCTGGATTCCGTTCACCACCCATCGCTTGGTGAACAGTGAACGCCATGGTTTGAAGCGAATGGTCTTCTTGGGCCCGATCAGGTTCGAGTTCGGCAACTCCATGCGAACGTATCGGACTCCTTTCGAGCAGTAGATTCCGTCGAGGTCCCCGTGGATCACGGTTGTGCCGCCGGGGGTGTGGGTGCGGTGATTCTGCAGCGTGGTGTCCCACGAGGTGCTGATGACCCGGCAGCCGGACAAACGGTCGGCTAGTACCTCGAAGTGCTCGCCGTCCTCGCTGACCAAAATTTTCCCGAGCCCCGCCCAAGTACCCTCGTCGCCGCGGTGATGGGTCATGGCGCGGATCGCCGTGATGTCCTCCGGCTGACCCAGGTCCACGGTAAACGAGACGGGCGCCTTCGAACTCTCCTCCGCGGAAAGGGATGCATCGTGAGGAGAATTGCTCACGAGCTGCAGCGGATCCTCGCCGCCGAACACCGTGCCGGGCCCGAATGTCACCGGCTTGCCGTGCGCGATGTTCGCCCCCCCGCCATGACGGCCTTCCATGTGGTAGACGAGTGGATTGGGGTCGAGCTCAAGGGCAGTGGCGACGATGGCACTCAGAGCGAGGCAAAGGGCTGAGAAGCGGAGAAGCTTGATCATAGTCATTTTCGATTGCAATCGATTGCGGTCGACTGCAATCGACCGCAGTCGACATATAGACGATTCAAGTTTCGGGGCGCAACTCAGCAATGATCTTGCGCTGCAGGCCGTCCAGACCGCCATCGAACAGGCCGATGCGGCCCCGGATACTTGCGGTCCCGCCCGGTTCGATCGTGTCCGCGATGCGGGGATGCAGGTGCATGCACGCGTTGCCGGGAAACGGGGCCTGGGCGCGGCATCCGGTGTTCCAGGCTTGATAGAAAAGCGTTTTCCCATCCAGCGAAGGCACCGCACACGCGTAGGCCGGCCGCGACGGATTGTCGATGAAGAAATAGGACGGAACTCGCCGCGTGTCCGGATTGTCTTTGAACAAGTGCATGCTTTCCCAACCTTGGCTCGTAAATGCTTTCAGCCCCTCGGGTGTCACCTGTTCAAACCAGAATTTCGCCTGCTCGTTCCGCACCAGCGGAATGGAGTCGGGAATGAATCGGCGATTACACCAGGCGGGCGTGCCCGGCAGATGATTGATATTCGCGCACACATCGGCCTCCACGTGGTGAAGCGTCCACGGGGACAGGTTTTTGACTTCCATGCGAATGCCGACGCCCGAATCGCCGTGTTCGAGTTCGATCGACAGCTCGAGGAGGCCCGGTTTTGTCATGGTGCCGGTCGTCTTCTGCTCGGTCCGGCGCCACACGCCGGGCAGCCGGTGCAGACCGCCGATTTTCAGACTGATGTCCTCGGGGAGAAGTGTGCATTGGATCTCCTCCGGCAACAGGATACGAAATGCGGGCGACGATGCGCCAGGCAACACAACGTCCAGATCCGCGCCGTCGGGTGATTCACTTTGTAGGATTTTCATTTTCGAGTCGACTTGCATAGCCGCCCGCGTCGTGCATTGAAAGACAATGATAAGGGCCACTCCCGTCGCAAGCAACCTGGTGCTCGCGAAACTCGTTAACGCACAGATAGTACTCATGGATGAACTCTAGAGTTTTCGCAGGGGCACCGGCAAGGATGTACAGACGGGGCGGAGCCCAGGAACCGTGGCATGGGCATCCTGCCCGTGGCCCACGGAGCCCATGCCGCGGGACATGAATTTACTTTCCGATTGGGTCATCGATCGGCGCGAGAGCATCCACCAGGCGATCCCCTTCGTACACCTTCACCAGCCAATCCCGGTCCCATGCCGCGCCCTTTCCGGTTTCAACGTTTGCCCGCCCCTGCGTTAATTCAATTTCCGCGAGCGCCGTGCCGCGATCATTGACGATCCGGCCTTTCGTCGCGCTTGAGCTTTCCGCAACATGCACCTGGAGGCCATTCCGGGTTCTCCTGGTGCTCGCGAATTCCGGCAGATACGCCAGGCAGGTGACCGAGCGCGCGGGCAGATCGATGGGAATGACGGCTCCGGACCCGTTGATTTTGATCTCTACGTTGCCGCATCGCAGCAGGTCCACCATGTGAAAGCCGTCCATGTGTTTGATCTTCATCAGATCACCGTCCACGGGTTCCCTGCGCGCGTTGTAGACCATGTAGATGGTCTTGTCCTTTGCGGGGAACTCATTGACGTAGACCCTCCGCAGAAGGGTGGGAATCATCGGCCGCGGCTCCAGCGTGCTGATGGCGTCTGCATTCTCTCTCAAAATCTGGGTTTCATGGTTCTTGTAGCCAAACTCCCGGTTGAAGGCGCCGGTGGCATTGAAGAATCGCCACTCCGGGTGCCGCGTCGCATATTCGTAGTCGTAGTGCTTTTGGCGGGGGAAGTAGAAGCGCGCGATGTTGAGTCCCGCGAACCCGTCCCAGTTCCCGGCCCGGTGGCCGGTGAGCGGACTGGCCGACAGGTCGTAGTTCCCGCACCCATCCAGGTATTGCCACATGACGTCAATGCCGGTGGATTCGGTTAGAAGCACCGCGTCGGGGTCGACCCGGTCCACGGCCTGCCGGATCTGGCGGCATGCCTCCGCCTGACCCTGAAACGTAACATAGTCGCCGGGACGTTCCGCAAACGTGTGTTCATGCCCCGGGTTGTGACAGATACGCGCTGCGCCGCCGAACTCATCGATGAACAGGCCGTCGCTCCCCGTTTCCGCCACGATGCGGCTGCAGGTCTCGGCGAGGTGCCGGCGCCAGAGCGGATTGTCGACGCACATCTCCCACATCATGAAGGGCCAGAAGTAGTTGCCTTCGGGCCACATGATGCTCCAGTCGGCGCCGTGTTTCCGGCCGATCTCGCTCGACAGGCATGCTTCGCCCTCGTTGATGTACAGCACCACGCCGAGATCCCGGGCCTTCATGTCGGAAATCCATTGACGGAATGCCGCCAGCCCACCCCAGCGCTCGTTATAGCCTTGCAGCCCGTAGGCGCCCTGGTTTCCCCAGTTGTAGTGCCTGCCTTCGGTTTCGCCATGCCGGCCCGGCCAGAGCTTGAATTCCATGCCTGCCCCGCGCGCGATCTCGCGCATCTCCTCCATGTACTCGTCGGTCACGTGATCCCATTCCCACCACGACGTAAGATCGATCAGATCAGGGGTGTTTTCGAAGTACCCGGGAATATCCAGCGGGTTTAGATCTCCCCAGCGATGGAGTTCTGTGTGATACCCCGCCTTGTCGCGGTACAGGTGGGCAAAGCTGTCGCCGCTCATCGCGAACCGGTCCGACAGCTTTCCCGGCCACGGCCGCTTGTGGCACCAGCTTTCGAACCAGCGTCGGTACGCGTCCATGGCGGCCTGCCAGCCTCCGTTCATGACGCCGATCGCAGTCGTGGGGAGAATCCAATGGTCGCCGGGTTCCAGTTCCCGCTGCATGTAGCTGACCGCCATACCGGTTCCCGGAATGTCCGGCAACGGCTCGAGGAGCGCGTAGCCGGCCGTGGCCTGCCCGTTGAGCATGTTGAAGACGAGACCCTGGAAGGCGAAGGCTGGGTCGGCGCCGCTTGCGTCGGTGCGCGTGAGATGAAGCACCTTGTAGCCGCCGCTCGGGTCCCGGGGGAAGAGGTAGACGCCGCCGCCGGCCGAGGGCGAATACGACGCCATGGGCTGCATCCAGCTTCCGCCCGAGCCTGTGCCGCCGCCATAAGGAGACAAAAACTTCGCGGGATGATTTGCGATCGCGCCCGAGGCGTAGGGAAACATGTAGTAGTCGTCAGCGAATCCCTCGCTCCATCCAATACCCGACAACAGGGGAAACGCGGCCTTCACGAGGCGGGTCTCTTCGCTCTCGTTCTTGAGATAGAGTCCGGCTCTCAACTCCCGGTCCGTGCCCAAACGAAGGGAAAGCTCGACGGATAGACCGCTTGGCTCGTCGCGCATCCCGATCCTCACCTTGCATTCGCCGGGTGAGGCAGACTCCTGCGTCCGTTTCAACACGGACAGGTCCCGGCTGGAGACGAGTCGGCCGTCGATATCCAGCGCGAACAATGGGTTCTCCGTCCGGGTGAGGATGTCGGCGTCCATCGGCTTGTGAACGAAACGACTCAGTGACAGGCCGCCGGCATGACCGATGTGCAGACGCATCCAGCCGTTCTCCAAAACGTCTTCCTGCTCGCCGGGCGTGTAGGTGGCGGGTTGTGCATCGGGGACGGCCAACGGTTTCACCGGGGGGTTCAGGTCGATCGGCGGCAGCGCCGGCAGGTCGTCATGACTGAACGGAGGGCGCTCGCCGAGGTCGCCGGCGTCTTCGTACAGGTTCAACCGCACCATCAACTCGCCGCGGTGGCCATAGTGCGGGTAGCCTACCCGTTTCAGAACCTGGTTCAGCGGCCCCTGCTGCCAGGTCTTTCCACCGTCGAACGATGCACTGCTGTTGCCGAGATCCTCGAAGATATCGATGCCGATCTTGATTCGGTTCTGAGCAGTTTCCTTGCCCTCCGCCATTCGAATCTCGATCTCGTTGACGCCCCGGGCCAGGTGTTTCATTTCGATGGGAAAATCAAACCAGCGCCTGGCTTCGTAATCCTGGAACCAACCCTGCCCTTCGTGGACCCAACCCCGGGCCGGGAACGTGTAGACATGACCGTTCAGGACGATCTCGAAATTCTCATCTTCCGCCTCTCCCTCCGACATCACGAAGACGCTGATTTCAGCCGCGCGGATTCCGTCCCAGGCCGTTTCGTCCATGGACGACAGGTCCAGCCGCTTTTTCAGGTGAACCGAAGAGTGCTGCAGCACAGCGTCTGCAAAATCATGCCGGTTGTACCAGCCCATGTCTGCCGCTGCGACCCAGGTGCCGGGTGTGGTCTCCAGTAGGGTCGCCGGCGTTTGCGCAAAACCGGGGGGTGATGATGCAAGGAAGCCGCACAAGGCAGCAATTTGCCCGCTGCGCATTAGAAACCGGACCTTCTTCATCGTGTATCCTTTCCTTGGTCATGGTGCGGGAGCCAAGGTTCCAGCCGGGGGGGCTAGAGTGAGGAACGACTCCTCGCAAGTCAATTCATAGATCCGCACATCGGTGGCGGGTACGGCCGCCAACAGTGCACCGTCCTCGATGCAGGTCTCGCATCTCGAGAGCCACTCCACGCATCGCTTGATCCGTTGTCCTTTCACCGAGAGCCGACCGTCCCATTGAGCTTCGCCGTTGTTGATGAGTGTGACCAGAAGTTTATCCGCTTCGTTGGTCACGTTGACGATGTACTGGAGAGGCCGCCCGGTCAACTCGATCAACGAATACGATTCAAAGACCTGCCCGATGACCTCCTGCACCACCTCCAGAAAGTGCACGGGGGCCGCCTGCCGGCCACGAAAATATTCGTTCATGAAATGTTTGCCCCAAGGCAATCCCTCGATAAATTCCAACTTATGATCGGGTCGCCTGCCGGTGGCCCAGTAGACCGGCGTGATGACGAAAATCAGACCTTCTCCCACCCTGGTCACGCACACGAGCGGATGTCCGGCATCGTTTACCGCGAGCACGTCTGCGTCTTTCGCCTCAACAAGGTCATAGAGATAGGCGGTCTCCCTGTAACTCTTTCCGGTCACCAGGCTCGTCGACGTCGAGCTTTCCAGATCCCTATCCTTGATTTCCAAGCCCGCAAGATCTGCAAGGCCGCCGGTCATCTGCCGCGTACACAGGACCACGGTTCGGCCTGAACGGACAAATGCCTCCAACGTCGCCGCGAAGTCCGGTTCATCGGGCATTTCTCCGAGCAGCACCGCGGCCTGGTACTTGTTGAACACATCCAGCGAGGCATTCGTGAGCAGCACGTCGAACGAGTCGCCGAACGGGGTGGGCGTCAGGCACCCCCGGCCGTTGATCGCATAGGCGAACTCCAGGTAGCCGGGGAAAATCCAGTGGAAGAACTGGTCGATGTGGTAGTCCCCAAGCTGGTAGGGAATGTTTCCCCACACATGCTCCGGCCGGCTTTGGCCCATGCCGACGTGCACCGGCGGACACCATCCGTGGTGGAAATCCATCACCAGAGCCACCGGCGCATACATCACCCCGCGGTCCGGATGCGCCCGGGTGGTGAATACCCACTCGCGAAAGTCACGGCCCAGCGGGGTCAGGTTATGTTCCAGTTCCGCGGGCCGGTTCAGGGATTTCCTCGACGCGTCCCCCGATGCATCCGTCGGGTGGTAGAAATCCTTGTCATTCGTCGCCTCTGATGGCGGCCGGACCCCGACGGCCTCGATCCCTTGATAGTGACGGGGCAATGATGCGACGTCGTCATAAAAGAGGCCGCCCTCGGTGCCCAGCGCGCTGACGCCGTACATGTAGGAGGAAAACCACAGCCGCTTGAACAGGTGAGACGGCGTGCCGCCGTCCGGGTGCGCATATTGCCACTCGACCCGCAGCCCACGGCCTTCGCTGGGAAAGACCCTGGACGATGAAAAAAACGGTTTCTGCTCGGGGCTGCGGAGAAAGATCGAGATCTGGTTGTGGGTGAGCAAATCGTACTGCTTCGACGCGCCTCGCAGAAAGGCGCAGCGCAGGATCGAACTGGGAAGTCCCGTGCTGAGCTCGAGGCCGATCATCCGGAGGCCCATTTCACCGTAATAGTGGCAAAACCCCTGGGCACCGATGGAGACGGAGTAATCGTGGAACATCCGGTCGAGGGTTCCCTTGGAAAAGCGCACGAAATCCTCGTAGGCCTCTTTGCGACTTCGCTCGGACGGCTGTGGCGTCCATCCATACGACCCGAAGACATAGTGCGCACAGTATTCCTGGTCCTGTTCACCGTTCTCCCACCCCCAGAACCGGGGCCCGAACGTCTCGAGCAGGAACTGGTGAACCTCTTCCGGCACGGTCATTTCCCCGCTGCCGGACCGGAAGGGCATGCCGTGGCGAATCCCCCAGATGCTCTCCAGGATCAGTCCCTTTTCCGCATACTTTCTCGCGACATCCCGCCAGCCGGGAACTTCGCCGTCCTCCGGCTCGTTGAACCACATGCACGCGCTAAACGGACGAATCGCAGTGGCAAAGTCGTAGTCGAACATCATGTTGTAGATGAGGTAGTCGTTCCACCCCATCTGCACACTCTCCTGGAAGTCCTTGGGCAGGTCCCGCCGGGCCACCGGCTTTGGATCCAGCGTCTCGAACCGTGGGTTTTCTTCAGGGACAACGGGACGGTTGTGGATCGGAGCGATGCGTATCCTGGGCAGGGACGCTGATGTTTTGTGGTTCATTGCGGAATAATTGTATTTCGTACTAGTCCAATGCGACGGCGGGTTCCCTCATGGACTAGATCTTGCACTGATGAAACCAAGGACGAAACAATAATGCACGGTTGGAGCGAGAATAGAGCCAGACTCATTCATTGCTCCTTTTCGGGCTCGTGTTTGGTATTCACCGAATTGTAGCACAGGATCACGTCTCCACCGGGATAAACCCGGTGGGGTTTAGACGGTGTTTTAACAATCCAGACTGATTGCTGGGACCGGACGGGGCTTGGTTTCCAATCAACTACCGGAGCGGCCGGGTCAAGGGCGGGCTTTCCCGCACGCGGCAATCAGGTCTGCACTTGTCGCGGTATACCCGTATTTCTGCTCCACCTCCCGCACCGCCAATTCGGTGGCCCAACCTTGCTCAAGGGTGTCCGGAAACTCCACTCCCTCGGTGGCGTCGCGCAGCAGGATCACGTTGTATCCACGCCCATACATCGGGGCCACGCCGTAGTCGCGTCCCAGAATGCACCAGTTGGTGGCAAAACCTGCGTAAAGGATGTGAAGAACCTCCTGTTCCCGAAGCAGCGTGTGCAATTGGTCGCCGGTGGCCACTAGATAATCGGAGTCCGCGATCTCGACGAGCGGACTGATGTCCATCTGTCCTTCCAGCTTGTCCCAAAACCGCTGGACGCCCGGCGGTTGCTGGCGCGGATGTCGAAAGGCGTGATAGCCCCCGCTGCGCTCCTTGAACTCCGTCGGCGGCCAGTCGGCTGGGGCCTGCTTCATGTTTGGATCAGACCACCCGCCGTAGACCCGTTTCTGCAGTTTCTCCTGGTTCCGGATCACTTCCGGGCTTGGCGCCTGCACGAGGGTCAGCCCGGCCTCTCTCGCAGCTTCGATGACGGGAAGGATCTTCTCCTTGAGCACGGCCGTCTCCCGCTCCACCCAGCTGTCGATGTGGTGGACGTTCCAGAGGTCGACGAGGACGAGGGCGGTCTGTGCTACGGGCAGTTCGAATTGAAGTTCCCGGCGTTCGAAGTTTTCCTCGCGGCAGGCGATGCCCGGCGGAGTGGCGTCGCAGAAGTATTGGACTTTAAGCGGAAGATGGGCGGTTGTACTCACGAGAGTATCCATCGCATCATTGTGCAGGTGGAATCAAGGAGGAAGGACGGGGCGGTTTTTTCGCAGCACGGGTGTGTGACCCGTGTGGCGGACGACAACCGGAACCCCAAGACTCCTCACAGGCACCTCCTGATCGCACTGTAACCGAACCTCGAATCGATTTGCGGTTACGAGTAGGATTGGGAGTTGAGTCACGGACAGCGGGGACCCGACCCGCGGCACAAGCAGGTCGTAAAGCAGCGTCAGAGAGTCCAGATCCCTCACGGCAAATGCATCCCGGACATCGGCTCGGAGAATCTCCTGGTGATAAACGGATGCCCAACGGTTGTCGGCGGCTTTCGATCCGCGAAGAAAGGGTTCAGGAAACCCGTCACATGTCAGCAGCGTTTCTATCGCGTCCCGGTATGTTCCCCGGTTCAAAATAGACAGAACGCCCCTACCAAGACTCTTCGGAGCCTTGAGGACGCCTCTCAGTAGGCATTGAACAGTGCCCCGCCCCCCCGCAACGCAGAGGATTTTCGCCGATAGCTGGAGCCCGATTGTCACGGCAGGCTAAGGGGGGAGCGCTCAACCCCAGCTGAACCCGGAATCCACTACCTCAGTAAAACAGGACTCCCCTGCCGCTGTTCACACGCCGTACGATGTCTTCGGCCTGAATGACCAGTGCGTGGCCATCAGCATATCCGACCGGGTTTTCTTTCAACCCGCCCAGTTCCATTTCCGGCTGCTGGAGACGCCGGATGCCCAGCACGTCGAGCGCATTGTTGTGGCTGAGCAGTTGGGCTCCGTATCCCTTGATGAGGTTGATCCGGTGGGTGACCAGCACGCGGTCCGGAGTGCTTTCATCCATGGACTTCGGCCACGGGAGCTCCCCGTTATAGTAGGCAGAGATTCCCGCCGTGTAGTTGCCCATCCACATGTAGTTCATGTGGCAGAAATTGTAGGTGTTGGCGGGGCCGCTGGTGGTCCACTCCCGGCGCCAATGCCGATCGGCCCGAAATTTTCGCATCGAATAGTTGTGATAGGGGCAGGAGAGGATCTTGTAATTCGAAACATAATCCTCGAACTTCTGCCGGCGGCTCCCCTGGTATGAGCCTCCCTCCCGGAAATAATCCGGTAAATGCTCAGGCGCCTCTGCATATTCGCCTCCGTTATCGAGCGCGTACTGGGTCTGGACCAGGTGCCCGCCCCGAATATTCGGCAGGCAGGATGCGGTGTAGGCACGCAGTCGCGCTTCCCTGAGGGCCGGGAGCAGAATCGCCGACAGCACCGCGATGATAGCGATGACCACCAGAAGCTCAATCAACGTGAAGGCTGATTTCGAATCTCGGATTTCAAGACTGTCATAGTCTCGTGCCTCGTCGTCCATTCCACAACCTCAATAAAACAGAGTTCCCGACCCAGTTTTTACGCGCCGCACGATGTCTTCGGCCGGGATGACGAGGGCATGACCATCGGCATATCCAACGGGGTTCTCCTTCAAACCGGCCAGCTCCTTTTCCGGCTGCTGGATCCGCCGGACGCCCAGCACTTCCAATGCATTGTTGTGGCTTTCGAATTGGGCTCCGTATCCCTTGATGAGGTTGATCCGGTGGGTGACCAGCACGCGGTCCGGAGTGCTTTCATCCATGGACTTCGGCCACGGGAGCTCCCCGTTATAGTAGGCAGAGATTCCCTTCACGTAGTTGCCCATCCACATGTAGTTCATGTGGCAGAAATTGTAGGTGTCGGCGGGGCCGCTGGTGGCCCACTCCCGGCGCCAATGCCGATCGGCCCGAAATCTCCGCATCGTATAGTTGTGATAGGGGCAGGAGAGGATCTTGTAATTCGAAACATAATCCTCGAACTTCTGCCGGCGGCTCCCCTGGTATGGGCCTCCCTCCCGGTAGTAATCCGGCAAATGCTCAGGCGCCTCCGCATATTCGCCTCCGTTATCGAGCGCGTACTGGGTCTGGACCAGGTGCCCGCCTCGAATATTCGGCAGGCAGGATGCGGTATAGGCACGCAGTCGCGCTTCCCGGAGGGCCGGGAGCAGAATCGCCGACAACACCGCGATGATAGCGATGACCACCAACAGTTCGATGAGCGTGAATCCTGACCGGGCTTGCCTCCACCCCACCGACGCAGTCGCGGGCACAGAAGACTTCGGCCGGCAAGCCAGCGACTCAATGAACCTTCGGGCTGAGTTACGTGAGGAACTTTCCATGTTTTGCTTTACTTTCTTGCAAAAACGCATTTCCGGATCTCCTGCCGTAGTCACGCATCCGTGATGTATCATCGACGGAAGCGACCCGATTTTCGGGTCGGATCACCGCTCCGTTAAGCAATGGAATGCTAAACGTAGTTATGCCGATATTCAATGATTTTTTTGTTGCCAGCCCGTTTGCGGGGGAGGTATCTTTCCTAGATTGCGCGAGGTCGGGCCCTCTGGCCCATGGAGAGGCCGACGAAGTCGCATTCAATCGCCGGATGTACGGATTGTTCATCCGGTCGTTTTATCCAGCGAAAGGAGACCAGGATGAGAAGTAAAGCAACGCGCTACATGGTTCCGGTTGCGGGGCTGTGGATGCTGGTGGCCGCGGTCAGCGGTCCGGCAGCATTGGTTCATTACTACCGGTTCGACGAGGGGGGCGGTACTCAGACCAAGGACGAGGTAAAGACCAATTCTCAGGACGGGACATTCGGAGCCCAACTGGATCCAGCCAGCGCCTGGATCTCCTCCCCTCTGGTGAACGGGGGGAACGCGCTTCAGTTCCCTGGCGTGCGGGGCGACGGCATCAAAGACAGCCCACCCGTTCATATAACCCGGCGTGACCGGGTGCCGCTGGGCCCGCAGAATGCTTACGTGCAATTCGGGCCGGACGCCTCCTTCGATCTTACGAACGAGGGAACAATCATGATGTGGTACCGCCAGGATCCGGGTCCCGACGGCGACGGCAGCAGCCCGTACGGTGGCGACGGCGCCATCAACAACCCGGACAATGCGAACTGGATTATTTACAAGGGACCCGTCGGCATAGATCCATACGTTTTCCA
The DNA here is from genome assembly GCA_963578625.1 of Kiritimatiellia bacterium. GTDB lineage: Bacteria > Verrucomicrobiota > Kiritimatiellia > SLOV01 > SLOV01 > CAUZEO01. Next base: position 35,478 of record CAUZEO010000001.1, on the reverse strand, counting down.
CCATCAGCCTTCGCAAGGACTGGGTCTTCGGTTCGAGGGAAAAATGGGTGAGATCGATTTGAGGTCACCGAGTCCGCTGCCGACTGGGGAATGGGTCCACATCGCCACGACCTGGACGAAAACCGGCGGGTATTACGGCGACGGGGAATCCTTCCTCTACGTCGACGGCGTGGAAGTCGCCGTAAACGACGGTTTCAACGGTCTACTCACTGCGACCGGCTCTTTGTATGTCGGCGGGCAGCCGGGCCAGACGGGTTCGGGACGTGGTTGCCTTGGCGGCGTTGATGAACTCAAGATCTTCGATACCGCCCTGACCGCGCAGGAAGTTCAGGCCGAAATGGCGATCGTGCCGGCCGCGCCCGAGGGGACGATTCCCTGGGTCCCCGATCCGGTGACCGGTGCCGTCATCATGAGCCTGAGCACCAAGGCCAACAAAAACTACCAGCTGAAGCGAGCCACCGACCTGGTGGCGGGGAACTTTATCCCAGTAGGACCTCTTGTGAAGGGGACAGGCGATCCCGTCAACTTCTACGACCCCGACGGGGACCCCAACGGCAGCTACCAATTCGAAATTTTGGACTGATTCAAAATCACGTGGAGAAACCATGAAGAAAATTCAGATGAAAACGAACAGATGGACAGCCACAGTGATTGCCGCCGCGGCTGCGGCGTGCTTCCTGTGCGCGGCCGGCTCTCAGGCGGCCATGATTCACTACTACAACTTCGACGAAGGGGCCGGAACGAACGTGTTCGACCAGGTGATCACTAATCCGCAGCACGGCACGTTCGGCGCAGGGAAGAACCCGACCAACGACTGGGTGGACTCGCCGCTGATCGGGGGCGGAACCGCCCTGCAGTTCAACGGCGTGCGGGGCGACGGCATCCTCGATGACCCACAGGTTCATCCGACCCGGCTTGACCGGGAGCCTCAGGGTCCGAAGAACGACGTGGTCCGGTTCGGTAGCGATGCATCCTTCGCGTTGACCAGCACCGGCACCATCATGTTCTGGATGCGGCAGGACCCGGGTCCCGACGGTGACGGTAGTGCATACGGTGAAGCCGGAGCCATCAACAACCCGGATAACTCCAACTGGCTCGTAGTTCATGGTTCGGATCCGTTCTCGTATCTCCTTCACAATCAGCCGAATGCAGCATACCACGGTCGCATCGAATTGAATGGTGGCCCGAACATAGCAGCGCCTTCTCCGCTGCCTGTAGGAACATGGGTGCATTTTGTGGTCGGCTGGAATTCGGCATCGAATTCGGTACGGCTGTGGGTCGACGGTGACTTAGTGGGCAACAGTGCCGATTCCTGGAGCGGATTGAACGACCAGGGGGGACCCTTTGTGCTCGGCGGGCATGACAGCCACACAGGCACCGGCCGCGGATTTCTCGGCGCGATTGATGAACTGAAGATCTTCGACGAGCTTCTGGATAATGCCGCCGTGCAGGCTGAAATGGCCTCGATCCCCCTGCCGGGGCCCGGGTTCGAAACCGTCACGGTGGGCCCCACGACGTTTTTACAGTTCGATAGCGAGGTCGGCAGAGATTACGTGCTGCAAGTTTCCAACAGCACCAGCGTCGTGTTCCTGGATGCCGGGGCCAGCATCGTCGGCGATGGCGGGACCCAGCGTCTCTACGATCCGAACGGGTTCGACAACACGGCGCAGTATCAGATTCTGGAGGAGTAGTTGGCGATTCGCCGCCGATAGCTAACGAACAAGGAATGCAACTTCGAGCGGGGCGGGTCCTCCAGGACCTGCCCCGTTTTGTTTATTGCGAGTAATTCAAGCGTTCTTTGCGACGACGGCCCGATGAAGTGGCTTCAATACTAGAAGCTATCCCATTCGCGAAAAGTAGGTTGGGTTTCCAAGCCCGACCCCGGGCAGGAGGAGATCATGGAAAGCGAATGCTGGAGCAAGCCTCAAGGCATTCGCCACATCATGACCATCGCTTGCCCCGGCTCGGGCTTGGAGGACCAAGCTACACGCGGCCGTGTATGCACTTCCATTTAGCGGAAATCAAAATATTCACGGAAATTCCGGCATTATGATGATCAGGGCCTTTCTTGAACGAAAGGCCCCCCCCCAGTCCGGGCGAGGATACCCTCTACTACAGGGCGGTTTTGAAGCTTCCGTTAGGCCAAACACCCTGCGATGAGTCAAGGATTTTTTCGCTCCCTGCCCCCCTCAACCCCCTGATAGTAAAAAAAGACGATAAGATTTTAACGAAAAAGGGGCATTTCTGAGAGGTTATTGACAGGTTGCTGACAGCTTGGCTGTTAATAAGTGCCAAGATGACTGGTTGCAAAAAAAAAAAGATAAGGTCTTGACGGAACAGGGAAATTCGGACAGGTTACCGTCGTGAAATTATAGATAAGGACTAGGGGGAGTCAGAAGATGGTGAAGCAAGTAGTAAAGTAGTGCGGAGAAGGAAGTTAAGGCGTGGTTTGTCGCCAACAGGCGAAAAGTAGCAAAAAGTAAGGAGAGACTGGCAAAATGAAGAAAATGCTAACGGTAACCGTTATGTTTCTCGCCGCGGCAGGAATAGCCCAGGCGGGTGGCGTGACCATGACTCACTATTACAACTTCAACGAAGGCTCGGGAACGAACGTCTTCGACCAGGTGGCCACCAATCCTCAGCATGGGGAGTTCTCGTTCATGAAGAGCGACTCGGACTGGACCACAGGACATAGCGGGGGCGGCCTCCAGTTCCACGGCGTACGAGGTGACGGCATCGCCGACGATCCTCCCGTGCATGGGACCCGGAGAGACCGGATGCCTATAGGTCCGACTGGCGACGTCGTGTACTTCGGAGATGATGCGTCGTTTGCGTTGGCTAACCGCGGATCAATCATGTTCTGGATGAGGCAAGACGGGGGTACCGACGGTGACGGTACTGGATACGGTAACGATAACGCCCTCAACAACCCGGATAATGCCAACTGGATTGTCGTCAAGGGGAACGATCCGTTCAATTACGTCGTGCACAATCAGCATAACTATACGGGCATGCGTGTTGAATTGAGAGCCGCCGGTGACGTCGCCTCCGCCCGCGGATCCGGACTACTTGCCGTGGAGGAATGGGTTCACGTTGCAGCCACGTGGGACAGTGATTCGGACGAAAAACATCTCTACGTGAATGGTGTACTGGAGGACACCCAGGGATTTGGAGGGATAGATCAAGACTGGGGCGGAAACTTCGTAGTCGGTGGACACGATGCCCACACCGGCGCCGGCCGCGGATTCCTCGGCAAAATTGATGAACTGAGGGTCTTCGACGGTCTCCTGACTCAGAGCGAGGTTCAGACTTACATGAGTATTCCCGAACCCGGGACCCTGGCCCTGTTAGGCCTTGGCGGATTGCTCCTCGCGATTCGTCGCCGACGGTAAGTAACCTTACACAGAAATTGAACTTCAAGCGGGGCGGGTCCAAGAGACCCGCCCCGCTTTTTGTCGTGAACCAAGGCGGGTCATGGTGATTCGAGCACCCTATAGCAGGACACGGCCTGGTTGATGCGAAGGGGATCGGTGTCCGTGAAATGAGTCCGTGTGCCGATGGCGGTCTGCGTGGAGATGGTCGTCCACCCGGGGGTTTCCAGCGACAGCGCGTATTGTACCTGATACGTCGACTCCGGTAGACTTGCCCAGGACAAATTCACTTCGGATGCCGTTCGGCCGACCTGTTGAAACTGGAATGCGTCGGAAGCGTCCCATTCCAGGGTACCGTTCGGGGTAAGATCCCGCCCTGCAAATGCCGGAAAGTCCGGCGGATAGCGATCGGCTCTGAACGTGCTACTCTCCACGAGATGCGAGCCCTGGGGCATCGGTCCCGACCCGTTGACTGGACTGACATAATGCCACACCAGCTCGCCGTTCATGGTCACTTCCAGAAAGGTTCCCGCATCCCCATCGCAGATGAGGGTATTCCCGTTGGGTTGGCGATCGGCTCCTGATAAAGTAAAACTGAACAGGCTCCCCGGCGGGGTGGCGGTGTAGCTCCACACCGGCGCTGCCGGTCCAAACGCGGCGCCCGGCAGCGGGTTGGTGTACCACCCGTTCCCGTCTACCGGGGGGGCGATTTCTTCGACTGAGCTGTGGCCACCCGGGCGGCCGGCGCCGTTATTAAACACCAGAATATTTCCGGCGCCGGGCTTCCCCTGCGGGATCCATTGCGCGTCATGCTGTTTAAACAACTTTTGATCCGCCTGTGCCCCGCGGTCATACGCCAGGGGATTTCCCCACCGGTACAGCAGGTCGCCTCCCTTCCCGCTGTTGCCTCCGGTGTGTCCTGCGGCCTCCGCCGTGGTCGTGCTGTGATCGATAACCCAGAACTCGCTGAAGGTACGAATACTCAAGATGATTTGATCGTATGATTCGTTATAATCAATGGAATTGGCATGGAGCCAATCTTGATAATTGAGCTCACCGAAGTTGATGTCGACCCGTTCGGGATGATCCGCCACCACGCCGAAGTTCGCCTGGTTCGTATCGAAGTCCTGAATCAGGTGATCCCAGATGTGCCATTCCCAGACGATGGTTGCACTGTTCGAACCGACCGGCATCAATTCGACAACATGCAGTGCATCGACGGCACTTGAAAAAATGGGCCTTCGACCTGTCGCGATCGCCTCGGCGTTTGACTTTGTCTCGTCGGCGATCACCAGGATGTTGCCGTTGGGGAGAATCGCGATGTCGTGATGCATGGTAACGCTTGCACTCTCATAGTGATACTCCCAGAGCAGATTTCCGTCCCAGTCAAATTCCTGCATGGGCGCCCGGAGGGAATATTTGAGCATGTTGCCGTTCTCCTTGAGATACGGCGCCAAGGAAAAAGCGTATGGGCTTCGCCAAGAGTGAACGATTTGTCCTTCTACATTGACTAGGTATGCATCGTTATAGACAAGGCAAGTGAATAGCGTGTACCCGGGCGAGGCGTCGGGCGTACTGGATATGAGGCCGACGGTGTTGACACCGCCACCGTTGGCAGGCGTCGACAGCGCGAGTGCGGCGGCGGTCGCCGTAGCCATCCACGCCAACAATCGCCGGCACCTGTTCCGGAAAGGGTGACAAGAAAGACGACGGCCAGATGGGAGCGGACACGGCACCTTGTGCGGCACCTCGTCCCGGCAGGAAGGTCCAAGACAGGATACTATCATCCATTTATTCTACACGACTCTTGCAAATTTCACAATGGATGCTCTCTTGGAGACCCCTCCCTCCCGGCCCACAAAGGCTTATACTCAGGTCACGGCCTCGCGACGACCTGGTAGAAGGGTGGGCTCTGGTTGGCACGTACGGGATCCGTGTCGGTAAAATGAGTCAGGGTGCCGATGGCTTGTTGCGTTCGATTTCCGTTCCCAGGCAATCATCAGGATGTTGCTGTTGGGCAGCAGCGCGATGTCATGGTGGGCGCGAACGTTCTCGTCGTTGTAGTGGAATTCCCACAGCAAATTCCCCTCCCAGGCGAACTCCTGCACCGCGCCGGCATCGCCGCAGATGACAAAATGGGTGCTTCCCGGATCGGCGGCCCGCACCAGGTTGCCGTTCTCGCGGAGGTAATGCGTGTTGCCCGCGGGAAAACCGGAGCGCCACAAGTGGACAATATCTCCCTCCATGTCGACGAGATAGGTGTTGGTGTACCGCAAGGTGGAAAACAGCGTATAGCCGGGCGAAACATTGGTCGTGCTGCAGATACGCCCGACCGTATTGCTCCCTGCGCCGTACGCGAACGGCGCCCATCCGATCGCCACTGCCATAAGAGTCCAAGCAGTCACAAGCCGCGGCCCATAACCCAACCGAGGATAAGCTGGTCGACCAGCAAAGGGAAAGACCGTGCCCCCATGAGCTTGACGGTGCGTGGAACGTGCTTGCTTATCGCCTGGAGGCCCTGCTATGCGTTACTTGGACGGTGCGGCTACACAGCAAAATGGAGATGAATCAAAATGCCATGGTCTAAGATGAGTACAGAGAAGGCCCCGATTGTCGTCGTCATCGCAATCCTGATCATCATCATCAGTCTGATTTCGATCCTGAAATCGGGGTCGCAACAGAGCGCCAAGGTGTTCGACGACAGGTTTGTGGAGTTCGGGCGCATCGCTGCAGAAAAGACGGGCGAATATCTTGGTCAAGGCGCGCGCGTCGTTCTGCTTATACATGACAAGAAAACCGTCGAGGATACGTTCGTGCAGCATGACAAAGTATTCGAAATGGCATTGAAGGAATCCGGCATACACATTGTGGCGTCGGAGACGCTTCAGGGGGACACACAAGAGCGTGGCGTGCCTATGGTGGCTGAGAGCAGAATGACCGTCGACGATTACATCAGGATTGGAGAAGCGAATCCGGATGTTGCTGCAATCGTTTCCCTCGTGGGTGCGCCCATGGCCGATCTCGCGATACTGAATTCCATACCGGAGTCTGTCCCCCCGATTATTATTCCCCGATTCTTTGATCCGATGTTCAGACCTACGGCGCTGCTGCGCCAAGGCGTAATAGAGATGGCCATTTTTACACGCCAGGATGCGCCTGATGATCCGGACATAGAATTTGCGAACCTGTACGAAGAATTCGACGCCATCTACCAAGTCTACACTGCGGATAACATGGACGAGCTTCTATACTGAACCTTCGCAAGTTAACATTCCCCCATGATCGCGCTCCTGGGCCTCAACCCTTCGGGGTCGGCGGGCACGACTACTGCACGGGTTTGTGACCCGCCTCTTTTTTTGCTCACTGCGGACTGAAGTCCGCGCCCACAGACGCGGAGTAAACCCCACGTCACGCCGGTATTCTGGGCGAATGACAAGCGGCCGGACTATGTTTGGCACAAGCGCGACGACTTGCCCTGGGGCATGAGCTACCGCAACGACTTCATCCGGGGCCGGCCGTTTCCGCCTGTGAATTTTTTGAAGGTGGTGCAGGAGACCATTGGATCCGTGATTGAGTCAAGCTCCTCGCCGCCCTGCCGGCGACGGACGTGCGGATTTACGAGCTGACGTGCGAGGAAGCTTTTCTGAAGTTTGCTTAATTTCAAGGAATACACACGAGGCTGGAGCCGATGAGGAACGCGACGCTGTTGCCGGTCCAGAGGTCCCGGATTTCATTGGTGCCCCTTTCCAGCTTCCATGTCCGTCATGGCGTTTCCGGTATAAATGTTGCGGTCGTTTTCGCGGCGGAGGATTCCGGCGCGGACGGCCACGATCACGTTGGCGGAGACCACGCTGGGACGGGCCCCTTCCGCCGGATGCATGTCGATCCCGATTCCTTCCTTCTCCTGCGTGTCGATCATGTTGCCCTGGATCACATTCATGCCCGCGCCGCGGTCCCGGATCCCGGTGCGGAACCCCATGATCTTCGCGTGGCCCCCATCAACCGCAACTGCGGCCGCAGCCGGATCGGCGCGGTCGTTCGGTAGATGCCGACGGGGAGAAAGACGATGCCGCCGGCGGCCGGAATGGCATCGATGGCCGCCTGGAGCGCTTTCGTATCGTCCGCCTTCCCATCTCCTGCCGCGCCAAAGTCGGCGACCGACCGCAGGTCATCGTCGAGCGGGTTCGCGGCGAGAACCGAAGAGGCGAATCCGATAAGCAGACCTGTGGGCAAAAATCGTTTCACGTAAAATCTCCTGTGGGATTCAAGGCCATTAACGGCGTCGACAGTGGTAATATCAATTCGAGATGAAGGAAAGATTTTCGATGGCATGCGCCAGTAGTGAGCGTGCTGCGTAGAGTTTCCCGGGATCGGTCTCGTAGTCGATCAAGCTCCGAACGAGCCTGTTGACAGAGTCCAGTGCCGCCTCTCCTTCGCGGATTGCCTCCTTGGCGTTGTCGTCAAGAGGGGCCGGTGTCCGAACCTGTTCCAATTGGCGTTCCAACAGCCAGAAATACTCCTTGTCCTCCAAGCCTTCCCGGATGTTTTCCCATCGAATGGAGTTGATGGGTCCCGCGATAATCGGATCGTCCGGGACGCCGCGGGACGGCGGATAGAGCAGCAGTCCGTCTCCATTGCCGAAGGCATGTGCATTCGGGGAGATGGCCATGGCCGTCGTCCAGGTGGGTTGCGAATGGCGTGGGGCCTCTCACGGCCCACTTTGTACGTGCCTTCACACCACCACAGCTCCAGGCCTTCCGGGCTCGGATGGCAGTAACCGAAATCCACGGCCAGGATCTCCGGCACCGGCGAATCGGCCAAGCTCATCGGGACCCCAACCGCCGGTATGAATAGCCAATACAGACAGGTTCTAATGGAACTCCTACCTCTCAGGATTGCGCAGTGGTCTTTCTGCGAGCCTCAACGATATAATTATTGGGTGTCGACCTTGAACTGAGGTTGTAAACGATCCTTTTGAATTGACGGACACTGCTGCCCGACCCATGACTGCGACCGTGACGGTTCACATCACACCTTAAAAGGTAGCATGCAATATCAAAGGATCATTGACCTTTCGCACCCGCTGAGCCCCGGCAAGGAAAAACGCCGGATGGATGTGGAGATGGTTAACTCTGACCGGATCGCCGGTGTGATCCAGCGGCCGGGTCAGTGGTATATCATGCACTACATCAACATGGTCAATCACATCGGTACCCACGTGGAAGTCCCCTTGCACTGCATGGAGGACGGGTTGGACTTATCGAGCATTCCGCCTGATACGTTCGTCGGTGAAGCGGTGATCCTGGACCTGCGCGGGTTGTCGGCGGGCAGTGCGATCTCTGCGCAACAGGTGCAGGACGCTGCCGCCGCGGTGGACGGTGGAATTCGAAAAGGCGATATCGTCTTCGCCAACCTGGGCTGGTCGCGGCACTATGGCGACGATCGGTACATGCACAATCCCTATTTCACGGCGGAGCCGTTGCAATGGTTGGTGGATGAGGGGATGAAGTTGCTGGGAGCTGACGCGATGGGCATTGAGAATCCTAAGGATTCGGAACGACCAGCTCACATGACGATTTTTCGGGCCGGCGTGCCGCTGATCGAGAATCTAACCGGGTTGGATCAGTTATCGAAAACCCGCGTCTTTGTCTCCGCGCTCCCCGTGGTGATAGAGAAATTGGACGCGTTTCCGGTGCGTGTGGTGGCGATGGAGTAATGGGAAATAAAAGTGTGAAAGATGCGGGCTAGAAGTTCCAAGGCATTCGTATTGGAGCAACCCGGGCAAGGAAGCGTTCAGGAGTTCGAAGTTCCCTCGGTCGATCCGGACTGGGTGCTGATGGAAGTGGAGATGTGCGGCATCTGCGCCGGTGGCGACGGGGGGCCCTACCGCGGCGTGCATCCGCACGCGCGCTATCCGCTGATCCTGGGCCACGAGATGGTGGGGAAAGTGGCGGCTATCGGCGAACGCGCGCAATCCCGGCGCCGCCTGTCGGTGGGAGACCGTTTTTTGCCCGAGGTGCTGATTCCCTGCGGGTACTGCCGTATGTGCCACGGTGGAGCCTACAACCTTTGTGAGAATGAGAAGCAATATGGCGTTTCGTTTTCCTGTGCCGATCCCCCGCATTTGTGGGGCGCCTACAGCCAGTATCTATGCATTCATCCCAATTCGATCACGCACCGTGTTTCCAATGATGTGCCGGTGGAACGTGCGGTCCTGACCGCCGTGCTGGCAAACTCGGTTCGTTGGGTGCAGCAACGCGGGAACGTGCAACCCGGGGAGAAGGTTGCCATTTTCGGTCCCGGGGTGCAGGGAATCGGCAGTACCATCGTTGCCAAGGAAGCCGGGGCTGAAGTGATCCTGATCGGAGCCGGCGGTGATGACGAACGCCTGGATCTTGCGCACACCCTGGGCGCGGACCATGTCATCAACGCTGCAGATGGCGATCCATTGGAACAGGTTCGCCAGATCACCGGCGGCGAGGGGGTAGATCTTGCCATCGAGGTGTCGGGGGCGCCGGCCGCTGTGGAGATGGGACTTAAGATGTTGCGAAGGCGCGGGCGATTTGTTCTGGCCGGTTACAGTGAACATGCGCAGATCTCCATTACCAAAGATGAGATTCCCGCAAAGGAATTAACGGTGATTGGCGGCTGGGGTCAGGCGCACGGTTTTGACCTGGCCATCCGTTTGCTTGAAAGCAATCGATACCCCCTGGAGCAACTTGTCACGCACCGCTATGAGTTGGCCTACGCCGAGCAGGGCATCAAGGATGTCCTGGCCCGTAAAGCGGGTGTCAAAGCGGTGATCGTCCCCCCGCCCACGGAGAATACAGGATGAACCAGAATGCATTAGTAGCAGAAGGACGGACATCAGAGTTGATCGCGGTGCGATTACGGCCCGGGGTAGATGTCACCGAAGGGCTGCTGGAAGTATGCCGGGAAAAGGAAATCACTGCCGGTTCCATCGAGGTTCTCATCGGCGGCGCCGACGCCGTGAAACTGATCGTTCCGGTCGCGGACAAAAGCAGTCCGTCCGGGGTGGGACCCAAGCAGATCGAAGTGCCTCATCCGGTTGCCTTCACCGGCGGGCAGGGCATGGTCTGCACCCGCGAGGACGGCCAGCTGGAAATCCACCTTCACGTATCGGTAGTCGACGAGGAAAGGTTATATGGCGGGGACCTGGTCAAAGGAAGCGCCACGGTCACCACTACGGCTGACGCGATCATCTGCAAGATCGACGGGGTCACGTTCCTGCGTGAGTTCGATCCCCAGGCCAATGCGGTTGTTTTTCATCCCACACCCAAAAAGTCTTGAGCATGCAACTCGAGGGCAAAGTTGCCCTGGTAACGGGCAGTTCGCGCGGCATCGGGGCGGCCATTGCCGGGGCACTGGCCGCGGCCGGCTCGGATGTCGCGGTGCACGGTTTCCAGGACCGTGAGCGTGGAGAGCAGGTCGCCGATCGAATTCGCGCGGTGCACCGCAGAGCCATTTTCCTGGAGGCCGATTTGACCCGGGTCGAGAGTGCCGCGTGGCTCGTCCAACAGACCATCGATCAGCTGGGGGCGCTGGATATTCTAGTCAACAACGCGGGTGTCGCTATCCTTGCCGATGTGTTCGAATCGACCCCGGAGCAATGGAACCTTGCTTTTGATCTCCACGCGCGCGCCCTGCTGCTGCTGTCCCAGGCAGCGGCCGAGCACATGAAGCCGCGCGGCAGCGGAAAGATCATCAACATCACGTCCATTTCCGGCGAGGGGGTGACCAGCCCGCAACAGGTAGTGTATTGTGCTTCCAAGGCGGCGGCGAACATGCTGACCCGGGCCCTGGCCGTGGCCCTGGCGCCGTACAACATTCAGGTCAACGCCGTGCTTCCCGGCACGGTGGAAACAGAGATCAACCGTGAGCAGTTGGCCGGCCCCGGCGTCCGGGACGGCATCATCCGCTCTACGCCCGCGGGGCGATTGGGCCGGCCCGAAGATATTGCAGCCATCGTGGTTCACCTGGCGGGCGGCGGCGCGGACTGGACCACCGGCGTTTTGGTGCCTGTGGATGGCGGGTATATGCTGTGAGGCTGCGGAGGTGAGCACATACCGGATCAAGTCGCTGGTTTTCGGACGCAGCATCGAACCGGAAGCACGCGTCTACTTTTTGGGTGATCCGATGCGCAGCATCACTTTGAAATACCGCTTTACGCTGATCCGGAACAACCAGCGAACGGTGCTGGTGGACGTCGGCTGTGACCAGGCCGACGGTGCGGCATTCAATCCCGATATGGGGCAGACCGAAGCCACCCGCCCGCTGAACCTTCTCAAACAAGCCCAGGTTGAGCCTTCCCAGGTGACCGACATCATCTTCACTCATCTGCATTGGGATCACTGCTCGCCCGTGGTGAAGGCATTTGACCAGGCGCGGCTGTACATCCAACGCAGGGAGTTGGATGTGATCGTTGATCCGCCCCACCCCTGGTTCGCGGCCCACGCATTTGTGGACGTCGTGCATTCCCACCTGAAAGGGTGTGCCGACCGGCTGGTCGTCCTCGATGGCGATGCCGAAGTCCTGCCCGGCATCAACGTGCTGCTGCTGGGCGGTCACACCATGGGTTCCCAGGCGGTCATGGTGCAGACCGACGCCGGTCCGTTGGTTCTCACCAGTGACGTGGCGCTTACCCCGCGGAATCTACGCGACGACGTGCCGCCGGGTTACAACTGCGACCTGCAGGCCTGTTTCCAGGGATTGGCACGCATCCGCCGACTGAACGCTCCTGTCATCACAGGCCATGACCCGGAATATCCCGAATGAGACAATTTGTTCTCCGCATGGCCAAGGCGAAGTAATCTATAGGGCGTGAGTGAAATTCTCGACATCCTTCCAAGGCTAGGGCAGATTTTCCGGAGTTTAAAATTCGCCTACAGGAGAGAGCCATGTCCACGTTGCCCGAACTGACCCTGCACCCGATCCCCAACAAGCCCATCACGCCGGAGGACAGCCCCCGGTACAACCAGGTCGAGCCGAAGCCGGTGGCCAGGCGGGATCTTCCCAAAGACTTCCAGGAGAGCGTGCAGATGGGGTGGAACGATTACCTGATCTACAACGCGATGTTCGACTATGACTTTGCCACCGCCATCCGGCCATTCACCGCCTGGATGTGGGTGAACCGGCCGCAGGACGGCGAGGAGCCGGGGTGGCGCGAGATTGCGAAAAAGTATGCCGAGAAAGGGCTGATCATCAACAGCATCTGGGGCATCCGCCACGGCATTCCTTTCAACCTGGGCTCCGGCGAAATGGTGGTGCCCGATGATGTGCAGGAATTCCTGATGGAAACCTTCGGCCCGCGGTTTCTCGGGTGGGAGAACGGGGAGCAGGATGGGGAGTACCTTGGCCAATATGTCTTCGGCTCCTTTAATTGGCCCAAACAATCTCCGGAACGCAGCCGGAAGGAAGCCTACGAGGATTTTGTTCGATTTTCCCGCGATACCCTGGACGTGATGTTTCACCATTACGTGGTCACCATCGGGAGCCTGGGATTTTCGCACTATTATGCGGAACTGAATCATCGCATGATTGGGCTGGAGCTCGGCACCGGCCTGCAGAGCAGCATCATGCGATGCGCGTTTCTGCGGGGCGCTTCCCGCCAGTACGACCTGCTCACACATGGGCACATCTCGATGTTCATCCCGAGCATCGAGCAGAAGCCTGATTTCTATGGTACCAAGTGCTACCCGAAAGAAGGCCGGGGCATCAAAATCGAATTTCAATACGGCTACCCCGACGGCGGAATTTCCACCCACCTGGCCAAGCGGCTCTGGTTTGCTGCGTACATGTATGGATTCAGTCTGTGCGGCACGGAGGGCGGACTCTTCTACGACGACATGTGCGGTCTGCCCAAGGACTTCTCCGGAATCGAGGCGGAAGGCGTCCGGCCCGATTTGCCGGTGGAGCGGGAGAACGCATCGGTGTGCGACGTGGCGTCGGACGTGCAGCGGAGAAACCTGCACCGGGGTTCCGATCTCGAGCACAACCTTACCCCGTTCGGCCGGGAATTCCGCAAGTGGGTCTGGATCACGCGCGCGCGTCCGAATCGAGGCGTGCAGTACTCACCAGTGGCCCTGGTTCTGGATTTCCATCACGGCTGGTGCCCGCCCATTCACAAGGGCCTGGGGCAGAGTGAACCGGAACGGGTATGGGGCAACATCCCCTACAATATGGGTGACTTCCAGATCGACCAGTTTTTCCACTGGGTTTATCCCGGGTATGGCGAGTACGCCTATGCGCCAAATCAGCGCGGCTGCCTGACCCCCACCCCGTTCGGCGATTCTTTCGACGTGCTCCTGCACAATGCGTCGGAGGACGCATTGAAGAAGTACCAGGCCGTGGTGCTGTTGGGACAGATGCCCGACGACGCGGGTTTCGCGGCGAACCTGGAAGCATTCGTGCGCTCCGGCCGCTCGGTCGTCCTGTGTACTCGGCAGATGACCGGCGGCATCGCGGACCTCGCGGGCGTGACGGTGAAGGACAAGGACCTGAAGGACGCCACGGCAAAAAGCCTCGTCACCGGCAAAACCTATCGTGAGGCCGAATACGTTTACGACCTGGTGGAGACTGACGGCGCGGAAGTGTTGGCAACGAACGACGCGGGACATCCGCTCGTGTGCTTGAACAAGGTGGGTGACGGCCATGTGTTTGTTGTGACGCCGGTGTTCTGGGCCAACGGCGAGCGGCCCGACTACGTCTGGCACAAGCGGGAGGACCTGCCCTGGGACATGAGCTACCGGAACGACTTTATCCGGGGCCGGCCGTTCCCCCCAGTGAATTTCCTGAAGGTGGTGCAGGAGATCGTGGGATCCGTGCTGGAATCCTATACGCTCATCAAGATCAAGGGGCGGCCGATCCAGTCGATCGTGAATGTAACGGATGATCCCTACAAGCTCCTGGTCACGCTGATCAACAATGCCGAAGCGCCGTGGGACGGTACGGTCGAGGTGAAGGGCACGCAAATCGAGTCCTGCCACGAATGGCTTTCCAGTGGGGAAACCTGCATCGAGGACGGCAAGTTGCTTGCCGCGTTGCCGGCGACGGATGTTCGGATTTACGAGCTGACGTGTGAAGATTCATTCTTGAAGTTTGCTTGAGGTTGTGGAAAGCGCTCTATTTTCAGGCCAACTCTCGACTTTTCGTCTGGATTCGAGTAGGTGGACTGCGGATGAATTGGCTGGAAAAGAACACGCACCGACTCGTTTCGCTTGCCGATGCGACCGGCTTTCGAGTCGGCGAGCGGCAGCGAGTGGATGGATGGACGCCATGAAAAGCCCGATGCTACCCAAAGAGCACCAAGCGGCGCTGGCGCCGATTGCGCTGAAAGGGCCGCATGCGCAGACGCAGCAATACGCGATCCGCGCGCTGAAAAAATTTGGCGCTGAGGCGCAAGCCCAGGTCAACGATCTCCGCGACCTCGCGCGAAACCCCGCGAGCCGCGACTATGTCCGCGCTGCCGCGAAGACCACTGCAGATGCCATTGACCTGGCTTCTCAAGATACCGAAGCCGGCGTTAAGCACCGCTGCCAGCGCTGCAACACCGCAGTCTCGCCCGAGGAGCATGGCCGCTCCAGCGAAGCTTTTCAACGCGTCTTCTACGACCGCTGTTTCGACGAGGTATTCCTGGAACGACGAAACTTCGAAACCCAGGTCGAGATCAACAAGACCGTCGAGGCTCGCGATGGAACGCTTGTGCAGTCCGAGGGCGAGGGTAAGATCGCCGAATGGCTGACGGCTCAGGGCCTTGCGTACCGATATGACACCAAGTATCGGATCATTAAGGAATTCCAGATCCGTCCGGATTTTTATCTTTCTGAACTGGATGTGTACATCGAGTATTGGGGCATGGACACCCCGCAATACAATATGAGCATGTATAAGAAAAAGATGCTTTACCAGCAGGAGGGGAAGCGGCTTATATCCGTTTACCCCAAAGACCTGCCGGCCTTGAGTGAGAACTCCTTGCGTCGAAATTTCAGCTTTTCGGATTCTCAACCAGATGACACTGACTGAACAACAGATTCGACAATTTGACCGCGATGGCGTTCTCTTCGTCGAAGGACTCTTCGACTCCGAGGAGGTCGAGCTCCTGCAGCGCATCACCGAGAAGAGCGAGCAGGTCGCCCGAGATTCCTACGCCGACCGCGATGCCGAGGGCGGAGTCAGCCGGATCTGGCTTACCGAGGAACTGGGGGACGATGTGTTTAGCGCATTCGCGAAGTGCGAGCGGATCGTCAACCCGCTCGAGCAGGTGCTGCGGGACAAGGTGTACCACTTTCACCACAAGATGATGCTGAAAGATCCGCATGTGGGCGGCGCGTGGGAATGGCACCAGGACTACGGCTACTGGTACCAGGACGATTACGACGGTCTGCTGTTTCCCGATACGGCGAGCTGCATGATCGCGGTCAACCGGGCGACGAAAGAGAATGGTTGCCTGCAGGTCATCCGCGGGTCTCACCGGATGGGCCGCGTCGAGCACGGAAAAGCCGGAACTCAGGCCGGCGCCGATTTGAAGCGGGTGGAGGACGCGTTGAAGCATCTTGAACTAGTATATTGTGAGATGGATCCGGGTACCGCCCTGTTTTTTCACGGGAATATGCTGCACCGCTCCGATGCCAACAAGAGCGCGCAGGCGCGCTGGTCGTTTATCAGTTGCTACACGACGATGAGCAATGTCTCGGTGAATAATTCCAAGGCGCATGTCGACAATCGCGTCTCTTTCGAAAAAACCGCGGATGCGGAAGTCAAACTTGTCGGGCAACGGCAATTGAAGGAAATCGAGACCACGGCTGCCGGATGAAGATTTCCACCGTCAGTCTGAAGTACAGCGATGTTCGCTCGATTGAGGAGAACGTCGATGTTGCGGTACAGCATCTCGAGGTTGCGCTCGCGGAATCCCCGGACCTGGTGCTTTTGCCGGAGCTCTTCCCGTATTTCGGGATACCGATCGAGGAGGCGCTGCCGGTTGCGGATTCTCTGCCCGGTCCGTTGACGGATCGGCTGGGAGCGATCGCAAACCAGCACGGTACATGGGTTGCCGGGGGGACGTTTTCGAAAGATGAGGTCGGTTATCGGAACTCCATGTTCCTGATCGATGACAAGGGCGATCTCATCGGGGTGTACGACAAGATGTTTCCGACAACCGGCGAGTTAGCGGCCGGCGTGGTACCGGGGGAGGAGGTGAAGGTGTTCGACACCCCCTGGGGGCGCATCGGCGCCGCCACTTGCTTCGATATGAATTTCGATGAGATCATGAACGGCCTGGGGGAGCATCATGCCAAGCTCGTTCTCTTCCCCTCCTTTTACCATGCCGGTGCGCACAACATCGTTCGCGCGATCCAGAATCAATACTACATCGCCTCCGCGCAGGTGACCGGCGAAGGTGGGTACCAGGGAGGATTTGTAGTCGATCCGCTGGGGCGCTGGTTGACGGAGAGTAGTAAAGACCGACCGATCGTGACTGCCGAAATCGGCTTGGATTTCGTTGTCGCCCACGCCAATTGGAACGAGGAGCAGATCGCAGCAATGGAGGGTGACCTCGGAGGGGGTGTGACGATCGTGAAAATGGACAAAGAGGAAAATGTGTTGATCACGTCGTACCTCGCGGATCGTAGCGCGGAGGACCTGGCGAAGGAGTATGGGATAGAATTGAAGACGGACTACTTCGAAAGGGCGAGGGAATTGCGCTGCCGGAGCCCCGAATTCAGAGGGAAGCCTCCGGGAAGTTTCGGAGACCTGGGGCCACTTCGTAATGGATGAACTAACCAGTCAAGTTGCGATTGTCACCGGTGCCGCTTCCGGCATTGGCAAAGCCGTGGCCGAGGTGCTTGCAGAGGAGGGCATTTCCGGACTTACGTTGGCCGACATCAATGCAGACGGCCTGGAGGTTGTGGGAGATTCCGTGCGCGGAAAGACTTCCACGGAGGTACTGGTTTCCGCGACGGACGTTTCCAGGGAAGATGAGGTCAACCGCATGGTCGCCTCCACCATAGAGCGGTTTGAACGTATCGATATCCTGGTGAACGTCGCCGGGATCGCGCCGACGACGACGTGGGCGGATACGACATTGGACAACTGGAATCATGTCATCAACACGAACTTGAATTCCGCGTTCATCTGTTTCAAGGCTGTTCTTTCCCACATGCAGGCAAGGAAGTACGGGCGGGTGGTCAACATTTCGTCGGCCGGGGCCGTGCTCGGGAGTGTCTGCGCACATCCGGCCTATGGCGCGAGCAAGGCGGGCATGATCGCCATGACCAAGTCTGCCGCGAAAGTACATGCGAAGGACGGGATCCTGGTAAATGCAATCGCGCCGGGATCGATCGACACCCCGATGACCGACAGCTTCGGGGAGTGCCAGAAGCAGGAATTTAAAGAAGCGGCGCCCTTGAAGCGCCAGGGCACTGCGCGCGAGATCGCGGACGCGGTATTCTACCTGGTGTCCGGGCGATCGACCTATGTGACCGGCGCAACCCTTCATGTCAATGGCGGGTCCCTTCTCGTGTAATTCTATAATAAAGGAGAGTCAGCATGCCCAAGTATGAGAATTGTGTTATTGACCCGGAACAACAGGAATTGTGGCAGGCCCCCGACGGGTCCCGCACGGTATCCCTGCTGATTGGAGAGGACGCGTGCGGTGCGAAAGACATCTGCGCCGGATTGTGGCGGTTGACGCCGGGCAACCGGTCGGAACCGGATGTTCATCCGAAGGAGGCGGAGATTTATTATGTTGTCTGCGGCGAAGGGAAACTTTTGCTGGAAGACGAGGAGTATACGGTCCGGGAGGGGATGACGGTGTACATTCCGGCGGGAGTCCGGCACCAGTCGATCAATGAGGGCCCGGGAGACCTCTGCTACTACTATGCCTTCAGCCCTCCTCCGCCGGGACCTCCGAAGCAGGAGGAGCAGGGGTGGAACAAACTTCGCTGAACCACGAAATGCCCGGAAAAGATCAGAATCCGGATTTTCATGTGTTTCGTGTATTTCGTCGTTGAACACAATTCTCATGCGTCGCCGTGTACTAGGTAAAACCGGTTTCGAGGTTTCGGAGATCAGCTTGGGTGCTGGGCAGATCGCCAGTGCGGGCCATGGCCGGATCTCTGAGGAAAATGCGTTTTCTGTACTTCGGTCCTTTGTTGAGCAAGGGGGGAACTTCATCGATACGGCTCGCGGGTACGGGAACAGCGAGCGATACATCGGGGAGTATTTTCGGAAGAACGGGTACCCGGCCGACCTGATCATCGCCAGTAAGACCTGGGAGACAGATCCCGCCGACATCCGGCGCGAATTGGAGGAGTCGCTGCGGTTGCTCGGGCGCGATTGCATCGACCTCTATTACATGCACGAACCCCCGATTGATCCGGCGGAATTGGAGGTTGTCCTCGGCACGTATGAGCAGCTACGGCAAGAGGGGAAAATTCGGGCGATCGGGTCATCAATCAAGGGAGCGGATGTGACGCCCCAAACCATCGGGCTTTGCCGCAATGCAATTCAGTCCGGCCGGGTGGACGTGCTCATGGTCATTTACAGCATTTTCCGGCAGGGGACTGCCGAAATCTTTGGGGAAGCTTCGGACGCCAATGTCGGGATTGTGGCCCGAACGGTATTGGAAGACGGTTTCCTCGCGGGGAAGTATGTGCCGGGAGATTCCTTCGAGCGGCCTGATGATCCCCGGGGCAGATGGGGAAACGAGAGCCTCGCTATCATCCTGCAGTGTGCTCAAGAGATGAAACTATGGGCCGTTGTCCCGCCGTATGAGACCCTGACCCAGGTCGCCGTTCGCTTTGCGCTGGACCGGGAGGGTGTGTCGAACGTCGTCCTCGGAGCCAGAACGGAGGAGCAAACCCGCCAGTGCATAGAAACCACTGCGCTGCCGCCCCTCTCACCGGAAATCCGAGAACGATTGGAAGACGAATTCCGCGGACGGGACCCTGAATTCAATACGGAGTGAGGAACCACGAAATAGGCGAAAGAAAGAAAATAATCTGTTCAAAATCCGTTTGGTTACGGCTTGGCTTCGGTGGGTATTTTGTGTACTTGGTGGTTCCTGCAACTTGCAAGCGAAGAGAGGTTTGAATATTGAAAGCTACAGCCATTGTCTTTGAAGCGGATCGGAAGGTCGGACTGCGCGAGATCGAGATGCCGGAGCCCGCGGATACCGATCTGGTGGTCCGGGCCACGTGCACCGGCATCAGCGTGGGCACCGAGCGTTGGGCCCTGATCAGTCAGCGGCAGGAGATCAGCTTTCCCAACATTCCCGGATACCTGGGGGTAGGCGTCGTGGAGACGGTCGGCTCCTCCCGGGAAGGGTTTTCCGAAGGGGACCGGGTTTTCTACTTCAGTACGCGCCTTCCGGAGCCTTACGCATCGAACAGCTGGATGGGAACGCACGTGTCGCACGCTCTGGTGCCGGACCGGGAGCCGGACGACTGGCCGCCGTATGTCTGCAAGATTCCCGACGGCATTTCGGATGGCGAGGCGGCGATGGCCGGACTGGCATCGGTCTCCGCGCGAGGCGCGGACATGGTCAAGGTGGTGACCAGCGACGTCGCGGTTGTCCTGGGGCTGGGTCTTATCGGACAGAGCTCCGCCCAGGTGCTTCGCGCCAAGGGCGCGCGGGTTGTGGTCGCCGACATGCTGGAATCGCGCGTGGAGCAGGCCCTGTCGGTGGGATGCGACGAAGGCGTGGTGCTCGACGGCGGGCCCATCTTTCCGCAGTTGAAGGGCCTGATCCCCGAAGCCGGCGCGGACATCGTCGTCGACACGACGAGTGTCGCCCCGGTGGTGAACCAGGCCGGGGACTTGCTGAAGATGGAAGGGCAGTTCATTCTGCAGGGGTACTATCCGGGAGAGACGCCGATCTGCTTTGACGGGCTGCACGGCAAGCGAGCGCTCATCCGGATCCCATGCGCGCAGTCCAAGGAGGCCCACGAGTACTGCCATCGTCTGATGCTCGGGGGCATGTTGAAGTTGGATTCATTTGTCACGCACACCTTTGCGCCGCAGGATGCCCCGGAAGCGTACGCGATGGTGGTGGAGCGACCGCAGGATTTTACCGGAATTGTTTTTGACTGGGGACGGTCATGAAAGCAGGAATCGTTGTAGAGCCGGGTCGGGTTGAGATTCAGAACGTCCCGCCGCCGGAGCCGGGGCCCGGTGAGGCACTGGTGAAGATCGAAGTGTGCGGGTTATGCGGCACCACCGACCGGCACATCGTGGAGGGGATTCAGGTTCATCATCCGCGGGAGAATTATCCGGCGATCCTGGGACATGAGTCCGTAGGAGTGGTTGAGGAGGTTGGTAAGAACGTAACCTCTTTTAAGGCCGGCGACCGGGTGACGCGAGTAGCCGCGATTTATCCCGGGGAATCCCGGGACGGATACTTCAGCGGGTGGGGCGGATTCGCAGAGTACGGAATCATACGGGATCCGGCCACGCTGCCCGAGGAAGACTATACGGCCATGCGCCACATGCGGCCCCCGCTGGATCTCGATCCTCTGGACGCCTCCCTGGCCATTAGTCTCGCCGAACTCGGCAGTTGGAGTTGGAAGGTCGGCGCTCTTGGAGGCAAGACCATCGCGGTGGGCGGCACGGGCCTGGCCGGTTACGCAATCTGCATGTATGCGGCACTGGCGGGAGCATCTACCGTCATTGCCCTGGGACGGAGGGACGAGCGGATCGAGTTGGCGAAAAAATTCGGCGCCAATGCCGGCGTGAATGTCACCAGCGAGAATCCGGGAGAGGTGGTCAAGGCACTGACCGGAGGCCGCGGCGCGGACTATTTTGCCGAGGCAACCGGGGCCGACGCGATGTTTGTCGCCGGTCTGAAGACGCTTGCTCCAGGCGGTCAGGCCGTCATCTATGGCGCCCCGGAAAAGAACATTTACACGTTCGACATGAAGGGCGCACCCGGCGATTTCGCGGTGCGGGCGGTGGGGCCCGAGGAGCACAAGGCCTACGACTGGGTGTGCGGGCTGATGCAGACCGGGCGCATCGACACCTCGCTGTTCCGGACCCACACGTGGGAAGGACTGGAAAGCCTTCCTTCTGCACTGGAAGAGCAGGCCGCGGGCGGGGTGATCAAGGGGTTTGTGAAAATCTAGGGCTTGTCCGACAGGTTCGACCGTGGAGAAGGGCTTCATGAAGCAAGGCTTTTTGGTTTTTCTTGGCATAATCACCGGTACGTCCTCTCCGGCTGTCCCCATCGAGGACGGCATCGTCGGTGAACCGCCGATCGAGATGATCTGGGCGGAGCGCACCCAGGACGTCCGGCCGCCCACCATTGACTTCGAGGACCTGTCCGGATGGACCGCGGAGGCGGTGAATGCCGAGGTCATGCTGTCGCAGACGCGGGAGCAGCAGCTCTTCGGTCGGTACGTCGGCAAGATCGCGACCGGTGTGGTTGGAGAGAACGCTTCGGTGATCCTCCGTCCGCCGGGGCCGGTCCCGGTGAAAGGCGGATTCAACTCCATCAACTTCTGGCTGTACGGATACCTCCCGTTTCCATGGGAGTGGCGATCCGGACCGGCCCTCGACCTCTATGCCCACGTCAGGACGCAGGATGCAGAAGATCTCCGGGTCCGGATCGGCCCCATGGGATGGACGGTGTGGAACCTGGTTCACCGCGTTCTGTCCGCCGAGGACGCGGCAAAAACGGATGGGGACTGCCT
Source organism: Kiritimatiellia bacterium (assembly GCA_963578625.1). Taxonomy (GTDB): domain Bacteria; phylum Verrucomicrobiota; class Kiritimatiellia; order SLOV01; family SLOV01; genus CAUZEO01. Next base: position 13,406 of record CAUZEO010000001.1, on the reverse strand, counting down.
GTTGACCGGGATTGAAATCGGTTCGTTGCGCAGCAACGACTTCGTCTACTTCGACAATCTCAGCCTCTACCGCGACGAAAACGCACCGCTGGAATATGAGCCGAGACGAAAGCGCGGGGTCGATCCCTTTCCGGGGCAACCGCAGGGCCTGAACACGGGAGAGGGAGAGCTCCCCTTCCCCACGCGGGAGGAAACGATTCTTCCGGCAAATCGCGCGGAGCACTTCGAAACGGAATTGGCGGAAGACGGAAGTGCGTACGTTTTCCGGTACCGCGGTGACGACGGTACGCTCGAGTATCGCTATGAACCGCAGAAGGGATCGTTCAGCGACATCACTGCCCGGTGGGGAAACGGCGAGGCCTTTCACCCGCTGTCCGGCGGCGGTCCACGCTTCGGCGGGGGCGCGGAGCCGGACAAAGCGGAGCGCGTCGATGTGCGAAGGGAAAACGGCGCTGTCGTTTCGACGTGGCGCATGCAGACGGCCGGCGGCATTGCGGAGGTCACCTACGTCCTTCGGCTCTGGCAGAAATCTTTGGTCCTCGACGTGTTCTGCCCGGGAGGCGAACTCGAGCAGATCCTTTTCGGGCGCGCGGACGGCCTGGACAATCCACGGCTGATCAAGATCCCGTACCTCTGGTACTGGCACGGCCGTCCGCAGGTGCTGCTGAGCGGTACGGAGGACGATCCTCTCTTCACCTTTGCCTGCGTCGACTGGTACCGGACGAACGGGAGCGAGTTCTGGGCCCGCAACAAAGTCGGTGATCGCTGGGCCACCTTCAACGGCGGGGTTACCTACAAGCCGAAGACGGACGGAAATCGAAACGACTGTTTCGAGCGAATTTTTCTGACCGTTTCGCCGCGGTTCGATGAGGTGCTTCCGACGATCGACAACCCGGCCTCACCCTGGATGGACGTGACGGGAACGCACCTGTACCGCAACAACGGCTTCTGCTCCAACCGCGAGAGCCCGCAGGGCTACCTGCAGCGCTGGAAAGAAGTCGCGCGGTACGGGGTCCGCAAGATGATCGTGACAAACCACGAAGCCGGCTGGAGCGACTACTGGTACGAAAGCGCCCACACCATGCGCACGCGGGCAGCCCGCTTGAAAGGCGGAAATCGAACGGCCCGGGAGATCACCGAAGAAATGCATGCGCTGGGTTATTGGTACGGCTTCTACGACAACTACGCGGACTACCTCCCGGTCAGCGCGGAGTGGAAAGAAGACTATGTCATGCGCGACGAAGGTGGCCAGTTCTGGGGATCCGGCAACCGGTTCTACATCGTGAAGCCGTCCCGGGCCCCGGAACTATCGGAGCGAATCGCGCGCGAAGTGAAGCGGACCTTCGGCGTCAACACCGGGTATTGCGACGTTCACACGGCGACAGCGATTTTCGCGTATGTCGACTACGATCACCGCGTCCCCGGCGCGGCCACTTTTGCGGGAACCCTCTACGCCTACGGCGAAGTCCTCATGAACGAACGCGAGGCGTTCAATGGGCCGGTGAGCAGCGAAGGTCCGTACCAGTGGCTGCTGGCCGGCCTGAGCGACGGCGACTACGCGCGCCAGGAGAAGCCCCGACTGTGGAAGGATCCGTGGCTGGTGGACTTCGACCTCCTGAAGATTCACCCCCTCTGCGTGAACATCGGCATGGGGAACATGTGGATGTTCTACGGAAACCAGGAGTTCATGCATCGGCCGGAGATGCGCGACTGGCGGCTGGACCGGTTCCTGGCCGCCACCATCGCCTACGGCCACGGCGGCTGGCTGGAACTCAACGAGGGCGTGCGCGGCATGCTGCGGAGCTACTACATGATACAGCAGCTCCAGTCGGCCTACACGGGGGCCAACGCAAGCCAGATCCGCTATGCTGACGCGAACGGAACGATGTGGGACACGTCGGCAGCGCTCGCGCGCGGCGCGCACAAAGGCTCGCAGGTTTACACGAAGTACGACAACGGGCTCGAGGTGTGGGTCAACGGACAGATGGAAGACACGTGGCAATCGGAGCATGCGGAGCTCCCTCCGAACGGCTGGTACGCGCGATCGGCGGACGGCGAGCTGCTCGAATACAGCGCCAACGTCAACGGCCGGCGCATCGATTACGTGGAGTCGCCGGCCTATGACTTCCTCGACGCGCGCGGCACGTTTGTCCGCCGGGAACGATTGGCCGCGGACGGCGCGGTGGTTTCCAGTCGCGAAGGCGAGGAAACCGTCGAAGTGATCCCGGTGGACTGCCAGGAGTGGGTCGGCGTTTCCCTCGACGGTCGTCGCGGCACGGCCATTGCGCTCGATCGCGAAGGCGAGCCGATGGGAAAGGCGGAAACGCGGCTCAGCCGCGGGCTGGTCTACATCGTGCCGTTTCCCGGTGCGTTCAGCTACCGGCTCCGGCCTCGCGGGAAGGTCATGGACTTCGCGCTGTCGTGCGAAGCCGGCGAGGCCGCCCCCGGAGAGCGGCTGGACATCAAGGGCGCACGCCCGCACAAGATTCGCATTCCGGCCGTGGCAAAGCCGGGCACACGCGCCTGGTTCGCCCGCGAGGAAAAGTGGATCGATTTCACGGTGGTTCCGCCGGTGGATGCATCCCTGTCGGTCAGGGACGACAACCTGCTCCTTCATCTCACGAACACGCGGGACCGTCCTGCAACGTTCCGTGTCGAGTGTGACGGCACCGACATCGGTAATTTGGAACTCGATCCAGGCGAGTCGACGGGAGAAACCATCGAACTGACCCCCGCGGAAGCGGAACTTCTCCGGCCGGTCGAACTTGTCGTCGGGTCCGGCACGTCCCAGTACCGCCGTACATGGTGGCTCCACGAACAATTGGGGGCGAAGTCCCTGCACGACTCACGGGATGATGTTCCCTTCCAGCCGGGACCCTACATGGAGTCCGGGTTGACCCTCAAAGAGATCCAATCCGCGAGGGCCGCGTGGCTGCGGCTCGAGGTGGTTGGCGCCGTCAACAAGGGCGTCACGCGGGTTCTTCTGAATGGGCGCGACCTGGGATCCCTGACACCCACCCCCGCCTACTTCAACGAGATCCGGGACGACCGGTACTCCCCGATTTCCCTGCAACTGCCCTCCGATGTCATCGCCTCGCTAAACACGGCGAATGAACTGGTGATCGAGAATCCGGGGCAGGGCGTGTTCAAAATGCGGCGATTCTGGATCGAGCTGGAAATGGACAACGGGCGGAACCTCTCCTCGCGCGTCACCTCAACCGTGCTCACCCAGCCGCCGGGCTATTTTTTCGATCCGGAGATTCACTACCCGACCAACCCTAATTTTTTCGGGCCGACCCGGACGGAGATTCAATTCGCACCCGATCGTGCGGCGAAATAGCATAGACTGAGGGGAGGTCACCGATGCTTTCAGGAGATTATCAATTCAACCGGGAACGGATCCGAAGCTACACGGCCTACGAATGCCGCGTAGACGAGCAGACAGTGGAGCGGGAGCTCAGTTTTCATGCGCACCTCAGCGCCGAGAATCCCCGCGGGTTTCCCAAGGACCTGGACGATGAACGCCGCGGCGATGTCTATCCCGTGTTCCAGGTGCCGGCGGACCGGATGGTGTGGCTGAGCGACTGGTCGTTCAACGCCGGGAGCTGGTATCTGCTCGATCGTGCAGTGGCGATCGGCGGGAGTCTCGGGCGCATCACGCCCGAGGGCGAGTATGTGTTCGTGCTCAACTGCGCGGTACGGGGCGGTGAAATGGAAATGTACGCCCCGGCGCGCCCGGTTCGATACCTCGCCGGCGAATGGATCGCCTTCTGTTTTCACCACATCGGCGAACCGCTGCACTGCCAGATACGCGCCTCCATGCGGTTCACGGAAGGGAACGCGCCCGAGCCGCCATTGGGAACGAGATTCTTTCATTGGCACGCGACGAATCAGGCTGAAACGTTTCCAGAACCACCGTTCTGATGAATACACCCACTTCCGTCGCAAATCATCTCCGCGCCCTCTCCGGTAAAGATCTTCTTTCGTGACCGCATCAGCCCATCTCCGACGAAGCGAGGGCTACTTCGGTCTCCACACCGACTTTCACGCCTCGGCATTGGATCAGGATGTCTGGGGCGATTTAACTGAAGAGATGGTGGAGCGCGTCCTGCGCGACCTGTCGCCGGACTTTGTCCAGGTGGACTGCAAGGGGCACTGCGGATACGCGAGCTATTCGACGCAAGTTGGATACGCCGCGCCGGGGTTGAAGAAGGACGGCCTGCGAATCTGGCGGGAGGTCACGCGGAAGCACGGGGTGGCGCTGGTCGTGCACTACTCCGCCCTCTGGGATGCCGCGGCGGTCAAGCACCATCCGGAATGGGCGGTAACCCACGCGGATGGCTCGCGGGACGACATGGCTGTCAGCCTTTTCAGTCCGTACCTGGACGAGCTGATGATTCCCCAGCTGAAAGAAGTCATTTCCATGTACGACGTTGACGCGGCCTGGGTCGACGCGGACAGCTGGGGCACTACGCCGGACTACTCGGAGCCGGCACTCGCCGCACTCCGGAAAGCCACCGGAATCACCGAGCCGCCCCGGTCCACCGACGACCCGAACTGGGAAAGCTTTTTCCAGTTCTTTTGCGATCAGTTTCGAATCCACGCTACAAAATACATGCACGCGCTGCACGAATTCCGCCCCGGCTTCCAGGTTACCAGCAACTGGGTGCAGAGCCCGGGGACGCCGGGCCTTCGGGGCGTCCCCGTCGACTTCCTGTCCGGCGACTACATGCCCGAGGACGCGGCAGACGGGATGCGCCTGACGTCGCGATACTGGAACGGGTTCGACATCCCGTGGGACATGATGGCCTGGACGCACACCAAGGGGGATGAGCAGTTCAACCGCAGCATCAAGCCGGTCGTGCAACTGCGGCAGGAAGCGGCGGCCACCCTGGCGCAGGGCGGATCCTGGCAGTGCATCATCATGGGTACGCGAAGCGGCTACATCGACGAATCCTCCACCCGGATGGGACGGGACGTCGCTTCGTTCGTGCGCGAGCGGCAGGACTTGTGCCGGCACGGCGAGTCCATCCCGCAGGTTGGCCTGATCCTGCCCGAGGAGGCCATGCAGAAACGCCTGGCACGAGAGGGAATCCCCTATCGATTTCATGAATGCGTCCGGCCTCCACTAGTCGGTCTCCTGCGGCTTCTGCTTCACGGCCACTACAGTGTGGACGTGAGGTCGGAGCGAGATGTGGTCGACGGCCGCCTGCAGAAATTTCCCATGCTGGTGGTCCCGGAGTGCAAGACGCTTCCTGGCGAAGTCATTGGGGCACTTAAGACCTATGTCGCGAACGGCGGATTCCTCCTTCTGGGCGGCCCGCGCATCGCCACATACTTCGAAGAAGAGCTCGGAGTCCAGTTTGAGGGATCTCTGATTGACATGCGTGAAACGTACCGTCAGCTGGAAGAGCGTGACAACGGTCGCGCGTTGTTCTTCCTCAACCCTGAGTTCCCCGAGCTGCACGTGGAGGCGGACGGGATGATCGCGGACTGCGGCGGCATTTACCGCCATGTCACGGTGGAATCCGCAGAGGTTACGGCTCGATGGTACGCACAGAAAGATACCAGGGAGAGCGGTCATTGCGCGGCCAGCGTGAACAAAATCGGGAAGGGGTCGATTGGCGCCTTCTATGTGCCGCTCCCGGAAGTGTACTACCAGGGTCAGCATCCGCTGCTGCTCCGCGCGTTCCAACAGACGGCACAGCGCCTTTTTCCGGACCCCGTGGTCGAAATTAAAGGCGCGAAATACGTCGACGTGTCATTGAAGCGAAAAGACGACCGGATTCTGGTTCACCTCGTGAACACATTCGGCATGGATCTCGCGCCCCGCCAGTCTGCGATTGACGAAATCCCGCCGGTTCAAAACATCACCATGCGTCTCCGGCTGGAGAAAGAACCTCGGAAGGTCCATTTCGCCTATGGCGGGAAATCGCTTACGGAAGATTTTCAGGGTGGCATTCTATCCGTTACGTTGGACCAGCTTGCCATTCATGATACCCTCGTCGTTTCATCTTGAATTAAATCCCTGCCTTCCTGCAGTGCCGGGGCGCCGCCAAAAGAGTCGAGAGCGGTTGATCCGCGACCACTGCGGTATCAACCACGTGAATCTGAAAGATTTCCACGCGGCCTCCGACTGGGATCCCGAAAACCCGAACTGGACGAAGAGCCACTTTGAAGCCCTCGGCCGGGGAAACATCAGCTTCGGTGCCGGCGCCGTGCTGAAGGGATTGGAACAGACCGGCTACGACGGCTGGATCTCCGTCGAACTCGGTCCCCAGAGACCGGCCATGGCAAAAGGCATCTGTCCCTCGGAGTACATGCGTCAGAGCCGGGAGTACCTGCGATCACTGGGATACTGATCCATTGAAAAGTGAAAATTGCTGGTGCACGGACTCGAAGAGCAATCACGGCAACCCTCTGCGTACGCTGCGCCTCGCATTCAGGTTTGACCGGAAACGGGTCAAAGACAAACCACAGAGGCAGGCCCGCTTTCTTGACGAACTTTCCGATCACGAAGCGCTGGAGGCGAACTAACGTCGTCGTCTCTTCTGTTTGCGCTTCTTTTTCTTTTTCGACGGCTTCGTCTGGCCTTTCGAATGTTTGCCGGTTCGAACACCGTGCGCATATCGCGAGGTTTCTTCCATGACGATACCCTTGTCTTTCATCATGGATTGTGTTTGACGCACCTGCTCCTCGTAGTAGGAAAGGTCATCTGCCGACATCCGGCGATGCTCGGTTTTCGGTTTCTCCCCCTGGATTCGATTGGACAACTTTTCCGGCGGAAACAGAGACGGATCGGTCAGACCCCATTCATACATGAGGGGTTCAATGAATGTGCGCGTGTATAGGCGACCGCGTTGTTTCTTCAGCAGCTTCCGAACCGCTTCGTACGTCCATCGATCCCCTTCGGCGTCGATCCCCTCCTGTGAGGGTGCTGAACGCTGGATGGTCTTTTGACCTTCCCGTTTTTCGGAGTCGGTCAACGGGACCATGACAGGGCGGCCCTTGCTGCCCGAGAAGGCCTCGCCCGCCGAAATCTTCTTCACCCAGATACTGACCGCCTGCCGGCTCACGCCGAATTCGCGGGCGACGTCGATTCGGGATTTCTCGCCGGCGAGGATCTGCTTTACGGCAACCTCTTTCTTGGCAATTCCAATCTGTTCTTGGTCGCCGGCCATGGGCATCGGTTTCGCTGTTTGAACAGAAGGTAACGAAGCTTCTACTTAATTGGGTTTCGATCCAGGAGGTCCAGAATCAGTTTTTTCTGCTCGTCTCCGACCGGCTCTAGGGGTGAAAGAGTTCGTCCGTTTCCGATGCCCGCCCGGGATACGGCGAAACTCAGGCCTCCGAGCCAGCATGTCCCCCGCAGGAGGAGAATTTCGCGAATGTTCATGATGTGTCGGTGCAGATCGAGTACGTCGGCCCGGTTTGCCATGGCCGCGTTATAGATCTCCACGAACAACTCCGGATACGCATTGGCCGTGACCGGAATCAGGCCGACCCCGCCCATGCGCAAACCGGAAGGGATCATCCGCTCGTCACCGACCAATACGTTCAGTCCAGCTTTGTGACCTCGTTCCACCAGGGGGCGAAGATAGTCGAATTCGCCCGAGCTCTCTTTACAGCACTTGATTCGCCCGTCTCTCGCGAGCTGCAGGATCAAATCGATATCGATCGAGCAGCCGACGCATGAAGGAATATTGTAGACGACCATCTCCATTTCCGGCGCGTGGTCATGGCAGGTTTCAAAGAGGCGCAGGTGCTCCGCCGGGGAGGCCGCGGCAAGATAGAAGGTCGGCGTGATCGCAAAGTACTCGTAGCCGATGTCCCGAACACGCCCTATTTTGTCGCAGATGCGCTGCGACGACGTATCGGAAACACCGGAGAGCAGGGGAATGGCGCCACCGACTTCGTCGTGGGCAATTTCCATCATGCGTTGCCACTGATCCATGGTGAACAGGGGCCCCTGTCCGGCGGATCCGCCGACAAACAGGCCGTGGACACCCGCCGCGATGAGCCGGCCAAGCTGGGTGCGAAATGCCTTCTCGTCCACACGCTCCCGGTCGTCGATCGGCGTGAGGACCGGGACGACGACGCCCGATAGGGATTGCGGTCGGTTCATGTTCTCTGCCTCGGCATCGATTGTCCTTTGAATCGTGCCACAGAATCTACCTCCATTCGGGCCGGGATTGCGAATCTTTAGTGCAGGCTTCTGTTGGGAAGGACCACTCTCTTCCGTGACCACTTCGACGATGTCGTATTGATGCTGGGGCCGAGTGGGCACGGGGCGGGTTGTTTCGCCGCCGGGATCGGCGGAGATCATGTCTTCGTAGGTTGTGTTGTGTACGGCCCTTCCACGTTGTCGGCGAAAGAGGTCCGGTAGAACTTGCCGTCCACGCTGCTCCAACTCAACAACGCCAATCCCGGATCGACTTGAATCAGGGTTACTTTGAACACCGACATCGGGTCGTTGGCCAAGGTTCCGGACAGGAATTCGTTGATGATTGGACTGGAAGTCGCCGTCCAGATCTTTATCCGCGTCGTCCTCGAGGCTCAGTTTTTGATTCTGGTTCTCGTAGTCATCCGGAAGGCCGTCGCCGTCGGTGTCGGTCGGATTGAATTCGCCATCCATGTCGGTATCGCCCTTCGTTCCGTCGAGCGTGCCCGAATTGCGAATGAGGTCCCAGTAGGAGGATTCGAACTCTGTTTCCGTGCCGACTGCGCTGAATTGGTGATCGGTCCATTGGACCTTGATATAGAGTAACGTGATCTCTTTTTTCGGTTGCTCGGAGGCTTTGGATGCATTCCCGCTGGTCTGAACGCTGGTTCCCAGCACGTCGTCCATTCGACCGGGTAATACCGTGCCGTGGTGTTCCCGATAATCCGGTCGAACTCGACCACTACGTCATTGTAGGCCGTGCCGGTGCAAACGCTTTCGTTCAGTTTGGGCGTGGATTTGTCCGTACGTTTCACAACAACCAGTCGCTGGTGTGTGCTGCCCTGATGCCTGTTTCCCGCCTGGCCCGGAGGGGCTATAATCGCCGTAAAACAGGTGTAAAACGCAGGATAGATGCATCGCGCATCATTATCCGGCCTTGAAATGCGTAGTTCTACCCGTGAATAATTCCAGGGTAATCCACGGAAAGTAACCCCTGATCCCGGAGAGCGTCCCAAAATCCGGCAGGCAGGTGGGTATTTCCAGCTTCAACGTTTTCCTTCACCCGGTTCGGGTTGCTCGTATTTAATGCGATGCTGCTCACGCCGGGTCCGCTCAGTCCGAATTGAATGCAGGCCGTGGCCGGTTGAATGTTCCAGCGATCACACACCTTGTTGAGCCGATTCCTGTATTCGAAAAGCAGAGCGTCCTGATCGTTCTTTTCGTCGACGAGGCTGTAGTCAAAATAGGATCCGCCGGTCAGAAAACCGCCGTGAAAAACTGCCGAGTTGATGATCCCGACATTCTGCTTCCGCACCTGCTCCATGAAGGCGACCAGTTCCGGCGGATGGCGCATAATCGTCAGGCTGTTGGCGAACATGATCCAGTCGAGAGAAACGTGATCGTATATCTCCGCAATGACCCGCCAGTCCTTTGCGCCGATGCCGACACCTTTAATCCTGCCCTGACTCTTGAGTTCATGCAGCGCCCGGTATGCATCAATTACTTTTCTGATCCGGTCGGAACGATCCGATGAGGATGTTGCGGCGGCAAGGAATTCGTCCGGATCGTGAACCGAGACCAGGGACGGCGCGTATTCGCCAAGCAGTTCGCATCCCTGTTCCCAGCACTCGAGGATCCCATCGTAGCTGATGCACTGCACCGCATCGTGCTTCAAGTCGGCCCACACTCCGGATTCGAAGGTAGGCTCGGCCGTGGTAAGCGGCACGCGTCTCCAGGCAAGCTTGTTGCTGAGCACGATTCGATCGGGAGGAATTTCCAGTTTCCGCAACTGCCGAGCCGTATTTTCGAGCGCCAGTCCCGCCCCATATTTTCCGGCGGAGTCGATCACCACAGGTCCCGGCGTCTGCGCAATCCATTGCTCAGCGATGGCGCCAAGCGTCTCGTCGGGGAGGACCCGGTACAGATTACCGAAATAGCTGTTTCCGAAGACGATTTTCGGAAGGTGCAGCCCGGTGTTTCCAAACCCGGGCGTTGGAGAGCGTTGCGGCTTTTTCACTGTAAGCGCGAGGTCACTACTTCCGGTTTCCCATCCGGTACGGTGTCGGTCCGGATTGGGCTACGGCCGCATTTCGGTCCGCGAATCGTTTGGCCTGTGCGACGATGTCAACCCCAACGCTTTCGCTCCAGGCGTCGATGACGCGCTGCGTGACCGGTCCGCAGAGCCCGGTTCCGATATTTATGCCATCGATTTTCGTACAAGGTAAGACGGGAAATGGTGTCGAAGTATAGAACGCTTCGTCCGCCTGGATGACTTCATAGACGCCGAAATTTTTCTCTCGCACCGGGATTCCGAGTTTCTTCGCCAGTTCGATCGTATAATTCCTGCTCACGCCAACAAGAATATTTCGCGGTTCCGGGATGCGGAATAGCTTTGCCGATCGATATAACCGGTCCAGATGCTCACGAAGTCGAAAGGGAATCCGGTTGAATGAGCGCGCCATTTCGAAAATCATGTCTCCGTACATCAGCGCGGAGTCGAAAATCGAAACGCCTGCCTCGTTCTCGGGGACGTACTTTCCGTTGATCCAGACGGTGCGTCCGGAAGGATTTGTGCTCATCAGGGCAGGATATCGGATGCGGGATTCGGGGTGCGAGGTAATAGTGTGGAGAATGAGCGGGAGCGCTCTGTTCTTGCATTCGCGGACCTGTATCCCGTATCACCTGTAGGAACCATGCCATCGAAAAAACCATTACAACTCGGCATCCTCGGATGTGGAGCAATCGGCCAGACGGGGCACGTGCCGGGAGCGCTTCGCGCCCGGAATGTTATGCTGACGGCGCTGTGTGACGCCGCGCCGGATCTGTTGGCGCAGGTCGCTGATCGTGCCGGCGTGGCAAAGCGCTACACCGATTATTCAGAATTCCTGGCGGACGACGAGATCCAGGCGGTGGTGATTGCGGTGCCGGATGCGCTGCACGTCCCACGCGCGATCGATGCATTGAGGGCGGGGAAGCATGTCCTGGTTGAAAAGCCGATGGGCATGAACAGCCAGGAATGCGAGACTCTGATTCAATGCGCGGAGGAAACCGGATTCCAGGTGCAGGTAGGCTGCATGAAACGGCACGACCATGGCACGGCGCACGCCCGGGAATTTCTGCGGGAGTCCGCGGGGAAAATCCTGTCGGTCAGCGCCGTCGTTCGCGACAGCCGGTTTCGGCCGACGATGCAGGATAGTTGCTTCGACCCGGTACTGACGAGCAGTCAGGCGATTCGACCCAAGCAGGACCCAAAAGCCGACCGGGAACACTACAATCTCACCACCCAGAGTCCTCACCCCCTAGACATGGTCCGATATCTCGGGGGGCCGATCTCCGCGGTAACGTTCACCGTCGCCTCCCACGACGGAAACTGGTCCTGGCATGGCTTGCTGGAATTTGAAGGAGGGGCCAGGGGCCACCTTGAGATCACCAGCAAGGTGTGCGGCGATTGGCGCGAGGAATACCGGGCATACGGCGAGCATGGCAGCGTGGAAATCGATTACGACCTTTGGTTTTACCATCGGCCGGCGCGCGTACGCATCTTTCGCGATCAACACCAGGAGTGGACTCAGCCTTTTCGTGCCACCAGCAACCTTTTCGCAAACGAACTCGATGCCTTCGCGGTCTCCATCATCAACGCTCAACCGTGTTCCCCCGATGCGTACGAAGGACTTGCAACGGTGCAGGTGATCGAAGCGGTTCAAAAATCATTGCGGAGCGGGCTTCGAGTGGAGTGCCCTGGGGCTGCCGATAAGTAGTCTGCGGGCTGCCTCGTACCATGCAGTTAGGAATTTTTGCCAGGACGTTTGCCGCCTCCAGTTTGCAGGGCGTGCTCGATGCCGTGGTTGATCACGGGCTTTCCGCGGTACATTTCAATCTTGGATGCGCGGGCATGCCGTCACTGCCTGGGAGGTTGGAGTCCGATCAGTGCGACTCGATCCACAAGGCTTTTCAACAGCACGGCCTTGAGATGGTCGGCATCTCCGGCACCTTTAACGCCATTCATCCGGACCGGCAGATGCGTCGAAGCGACATCGAAAAAGCAGTCACGCTGATTCGTGGCGCAAAGGCGCTCGGAACATCCTTCGTGTCACTCTGCACCGGCACGCGCGATCCGGGAAACATGTGGAAAGCTCATCCTGAAAACAGCTCGACCGATGCGTGGAGCGATCTGCGCGAGACGCTCGACCGGCTGCTGGAGGTTGCGCACGAAGAAGCTGTGGACCTCGGAATTGAGCCAGAGCGCGCCAATGTGGTGGATTCGGCCCCGGCAGCCCGCAAGATTCTGGACGAAGTTGGATCTCCACATTTACGAATCATTCTCGACGGCGCAAACCTTTCGCACCGCGACGCGCCCGATGCTGCGGCGCCGCTCATTCGTGAGGCATTTGACCTTCTTGGCTCTGACATCGCACAGGTACATGCAAAGGAGATTCCGGCGGAGGAAGATGGGGCACTTGCGGCGCCGGGGTCCGGGCGGATGGACTGGGACACTTACTTTGAATGCATGCGGGATTGCCGGTACAGCGGTCCTGTCGTGATTCACAATCTTTTGGAGGGCGAGGTCGGTGCAGCGGTTCACTTTCTGCAGAAGAAGGCGGCGGGATTGTGACTTCAACGTTCGATCACGAGGGAATTCGGTTTGCCTACGAGACCATCGGAACCGGCGCGCCACTGATCATGAGTCACGGGTTAGGCGGTGACAGAAACCAGCCGAAGGATCTGTGCGGGCAGGTTGAGCATCACCGGGTCGTGGTCTGGGACGCCCGCGCGCATGGCGAAACCGAGCCGGTGGGACCCGAGAGCGCTCTCACGCTCGCGGGATTCGCTCGCGACTTGTGTGCGCTGCTGGATCACCTGCGGATTCAAGAGGCGGTTGTCGGCGGGATCTCCATGGGCGCAGCGGTAAGCACTCGTCTTGCATTGGATTTTCCGGATCGGGTGCAGGCGTTGATCCTGGTGCGGCCGGCGTGGGGGGCGGAACCGCTTCCCGGAAATCTGCGTTTACTTCCGCTGGTGGCGGATGCGATGGAGGCGGACGGGGAGAAACCCGGCCGCGATGCGTTTGCCGCCCGGCCGGAGATTCTTGAAATGCGATCCGGGTCCCCGGCCGTGGCGGAATCTATCCTGCAGCAGTTCGACAAGCCTTTCGCAATGGAGCGTCGCGCCCGGTTGAGGCGAATTCCGGCGGATTGTCCGGTTCAATCCTGGGAAGAGGCGAAACGAATTTCCGTTCCGGTTTTGG